>NZ_CP064942.1:2100000-2452500 GCF_015679265.1 Pontivivens ytuae
CGCCGAGGAGCAGCCCGCCGATGGCGACGGCCTGATCTCCGAACCCGGCCTCGACACGCCGCTCGACGTGCTGCCGGCCTCCGCCAACGAGGACGACCGCGCCTCCGACGCGACCGAGTACGGGGATGTTATTGTCGGCGCACGGGCGAACATACTGACGCCATTGCCGGTGCGCGTGTCGCCGAGGCCCGAGCCGCGGCCGGACAACCTCTGACACGCCCCGCCGTTCGGAGAGGTCTATGACCGGTCACGCCCCGAAACGTCGGAGCTTCCTGCGCGATGTCATGGATGTCGGCGCGGCGCGCGTCATCGTGCTGCTCGCCACGCTCGGCGCCAATGTCATCATCGCGCGCACGCTCGGCCCGGAAGGCAAGGGTGCGATCACGGCGCTGACCGTGGTGCCCTTCCTCATCATCACGCTGGCGGAGCTCGGGCTGCGCCAAGCCACGACCTACCATATCGGGCGCAAGACCTTCGACGCGCAGACGGTGGTGAGCACGCTGATCCTGCTGTACCTCGCCTCCAGCGTGATCGGGGTGCTGATCTGCCTGATCTACTTCAACATCGCCTGGCAGCCGCAATTCACGGTCGCCGCCGTGATCGCGGCGACGCTCTTCATCCCGTTCGGCCTGATGCGGAACTACACGACCGGCATCTTCCTGGGGATGGAGAAGGTCGCCGTCTTCAGCCGTGTGAACTGGATGCCGGGGGTCACGCAACTCATCGTGCTCGGCATCCTGGCGCTGATCGGCGTGATCTCGATCACCGGTGCGGTCTGGGCGGCGCTGATCGGCGTGATCGTGGTCGCCGCCTACGCGGCCCGGCTCGTGGCGCGGGAGGTGCGGCTCACCCCGATCTTCGACAAGGACTGCATCATCGCGATGCTGCGCCTCGGCGGGATCTTCGCCGTGGCGCTGTTCCTCATCTCGCTTAACTACAAGATCAACATCTTCCTCCTGCAGTACTGGTCGGATCTGGAGCAGGTGGGGATCTACGCGCTCGGTGAGAGCATTGCGGAGCTCATCTGGCAGGTGCCCGGCACCATGTCCGCCGTGATCCTGTCGCGCAGCGCCAACGCCAAGAACGACGCCCAGTTTACCGAGCGGATCGGCATCCTGCTGCGCCTCTCGGTTATCATCGGCATCATTGGGGCCACGGGCCTCGGGATCGTCAGCCCGGTGCTGATCCCGCTGGTCTTCGGCGCTGAGTTCGCGGACAGCGCGCAGGTGCTGATCCTGCTCCTGCCCGGCATCGTCGCCTTCGTGATCTTCAAGATCCTGAACGTGGATCTCGCGGGCAAGGGGCGGCCCTGGGTCTCCATGCTCGTCATCATTCCGGCGCTGGGGCTGAACGCCGCCGCGGCCTCCTTCCTCATCCCCGCCTACGGGGCGGAAGGGGCGGCGATCGCGTGCTCCATCAGCTATCTCGGGACGGCAGCCGCCTTCACGGTTCTCTACTGTCGCGTTACCAAAACACCGTTGGTAGACTTCGTGACGCCGCGTATGTCCGATCTCGATTTTCTGATTCAGAAGGTGCCCGCCCTGCGGGTCTTACGCCCGGGGGCCCGCCCATGACCGATCAGCCGCTCGTTTCCGTCGTCACGGTCTATTACAACCGCGTCGGCCACGTGCGGGAGGCGATGCAGAGCCTCTTCGACCAGACCGAAAAGAACATCGAGATCATCGCCGCCGATGACGGTTCCACCGACGGAACCGGTGCGGCGCTGGAGGCGCTGGACGACCCCCGCCTCATCGTGCGGCGGCATGAGAACATGGGCTTCGTCGCCGCGGTGAACGCCGCGATTCGGTCGAGCCGCGGCAAGTACGTCGCGATCCACGGCTCCGGCGACATCTCCCAGCCCCAGCGCCTCGCGAAGCAGGCCGCGATCCTTGAGGCCCGGCCCGAGATCGGCCTCGTCGGCTGCTGGATCGAGAACGAGGATCTTGTGGGTCAGGCCTTGGAGCTCAAGAAACCCACCGACGACATGCCGCTCCGGGAGGAGATCCTGAAGCGTAATCCCTTCACCCACGGCGAGGTCATGTATCGCCGCGACCTCTTCGACAAGGTCGGCGGCTACCGCGAGTTCTTCCGCTTCGCCCAGGACCGCGACCTGTGGGTCCGGATGAGCCGCCACACCGACCACGCCGTGGTGCCCGAGGTGCTCTACCGTCGCAAGCGTCTGGCCGGCGGCGTCTCCACCACGGCGGAGAAGCTGATTCTCCAGGGCATGCTCTCCGAATTCGCCGTCCATTGCGGGCGCGAGGTGGCCGCAGGCCGCCCTGATCCGCTGGAGCGCACCGGCCCCTCCGCGGGCCTTCTGCGCACCCGTTCGGCCAGCCTCGCCGGCCGTTTCGCCCGCGTCGGCATCAAGATGCTCGCCATCGAAGAGACGCAGAACGCGGAGAAGCTCATTGCCGCCGCGCGCAACGAGCACCCCAACCTGCCCATCGTGCGGGTCGCCTCCGCCCTGCTGTCGGCCAGCCGTATGGGGGCCGTCTGGTCCCGCGTCCTGCGCCCCTCGGTGCGTCGCGGGCTGGAGCTTCGGACCGGTCCCATCGGCGGTTGATTGCCTGTCTGCGGAGCAGTTGTGCCCTCGAAACCGCACTCCAACGTTTGGTCACACTTTTAAGCGTTTAGGTGAGTGGCACCGTCATATGTGCAACTTATACGTGTAGGTACCGGTCCGTCGGACGGTGGGCCGGGTCACGCTAGGGGGCATGAAAATATGGCTATTGATATCATTGGGACGGCGGGTGACGACTCGCTGGCTGGGGACGATCGCGACGAAAACCTGATCGGCCTTGAGGGAGACGACACGCTCAGCGGCGGGCTGGGCGTCGACAGCTTCGACGGGGGCGACGGCACCGACACGGTCGATTTCACCTATAAGTCGGGGACCGTCGTCATCGACCTGCCCGCGGGCGAGATCCGCTTTCCCGGCGGCACGGTAGAGACCATCGTGAACGTCGAGAACGCGATCGGTGCGTCCGGCGCGGGCACCACGTTCATCGGGGATGACAACGACAACGTCTTCATCGGCGGCTTCGGCGACGATCCCGACGACACCTTCATCGGCGGCGGCGGCAACGATTTCTTCGACGGCCGCAAGGGCATCGATTCGTTCGACGGCGGCGACGGCATCGACACCGTCACGCTGAACGACAGCGACAAGCCGATCGGCGCGACCATCGACCTAGAAGCGGGGACCATCATCTTCGACTTCACCCAGGTGCTCGGCCCCCGCGGCCAGCAGGTGGTCGAGACCATCGTGAACGTCGAGAACCTGATCGGCCCGCGCGGGGAGAGCATCATCTTCGGCTCCTCCGTCGACAACATCCTCACCGGCAACGGCGAGATCTACGGCCGCGAGGGCAACGACACCATCTTCATCCGCGGCGGTCTCGCTGAGGGGAACGAGGGCGACGACCTCATCATCTCCCAGAAGTTCGCGGCCGAGCTGCGTGGCGGCGAAGGCAACGACACCCTCATCGGCACCGATTCGGATGGCGAGAAGGACGGGGAGGAGATCCTGCTCGGCGGCGCCGGCGATGACCTGATGATCGGCAATACCGGCATCGACTTCTTCGACGGCGGCTCCGGCGTGGACACGGTCGATTTCAGCTACACGACGGCGGACGCGGATATCAATCTCGACCGGGAGGAGGCGATCTTCCTCGGCCGCGTGACCGAGACCGTGCGCAACGTCGAGAACGTGATCGGCACCGACGGCGACAACATCATCACCGGCAGCGACGCGGACAACGTGCTCAACGGGGCCGGCGGTAACGACATCCTGATCGGCGGTCTCGGCATCGACACCTTCGACGGCGGGGCGGGCAGCGACACGCTCGACTTCAGCTACACCCGCGCCGATGCCGATATCGACCTCAACACCGGTGAGGTGACCTTCGCCAACGGCGTGGTCGAGACCTTCGCTAATATCGAGAACCTGATCGGCACGCGGGGCGAGAACGTCCTGATCGGCGATGACGGCGACAACGTGATCGAGGGCGACAACGACGACGATATCCTGACCGGCAACGGCGGGCGCGACACCTTCGTCTTCCGCCTCGGCGACGACACCGACACGATCACCGATTTCGAGGACGGCCTCGACCGGCTCGACCTGCGGCCCACGGGCCTCGGCTTCGGCGATCTCGGCATCTTCGACAGCGGCATCGATACCCTGATCCGCTATGGCGACCGGGGCGACGAGATCCGGCTCGCGAACTTCGAGAGTGCCAATCTCGGCGTCGAGGACTTCCTCTTCGTCTGATACCGGAGGGCGCGGGGCTCAGACCCCCGCGCCACCCCGCCACCGGTCCACGTAGCGCTCCATCGCGGCCTCGGCCGAGAAGTTGTCGCGGATGTGCTTCTCGCTCAGCGGACCGGACGTTTCCTGCTTTTTCTCCACCAGCGCCGCACCGATCCGCTGGGCCAGCGCCTCGGGCGCGATGTCCCGCGCGATCTCCCCGGTCACACCGTCCTCCACCAGCGCCTCGATCCCCGGCGTGTGCGAGGTGATGATGTGGCAGCGCGCCAGCATCGCCTCCTTCACCACGTTGGGCAGCCGTTCGGAGGGTTTGGTAGACGCAAAGGCAAAGATCGTGGCGGCGCGCATCCGGGCGAACAGCGCCTCGCGCGGCAGCATGCCGAGAAAGGTCACCTTCTCCGCCAGGTCCAGCCGCTCCACCTGCGCCTTGAGCGCCTCGCGCTCCGCCCCGTCACCCGCGATCTCCAGCCGCGCGCCCGGATGCTTGGCGAGCACCATGGGCATCGCGTCGATGATCCGGTCGATGTTCTTCGCCTTCTGGAAGTTCGCGGCCGTCAGGATCAGCCCCGGCTCCTTCTCCGCCGCGGGCGTGTTGGCGAGGTCCAGCGGAATGCCTCGCGGCACAACCGTGACCCGCGCCGGATCGACGCCGCGCTCGGCCAGCAGCTCCAGGTTCTCGGCGGCATGGGTGAACACCGTGTGAGAGGTGCCCGCTAGATGCGGCGCGGCCGGCAGGAAATGCGTGGTCAGATCATACGCGCCCAGGAACATCGAGCGCACGGCCTTGGGTGCGATCTGCTCCACGAGGGGCAGGGCAAGCGCCGGGTAATGCCCCCAGAACGCGTGCACCACATCGGGCGGATCGTCCCGCATCTCGTCCGCGATATCGACCAGCCGGGGAATCAGCGCCGTCGCCCGGACGAGCTGTCCGCCGCTCCTCCCCACATGCCGCGCGATCACCCCGGCGAGCCGCGCTGCGAGGCCGAGGTTGCGTGGCTGAACGGCAACGCTCCCTGTGCCTTTCCACGTCGGATGGCTCCGCTCATCGAGGGTCAGGCCGTATTCCCGCGCCGCCGCCAGATGCTCCGGCTGGGCGGGGCGAAGCGCCCGAACCGTCACCGAATGCCCCAGATTTTGCAGTGCAAGCACGTCGGAGATGGCGAAGGGCTGGCTGGGCATCGGCCAGCTCATCAGCAGATACGTGATCCGCAGCGGTGTCGCGTTCATGGGGGGCAACCCTCAGAAAAGATGGCGAAGTCTTTTGGTTGTGGTACAACTCATAGTTGATTGTGCAGGTGCGAACGTCAATCGGAGCTATCACATGAAAATCGTTTCTCCCGGGGCCCGTGGCATACCGAACGTCGAGGGGGGTGCCGAGAAGAGCGCGGAGATGATCTTCCCGGTGATCGCCCGTCGTCACGATGTGACGATGCTGTGTCTCGCGGAGTTCACCGAGGCGACGGAATACCGTGGCGTGAACATCATCCGCCTGCCCTCCGTCCGCATCCTCGGCACCGACAAGCTCTACATGTACATGGCCTCCATCTGGCATATCGCGCGGATGCGGCCCGACATCGTGCACTGCCAGGGCCTGAACGCGGCGTTCTTCCTGATGGTCTACAAGATCTTCGCCAAGCGCGTCACCGTCCGCTACGGCTCGGCCGACTATCTCAACGGCAAGTGGGGCCCGATCGGGCGCACCGCCTTCCGCTTCTGCGAGTGGCAGCTCCGCTATGCCGACGCCGTGATCTCCGTCACCGACAGCCTGAAGAACCGCCTCGTGGACCGGAACGTCACCGACAAGGTCGTGGTGATCCCGAACGCCATCGACCCGGTGCATGTGGACGTGACGCCCGAGGATCTCGCGCCGTGGGGACTGGAAAAGGACCGCTTCTTCCTCTCCGTCGGCCGGATCACCTGGCAGAAGGATTTCACCACGCTCATCACCGCCTTCCAGAAGGCGAAGGAGCAGCGGCCCGACATGGGCAAGCTCGTGCTCGTCGGCGGCGATGACGGGTCAGGCGAGTTGCAGAAGCTGCAGGCCATCGCGGGTGAGGATGTCGTCTTCACCGGTCGCCTGCCGCGCGACCAGATCGGCGCGCTCTACGGCTCCTGCCTGATGTACGTGAACAGCTCCCGCCACGAGGGCCTGTCGAACGCCATCCTCGAGGCGATCAGCCACGACGCGCCGCTGGTGGTCAGCGATATCGATGAGAACTCCGACCTGCCGCTGAGCGCCGAGCAGTTCTTCCGCGTCGGCAATGTCGAGGAGCTGACGGCGAAGATGGTCCTCGCCGCCGATGGGGAGATCGACCGCTTCCGCATCGACAAGTCGATCTTCGCGAGCTGGGACGACGTCGCCCGCCGGACCGAGGCGCTGTTCGAGGCACTGCTCGACCAGCCCCGCGGCTCCGACCTGCCGGCGGAGGCGTAGGCCTCAGATCCCGCCCGCCGCGCGGTGCAGCGTTTCGAGCCAGACGCCGATCCGGCTCATCCGCACCCCGGCCTGGGTGAAGGGCTCTTCGGGCACCGCGGGCATACCTTGCGCCCGCGGCGTCGCCGGATCATCGGGCGGCATCGCGATCCAGCGATGGGCGCCCGTCTCGATCTCCCGCACGATCCGCGCATCCGTGGCATCCCGCGCCGCGGGCCAGGCACCCGCATGGGCAAAGACCCGCTCGGCCACCTCGCTCGCGGGCAGCAGCTCGTGCCGCGCGATCACCGGCGGCGTGTCGACCCGCTGCACCCATTGCCCGCTCGGCGGCCGGTCCCGCCGCCCGTTCACGAAGTTGTCGCGGGCGAACAGCACCACCGGCGCCTCCTCCTGCAACTCGTCCATCTGGCTCGGCTCCACCGTGATGTAGCGGTTTCGCGTGCTGGAGGGGGTGTTGGCCCCCGCGCGCGCGACATTGCCGATGGCGGTGATGCTGATCTCCGCCTCCTCGCCCTCGATATCGTCGCGCAGGATGAAGTGGAGCGGTGACTTCTCCCCCCAGTTCGCGATCAGAGTGTTCACGACGGCCGCCGAACTGCCCTGCTCCAGCGTCGGATTTCGCCGCGTGGCACCGGCCATCAGCGTGTCCGCGACCAGCACACCCCGCGCCCCGCGCCGCAGCAGCAGCCCGTAGTTGTGCTGCCCGCGCGGATGCCCCGCCTCCGTCAGCGGCTCCGCCAGAAGGGATGACAGGATCGAGACGCGCCGCACGCGCTTGCCGAAATCCGGGTAGACGCTGACGAGCTCGTCCACCGACCAGGAGGCGGAGACGTTGCGCAGCACGATATCCTCCAGATCGCCCTCGTTGAGCGCCGGGCCGATCTGGATCGCGTCGATGTCGTCGGCGGGCAGGCCGCCCTCGCGCACGCCTCCGGGGCGCACGCGGATATGCTCGACCATCACCCGGTTGCCGCGGATCTTCAGCGGCGCACCGCTCAGCGTGACGCCCGCGGGCCCCCGCCTGCTGCGCGGCGCGGTCTGCCCGGCCACGCGCACGTCGTCGCGCAGGATCTCCAGCCGCCGCTCCAGCGCGATCTCGCCCGAGACGGCGAAGACGACGTAGCGCATCCCCTCCACCGGCTGGCCGTCCCGCGTCTCCCACGTGTTCACGGCCCAGCGGAGCGTGCCGACCTCGCCGTCATCGTCGAGTGAATCCACCACCAGCACCGTGCCCGGCCCGCGGTTGAAGATCGACAGGTCCACCCCCGCGATTTCCTGCGCCAGAACGGGCAGGGCCAGAACGAAGAAGAGCGCGGAAACCGCGCTCCTGATCAGGACTTGCCCCTTAGACACCGTAGTACCTCCTGTACCAGTCCACGAAATGCCGGACCCCCTCACCGACCGGCGTACTGGGACAGTATCCCACGGCATCGCTCAAAGCGGAACTGTCTGCATAGGTGTCGGGCACATCGCCGGGCTGCATCGGCAAGAGCTCCACCTGCGCCTTGCGGTTCAGCGAGCGTTCCAGTGCGCTGACATACTCGGTCAGGTTCACCGGCGTGTTGTTCCCGATATTGTAGATGCGGAACGGCGCGTCCGAACGGTCGGGCCGCGGCTCCGCCGGATCCCAGTCCGGATCGGGCTCCGCCGGATGGTCGGAGACGCGGACCACCCCCTCCACGATATCGTCGATATAGGTGAAGTCGCGGCTGTGATCGCCGTTGTTGAAAAGCTGGATTGGCTCCTCGGCGAGGATCGCGCGGGTAAAGCGGAACAGCGCCATGTCGGGCCGCCCCCAGGGTCCGTAGACCGTGAAGAAGCGCAGGCCCGTCGTCGGGATGCGGAAGAGGTGGCTGTAGGCATGCGCCATCAGCTCGTTCGCCCGCTTGGTCGCCGCGTAGAACTGCAGCGGATGATCGACGCCGTGCTCCTCGGCAAAGGGCATCGCGGTGTTCGCGCCGTAGACCGAGGAGGTCGAGGCGTAGGTCAGATGCGCCACCTTCGCGTGCCGGCAGGCCTCCAGGATATTGGTGAAGCCAATCAGGTTGGAATTCACGTAGTCATGCGGGTTCTTGATCGAATGCCGCACCCCGGCCTGCGCGGCCAGATGGATAACCCGCTCGAATCCCCCCGCTTTCTCGAACGTCTCGTTGACCGCCGTCTGGTCGGCGAGGTCCGCGCGGACGAACGTCCATTCGGACCCCGTCTCCTCGGCCACACGCTCCAGCTCGGCCAGCCGGCCCTCCTTCAGGGCCGGGTCGTAGTAGTCGTTCACCACGTCGAAGCCGACGACCGCATGGCCGCGCTCCAGCAACCGGCGCGCCACGTGGAATCCGATGAATCCCGCGGTCCCGGTGACGAGATGTGTCATGGCGATGTCCCCGCTCCTCATCGCTTTGCCCTCGGCGCGACAATAGAAGGTCATGTTGCACCTGCACAAACTGAAAGCGGGGCCGCAGCAAAAAAGTCACGAGAGTTTTCGTTGATGGCGCAGGTCATTGGCGTGTCCCCGCCGATCAGAGCATCACACGCACGTCGGTGTCCCCGACATAGAGCGTGTCCTCGCATTGCGTTTCCCCTCCGCTCAGCGACAGACGATAAAGTGGCTGGCGCGAGCGGCGCCAGTGGTCGAGCTCCAACGCCTCCGCCGGCACCAGCTCCAGGCTCACGGTCGCGTCCGTTCCGGCCACCGGCGATCCGTCGGGGCGGAAGAAGTAGAGCGCGTCGTTCGGCGTGATCGTGGCCGGCGGGAAGGCGAACATCAGCAGCGTGGTCGCCGCCCGCTCGTTGTTGACGTAGATCGTGCAGCCACGCTCCAGATGCGTGCGCATCTCCTCGAAATACCCGTTGGCCTGCCAGACCGCGTAGATCCCGTCGACGCCGTCGCGCTCGACCTCGGCCCGTACGAACTTCCAGCCCACGAGGCCGAGGCTCGCCACCAGCACCGCGGCGGAGCCGAGCGCGACCGGCCAGCGCTCCAGGAACCGCAAGCGGGTGAGCAGCGCCGCGATATAGGCCGTGACCATCAGCGCCGCGAAGGGCTGCAGCACGTAGAGGTAGCGGACGCGCAGATCCTGGCCCAGCAGCAGCGGGTCGATCGAGATGATGAAGAAGGTGGTGAAGAAGGCGAAGCTCACCCCCATCGCCACCAGCACGTCGGCGCGGAAGAGGTTGGTCTCGTTGGTGAAGACCCGGCGGCGCAGGAACGGATGCAGGGCCGCCACGATGAAGAAGGCGAAGATTACCGACTTCATCGGCACCTCGCGGATATACATCGGCCACCAGCGCAGGAAGAGATCGCCCCAGGTGAATGTGACCAGCTCCTCATGCGTGCTCATCAGGTCCACATGCCGCCCGCTGGTCAGTCCCTCGATCCGGCCGAGCGCGAGCTCACCGCCCGACAGTGCCCGGATCGCGACCGTCTCCACGGCGAAGAGTGCGATGAAGATCGCGCCGATGATGGCGATCGCCCGCCACTTGCCCATGACCATCAGTAGCAAGAGCGGCCCGGGGAAGAAGAAGAGGTTGGTGATCTTGGCCCCGTAGGCGAAAAACAGCGCCAGCGCCGTAACGACGAGCCAGATGTCCGCCTCCTCCCGCTGCCAGCTCCACAGTGCGGCCACCGCGATCAAAAGCCCCGTGAGGCCGAAGATCGTCGGCTGCAACTGCGCCGAGGTGTTGAGCATCAGCGGATCGACGAAGACGAGGAAGACCGCCATCGCGGCCGCAAGCGGCCCGGCAAGGCGCATGCTCAGCGACCAGACCAGTGCGACCACACCGGCAAAGACGGCGGAGACGGCGACGAGGTAGGTGAACGCACTCGCGCCGAACAGCGCGATGACCCCGATGGCCGGGCCGTTGATCGCCCATCGCATCGTATGGTGATCGAAGGGGACGCCGCTCGCATCACCCTCGATGACGAGCTGGGCCATCAGCCATTTCCGGACGGCATCGCCGCCGGTGTAGATCGCTTCAGCATCTAGCGTGCCGAGGATGAAGGCGAACAGCGCGACAACCAGCGACCCGCCCCACAGCAAGCCGCTCCGCGCCGGCGCGGCCACATCCAGACCGCGCTCAGTGAGAATAGTCACGCTCGAGAGGTCTCCCGGACCAGTCCGTGGTAGTGCCCGCCCAGGTAGCGGCGCAGCACACCGAGCACCCTGAAGCCGTATGCGATCGGCTCCAGATGGGATTCCTCGTCGGCATAACGGGTCGGGATACCCTGCTCGGCCACCGGAAGTCCGGCGGCGTGGCAGCAGGCGATCACTTCGAAATCGAAATCGAAGGACCGGCTCAACTTCTCGATGGGAAGCTGGTGCAGCGCCCGGCGGTCATAGATCAGATAGCCCGAGAAGTAGTCGGTCATCCGACCCGGAAAGATCGTGTTGGTCAGGAACGTCAGGCACTTGCCCGCGATCCACTTGTAGACCGGCATGCCTCCTTCCAGCGGCTTGGTCCCTTTCGCATGGCGGGAGCCCTGGAGAAGCGCGATCTCGTTTTTCGTCATGTAGTCGAGGAACTCGGGGATGCTCTCGGGCGGGTATTGCCCGTCCGAGTGCAGGCAGATCGTGAAGGCGGGATCGCGCGGCCGGCATGCTTCGATGCCGGCCTGCACGGCGCCCCCGTAGCCCTGGTTCTGCGGAAGCGAAACCAGGTCTACAAGCGGATCTTCCTTCGCAATCTCCGTGGCGACCTCCGCGGTCCGATCCGTGCTTCCGTCATTGACGACGACGATGCGATCGGTGCGCTCCCGGACCTCGTCCGGGATGCGCGCGATCACGGCCGCCAACGTCTTTTCCGCGTTGTAGGACGGAATGAAGATGCACACATCGGGCCGCGACATGGGTCACTCTCCGGCGACGGCGTAGGACGTCTCGTAGCGGTTCGTGGCGGAGCCGCCCGGACCGTAGAGATTGTAGTAGTAGGACACGGTCTCGCGCAGGATCTCGTCGATCGAGCGGGAGGGCGCCCAGCCAAGCTGACGCCACGCGCGGGAGATGTCCGGCACGCGGCGGTCGCAGTCCTCGTAGCCCGGCCCGTAGAAGGCTTCGGCCGTCACCGTGTTGATCGGGTGCTCCAGGAAGCGATCGTCGCCGGAAACCTCGGCATAGACCTTCCGCATCTTCTCGGCGAGCTCGTAGATGTGCAGCTCGTTGCCGGAGTTGCCGATGTTGAAGATCTGGTTCTTCGCGCCTTCCGGCTTGTCCAGCATCAGCATGACGGAGTCGATCGCATCGTGGATCGAGGTGATGACGCGCAGCGCCTCGCCACCGTCCACCAGCTCCAGCGGCTTGCCATCGAGCAGGGCTGCCATGAAGCAGGCGAGAACCCGCGGCACACCTTCGCCGTCACGGCCGGGGATGTAGTCCATCCGCGGGCCGAAGAAGTTGTAGGGCCGGATGATCGTGTACGGCATGTCGAATTCGTCATGCAGCGCGTAGGTGTAGCGCTCCAGAAGCTGCTTGGCCGTCGCGTAGGACCAGCGCTGGTTCTGGATCGGGCCCATCAGCATGGGCGTGTCCTCTTCCTCCTGCACGTAGAGGTCGGGATCCTTGTACTGGTCGCCCTTGACGTAGCTGGACAGCGTCCGGCCGTAGACCTCGGAGGTGGAGTACTGGATCAGCCACTTGCCGAGCTCGGCGCAGCGGTCGAGCACCGGAAGCACGTCCGTGAAGTTCGACTGGATCACCACGCGCGGGCGGGTGTTGTAGTCGGACGGGTTGCAGATCGCAGCGAGGTTGATGACGACGTCCGCTTCCTCGATGGCTTTCTCGAGGGTGCCGTCATCCCAGCCCTGCTGGAGGTACTTCGCGTGCATCTGGAAACGCGGGTTCTGGAGGTGGGTCGCCACCTTCGTCGTGCACGGGTCGAAACCCACGACGAAGTCTTCGGTCTCCGCAAGCAGCCGGTCGACGAGGTGGCTACCAACAAAGCCACCGCAACCGAGCAAAAGAAGACGCTTCGGGGGGCGGGAACGCTTCTCGGTCATCTGCATATGATCTCTCCATGACGTGAACGTCCGACTGATAGGCGGGGACCCGTCAACCGGCTAAGCAATCGCAAGCTGAGTGCCATTCAACTCAAGGGTGAGTATTTACAGTTTTACGCGATGAGCAAGAGTTTGCCTATGCAGCACGGAGAAAGTTGCATTCGTGCTGCGAGTGCGAAGAAATGGCAAATGTGCCCACAGAGCAACGTCATGATTTCAAGGTGAAATTCGAAAAAATTGCGTTACGCGAAACAACCCAAAGTTGCGCTCCTGTCACAGATCGCGTTCCCGTTTCGAACGAATTTCGCCTGAATGCTCAAAATCGTTGACCTATTGGTCGAAATTGGCCGCACCGATTCCCTCAACGGTCAATCGATCGCGCATCGCCAATAAAAGAAGGGCTGAGCAACCCTCAACGCCGTCCCAGAGCCCGTTCAGGCAGTGCTGCGACTGACTCGCCTATAAGGAGAGCAAGCTTTTCCGACGCTCGTGTTTGAGCAGCTGCAACATCGGCAAGTGAGTCGCCCCGAACCTCTTCCGAAATTGCAAAGGTTACGGCCTCCTCGACGCTCCCCCGACCGTCCGAGACGATGAAATACTGTCCTGCCAGTTCCAAAGCGCCACCCGGTGTTCCGATCAGCGACGCCACCTGCACTTCCACCCGCAGGTCGGGGGGTGACAGCAGGGGCCAGGGCTCTGCCGCGACGTCCGCCTCCGGCAGCACGCGGCCCAGCGTCTCGACCACCCGCAGGGTCAGTGCCCGCGACGGCAGATCGGCCCACAGCACCTGATCGCTCACCACCACGCTGCCGTCGCCCGCGCGGATCGCGACCTCCTCCCGCTCGGCATAGTAGGGCAGCGACATCTCCCGCACCTCGATCGAGCGCACCGGGCTCGACAGCGGCGTCACCGCGCCCGCGGGCTCCAGCAGCAGCAGCGTGTCGGGCGCACCGCCGCAACCGGCCAACAGGGCGAGCGTCATCAGAAGGGGGCGCATGGGCAGGCTCCTCTTATCGGCCGAGGATCAGGGAATTCGGGTCGCGCTCGATCTGGCGCACCAGAGAGGTGATGGCCCGCGCCGTGTCGCGGAACTCCCGGATCGCGCGGATCGCCTCGTCGTTGAGGTCCGAGCCCTCGCCGTAGCCCGCCAGCGTCACGTCGGCCCGCCCGGCGAGCGCGTCGAGCCGCGCGATCAGCGTCGGCAGGCGCGAGGACGTGTCGGCGATCGCAAGCGCTGCCTGCTCGCTCGCCGACAGCGTGGCCACCAGGCTTTCGGAGGCGCCGGCCTCCCGCAACTCCTCCAGCAGCACCCGCACCTCGTCGAGCGTCGCGTTCAGCGTGCCCGGCAGCTCCCGCGCACCCGGCGCCTGCAACAGCGCCTCCGCGCTCAGCAGCACCCGCTCCACCTGCGCGGCCAGCGCGTCGAGCGGCAGGGAGGATGCCTCCTCCGCCAATGCTTCCAACTGCGCCACGATCTCCGGCACGCCCTCGGCCCCCTCGGCAATCGCCTCGGCCGCCACGCTGGCATTCTGCAGGGTCGCGGCCAGTTGCTCGGCCACCTGCGCCTGCTCCAGTGCGGCGAGCAGCGTCTGCGCGCTGCCGAGCCCTTCGGAGAGTTGTCCCGGCAGCGCCGTCGTCGCCGGATCGGTCAGCAGCGCACGGAACGCGACCAGCGTCGCCTGCGTCTGCGCCGGGATCTCCCGCAGCGCCGGATCGGCGAGCAGCGCCTCGGCCTGGCCGGGCAGGGGGGCCGCATCCTCGGTGAACTGAGCCACCGCGCGCGTCGCCCGCTCCGTCTCCGCCATGGTCCGCGCCAGCGTCCCGGGCAGGTCCGCCTCCTCCAACGCGCCGAGCAGCCGCCCGGCCCGCGCCAGCGCATCGAGCGTCGCCTGCGGCAGCGCCCGGGTCGCCGGATCCTCCAGCAGCGCCCGCGCCGCACCCAGCGTCGCGTTCAACTCACCCGGAGCGGCCTGCAACGCCGGATCGGTCAGGATCGCATCGGCGGAGGCCAGCAGCGCCTCGGTCTGCGCGATCAGCGCCGCAAGCTCCGCCGGGATCGTCCGTGAGCTCTCCGCAATCACCGAGATCTCCCGCGCCGCCACACTGCTGTCCGTGAACGCCTGGCTGAGCTGCGAGGACAGCCCCGCCGCCTCGATCTCCGCCAGGATCGCGTCGAGCCGGGCAAGGGATGTGCCAAGCTGCTCCGGCGCGCCCTGCAATGCCGGGTCCGCCGTCACCTGCCGCAGATCCTCCAGCAGGCTGGCGGCCACACCCGGCAGGGCCGCGGTTTGCGGGTCGGCCACCACGATCTGCGCCGCCGCGATCAGCTCCTCCGCCGAGCCGAGGGCGGAGACCAGCTCCGGCGACAGCGTCTGCGCGCCATCCGCGACCGCCGCGGCAGCCCGCGCCGTCTCATCCAACGTGGCGGCCAGCGCCTCGGTCAACGCCGCCTCCTGCGCGTCCTCCAAGAGCCCGCGCAGGGCCGTCAGCCCACGCAGCAACTCGTCCGGCGCCTGGGTCAGCCCGTCGCTCGCCAGCAAGGTGCGTAAATCCGTCAGCGCCCCCTCGGCTTCGGTCGGGATGTTCTGCAGCGACGGGTCGGACAGGAGGACGGCCAGCGCATCCAGCGCACGACTCGCCGAGCTCAGCACCGCCTCCACCGGCAGCTCGTCGATCCGCGTGATCAGCCCCTCCGCCGTCTCCGCCAAGCCCGTGCCCGACGCCGCGACTGAAGGCATCAGCGGGAAGGGCTGGTTCGACAGGTCCAGCTCCGCCGGCGGCTCGTCCGGGATCTCCGACAGGTCGATGCGCTGCGCCCCGGTCAGGATCGAGGCGGCGCTGAGCTGCGCCCGCAGACCCGACTGCGACACCAGCTCCGACAGCAGGTTCAGCGTCGTGCTCGCAGGCGCATCGGGCGGCAGCCCCAGCCGCCCCGGCTCGACGGAGAAGGCGGCCGCCAGCTCCACCTCCCGCTCCCCCGGATCGCCGACCAGCCGGGTGGACAGCGACGTCACCTCGCCCACCGGCACCCCGCGATAGGAGACCGGCGCCCCGATCGTCAGCCCGCTGACCGAGCCCGGAAAGATCGCCGAGACCGTGACCGGCGAGCGGCGCACCGCGTCGAACAGCGAGGCCCGCGCCGATTGCGGATCGCGGTAGAGCCGGAACGTCCGCTCATCCCGAACCAGCGCCCCGTCGGAGAACACCGTGTCGAAGGTCACACCGCCGCGCACCAGCGTCACCAGACTCTCCACGTTCAGGCTCGCCCCCCGCGCGTCGAGCGAGAAGGAAAAGCCGGAGGCATTCCAGAACCGCGTCCCTTCGGTGATCAGGTTGTCGTAGGGCGCGTTGATGAAGGTGGTGAAGATGATCGTGCGCCCGTCGCTCGTCAGCTCCAAATCCTCGACTCGGCCGACCTCGATCCCTTTGTAGAGCACCGGTGAGCCGATCGAGACCGAGCCGCTGTTGTTCGTCAGCAGCCGCACCCGCAGCCCCGGCTGATCGAGCGGGGTGAGCGGCGCCCGCGGCTGCCCCCGGATCCGCCGCACCATGTCGCCCGTCTCAGAGGGCAGTTCGGCCGCAATGTACGTCCCGCCAAAGACGGTGGAGAGGCCGGTGATGCCCTGCGCACTGATCTCCGGCCGCACGATCCACATCACCGCATCCTCGGTGATGTGCTGCGCCATCTCCGGCTCCACCCGGATCGCCACCAGCACCTGGCTCAGATCGTCGTCGAAGCCGACCTCCTCCACCGTGCCGATCGTCACGTCGCGAAAGCGCAGCGGCGTCTGCCCCGCCGTGATTCCGGACGCATTCTCGAACGACACGGTGATGAGCGGCCCCTGATTGGCCAGCGTCTGCCACGTCACGGCCAGCGCCACGATCAGCGCGACCAGCGGCACCAGCCACACGACGGAGATGCGCTTCCAGATCGGCGGAGGGGTCGTATCGATCTCGGGCGCGGCGGCGTCGGTCACGTGGCGGGCTCCTTCCGCACGGGGGCGTCCCAGATCAGGCGCGGGTCGAACGCCTGCGCGCTCAGCATCGTAAAGGCCACCGAAAGCGCAAAGCAAGCCGCCGCCGGACCGGGCTCCACGCTCGCCGCGGCCCCCAGTTGCACGAGGGCCGCGAGCAGGGCGACGACGAAGACATCGATCATCGACCACCGCCCGATGAACTCGATGACATGGTGCAGATGCAGTCGTGAATGCGCGCTCATCCCGCTCGGCCGCAGGACGGAGATCGCGAGAAAGGCGATGATCAGGAACTTCGAGATCGGCACCACGACCGAGGCGAAGAAGATGATCGCCGCGATCCCGATCGACCCCAGTTCGATCAGCGTGATCACCCCGCCCACGATCGTCTCCGAATGCACGGTGCCGAGCTGTTGCGTCGTCAGCATCGGGTAGAGATTGGCGGGGATGTAGGCGATCAGCCCCGCGACCCACCACGCCCAGACCCGCTGCAGGCTGAAGGGCTTGCGCGAATGCAGCCGCGCGCCGCAGCGCTCGCAATGGGAGATGCTGGCCTCATGCACCAGCTCGCACCGGTTGCAGGCGACAAGCCCCGCCTCCCGCGCGCTCACCATCCGGGTCATGAGCGGTCGTCCAGGATCGACCAGATGGCGGCGGTGTCCGTCACCGTCCGCTCCAGCGCGATGATGAGGACGGCTGCGCAGAACGCCCAGAACGCCGGGCCGAAGCCCACCTGCGCGATGTCCACCACCTTCACCAACGCCACCGCCGTGCCGAGGATGAAGATCTCCGCCATCGACCAGGGCCGCAGGCTCTCAGCCGTGCGGAACGCCGCCGCGGCATGGCGCAGGCGCGGGCGGCCCAGCCGCAGCGGCATCAGTGCGTAGAAGAGGAGACCGACCCGCAAGAGCGGCAGCCCCACGATCGCCGCGGCCGTCGCGAGCGCCAGCGGCGCGATCCAGCCCTCGAGAAACGCCATGGTGATGTCGATCAGCGTCGTGGTGTTGGACAGCCCCAGCTCCTCGATCGACAGGAACGGGAAGAAAAGGGCGAAGACGATCAGCACCGCTACCGCCGCCCCGCCTGCCAGCATCCTGTCCACGGATCCGCCGCGCCCCGAGACGATGACCTGCCCGCACCGCGCACACCGCGCCCGGCAGCCCGGATCGAGATCCGGCACCTCGTGCAGCAGGTCGCAGGCAGGACAGGCGAGCAAGGTCATGGCGTGAAAAGAATAATCCAAGTCTGAAAAACGTGTTAGCCCGGCAAGCCGATTTGAACAGATGTGTCGCAACAGAAGCCGGGTGCGCGCCTGCCCGTAGGGTGGCACCAACCGGTGCTGCGAAGGCAAATGGTTCCAAGTCGCGCCCCATCGCCCGGAATCAAGCCGAAGGCGCCGGGCGAGCGCCTGCCCGTCCCGGCGGGCTGGCGCTTTGTGATGGCGAGCCTCGGTTCCGCCGGAGCAATGACCTTTCAGGGATAAAGCGCATCGTCCGAACCGCAGGAGCGCCACCCCACGGGCAGGCGCCCGCCCGGCTTGCGTCCCACCCGCTCAGCCCTCCTTCAAGAACGGCACCACCTTCGCCAGCACCGCGTCCGGATCCTCCAGTTGCGGCAGGTGCCCCAGCCCCACCATCCGCTCGAACTCGGAGTCCGTCACCAGCCCGTGCAGCGCCTCGCCCCGCGCCAGCGGGATCCACGGATCCGCCTCGCCCCAAAGGATGCGCACCGGGCAGCGCACGTCACCGAACATCGGTTCGACCTCGGCCGTATAGCGCTCATCGGCCTGGGCAAACTGGCGGTAGAAGCTGCCGCGCCCCGCCTCGCTGAGCCAGGGTTTCACCAGCGCCTCCACGTCCTCCTCCGCCACCGGAACGGCCATCGCGCCCTCGACGTAGGCGCGGACCACCGCGGCGTGGATATGCGGCGGCAGGCCGGTGAACGCATCCACATGTCGGCCCACATGGTCGAAGAACTCGGAGCCCCAGGGCCGCATCGCCACCACGTTCATCAGCACGTAGCGCTCGAACTCCTGCCCGTGCAACAGATGCGCCCGCAGCGTCGTCGCCCCACCGAAATCGTGCGCGACGACCCGCGGCCGCTCCAGCCCCCAGTGCCGCATCATCTCCGCGAAGACCTCGCCCTGCACGTCGAGCGAGGTGCGCTGGTCCGCCCGCATCTCGGAGCGGCCATAGCCCGGCATGTCGTACCAGTGCACGGTGAAGTGCTCCGCGAGATCCGGGATCACCCGGTGCCACGACAGCGAAGACCACGGCCAGCCATGGGCGAGCACCAGCGGCGGCCCCTCGCCCGCCCGCCCCGCGGCCACCTGCCCGGCCGAGGTCTGTACCGTCTCGTCAAGCTTCCACATCGCGCGTTCCTCCCGCGCGACGAGCTAGCGCTGCATCCCCCCGTCGCAATCCGGCGCCGGGAACGCTATGTGTCCGGGTCATGACGGAGACACCCCCGACCCCCGATCCCTATGTCCGGCAAACGCCGATGGCCGCGCTCTGGGCGCTGGTCGCCCTGCTGGTGGGCATCGAACTGCTGCTGCAACTGGGCGACAGCGGCTATGGCGGTCTGTCGCGCCGCTGGGTGTTCCTGCACGGGGCGTTTTGGAACCCGCTGCTGAACGGGACCAACCCGCTCTTCGACCTGCAGCCGGTCACGATGTTCCTGACCCATGCGCTGCTCCATGGCGGGCTGTTCCATGTCGCGATGAACGCGACGGTGATCCTGTCCATTGGCAAGCTGGTCACGGACCTCTCCGGCCCGGCCCGCACCATCCTCCTCTTCATCATAACGGCGATCGCGGGGGGCGGGGCCTTCGCTCTCCTCGGTCCGCAGGAGCCGATCCCGATGGTCGGCGCGTCCGGCGCCGCTTTCGGCTTCATCGCGGCGTGGAAGCGGTGGGAGTTCGATTTCCTCCGCGCCACCGGACGCTCAATCCGGCCGGTTGCCACCTTTGTCGGCGGTCTCACGGCACTCAACGTCGTCCTGCACTTCGCCATGGGCGGCATGCTCGCGTGGGAGGCGCATCTGGGCGGCGCCATGGCCGGCTGGCTCGTCGCGCCATTTCTCAGCCGCCCCTATGCAGGACGCTTCTGATCCCCTACATCGCCGCCGCAATGGCAGGAGAACCATCATGAGCGAGACGAACCGCTTCCCCGGCTGGCACGGCACCACCATCGTCGCGGTGCGTAAGGGCGGCCGCGTCGCCGTTGTCGGCGACGGGCAAGTCAGTGTCGGGCAGACGGTGATGAAGGGCACGGCCCGCAAGGTCCGCCGCCTCAATCCGGGTGGGGCGGAGGTCGTCGCGGGCTTCGCGGGCTCTACCGCCGATGCCTTCACTCTCCTCGAACGGCTGGAGGCGAAGCTGGAGGGGCGGCCGGGTCAGCTCCAGCGCGCCTGCGTCGATCTCGCCAAGGACTGGCGCACCGACAAGTACCTGCGCAATCTGGAGGCCATGCTGATCGTCACCGACGGCAGCGACCTCTACATCGTGACCGGCGCCGGTGACGTGCTGGAGCCCGAGCACGACATCGCCGCCGTGGGCTCCGGCGGCAACTTCGCCCTCGCCGCCGCCCGCGCGCTGATGGACCAGGACATGGATGCAGAAGCGATCGCCCGCCGCGCGCTCTCCATCGCGGCGGATATCTGCGTCTACACCAACGGCAACGCGACGGTGGAGGTCATCGGCTGATCGCAGGCCGCGGTCACTGCCCCTCGACCGCCTCGCCCTCCAGCGGCTCGATCACGGTCAGCTCGCCCTCCGGCCGCAGATGCTCGCGAAAGATCCGCCAGTTGCCCGCATCGTCGGGCCGCCAGAAGAGCTTCACGTTCTGTCGCTCGTCGATCGCGCTGCCATCCGCCGCCGTCCCCTCGATCCGCGCGGTGAAGCCCGTGATGCCGATATTCGCGGCTGCATGCAGCGTCAGCGGACTGTCCATCGTCACCGTCTGGCTCTGCGCCCGCTCCGCCAGCAGCGGCTCCCAGATGGTGATGTAGGCATTGGCGCTGTTGGCCGTCACGGTCTCGCCCCCGACCGTCTCGATCGTCGCGATATCCCCGTCGGCGAGCAGCGCGCGCATCGGGGCGAGGTCTATCGGCAGCGCGTCGTAGCTGCGCGCCTCCAGGTAGCTCTCCACCGCGGCTTCGAGGCTCTCGACGGTCTGGGCGGCGGCGGACGTGGCGGTCAGGAGGGCACCCGCCAACGGGATGCACAGCCTCCGGACGCACAACCTTAGGTTGTGTAGTGACATTGCTGAATCTCCCTCAACGTGTATCGAGAGAAAATCTGCAACCTGCGGTCTGGTTCAAGTCCCTTCCCGCGGAATTCCGCAACCTGCCCGGGGCGAAGGCCCCTGAAAACCATCAAAAAAGCTTGAAATGTCTATCTGCGGTGCGACACGCCGCGCAGCACCGGCCGCGGGCAGCCATCTCGCCTGGCCGCCCGGCGCATCAGCTCCGCAAGGAAAGTGGCGTTACTCCGCCGTCGGAAGGTCCGCGTGGCCCAGCGGCACGCTGAACTGCTCGCACCAGATCCAGACGCGGTCCCACTCCTCGATCGTGGTGCCTTCGGGGATCGAATAAGCCTGCGCGCCCTCGAGCTTCGCGAGCTCACCCAGCAGCAGCCGCTCGTCGCTGTCCTGCTTGCCGAGGGCGACCCGCGGATCCGGCGCCCCGTCGAGGGAGAAATCGGCGCCCAGCATCACCATGTCATAGACTACGGACGCGGTGCCCGTGGTTTCGTGATCGCTGTCCCCGACGAAGGAGCCCTCCCGCACGTCCTGTGCGGCGGCAGGAAGGGCGAGTGCCAGCGTGGTGGCCAGCGCGGCAAGCGGCAGTCTGTAAGTCATGACAAGATCCCTGTTGTGAGGGGGCGTCCCGGCCCCTGCGACAATCTGGGTCGCTTGGCGCTATTGTGGAGTCCGCCGTCGCATCCTCGTGACGGCGCGCGACCGGCTTGTGCCTGCCGCCGGGCCGCTTATCTGTCCCCCCGAACGATTGAAGGACAGCACATGACCGACCTCACCCCGCGGGAGATCGTCTCCGAACTCGACCGCTTCATCATCGGGCAGAAGGACGCCAAGCGCGCCGTCGCCGTGGCGCTGCGCAACCGCTGGCGCCGCCGGCAGCTCGACAGCGACATGGCCGAGGAGGTCTATCCCAAGAACATCCTGATGATCGGCCCCACCGGCGTCGGCAAGACGGAGATCAGCCGCCGCCTGGCGAAACTCGCCCGCGCCCCCTTCATCAAGGTCGAGGCGACGAAGTTTACCGAGGTCGGCTATGTCGGCCGCGACGTGGAGCAGATCGTGCGCGACCTCGTCGACGCCTCCCTCGTGCTCACCCGCGAATACCGGCGGGAGCAGGTGAAGGCCAAGGCCCACGACGCCGCTGAAGCCCGCGTGATCGCCGCCCTCGCTGGCGAAGGCGCGCGCGAGCAGACCCGCGAGATGTTCCGCAAGAAGCTGCGCGACGGCCTGCTCGACGATACGGAGATCGAGATCGAGGTCCGCGACACCTCCAACCCCATGGGCGCGATGGAGATCCCCGGCATGCCGCCGGGCCAGATGATGAATCTCGGCGATATCTTCGGAAAGGCGATGGGCGGCCGCATGACCCGCAAGCGCCTGCGCGTCGCCGACAGCTACGAGGTCCTGATCGCGGAAGAAGCCGACAAGCTCCTCGATGAAGAGGCGCTGACCCGCGAGGCGGTCGCGGCGGTCGAAAGCTCCGGCATCGTCTTCCTCGACGAAATCGACAAGGTCGCCACCCGGACCGAGAGCCGCGGTGGCGAGGTGAGCCGCGAGGGCGTGCAGCGCGACCTCCTCCCCCTGATCGAGGGCACCACCGTCTCCACCAAGCACGGCCCGGTGAAAACCGACCACATCCTCTTCATCGCGTCGGGCGCGTTCCATGTCGCCAAGCCCTCGGACCTCCTGCCCGAGCTCCAGGGCCGCCTGCCGATCCGCGTCGAGCTGCGCGCGCTGACGGTCGAGGACTTCGTGCGCATCCTGACGGAGACCGACAACGCCCTCACCCGGCAGTACACCGCGCTGCTCGGGACCGAGGGCGTCGAGGTCACCTTCACCGAGGACGGCATCGCGGCCCTCGCCCGCATCGCCGCGGAGGTGAACACCAATGTCGAGAACATCGGCGCCCGCCGCCTCTACACGGTGCTGGAGCGCGTCTTCGAGGAGCTGAGCTTCACCGCCCCCGACCGCGCAGGCGAGACGGTGCAGGTCGACGCGGATTTCGTGGAGAAACACCTCGGCGAACTCAGCCGCTCCACCGACCTAAGCCGCTACGTGTTGTGAGCCCCGGGGCTCTGCCCCGGTCCTGGGCTCCGCCCGCTCCGGCCTGAAACGCTCCGCCGGAGCGTTTCCGAGACGGCCTTCGCCCCCGGGATACTTCGAGACAGATGAAGGGGCGCGTCAGCCCTTCGTGGCGGTGGAGCCACGGGGGCGGAGTTGGAAGCCGATATCCTCGACCACCGGCCCCTCCGCCGCGCCGCCGATCCGGGCGAGGAGCAGCTCCACCGCCCGCCGCCCCATCTCGTAGCGCGGGGTGAAGACGGAGGTCAGCGGCGGGTTCACGGCCGAGGCGATGTCGAGGTCGTTGAACCCACAGATCCCCATCCGCTCCGGCACCGCGATCCCTCGCCGCTGGCATTCGAAGAGTGCGCCGGCCGCGAGATCGTCATTGATGCAGAAGATCGCGTCGGTGTCCGGCGCCTTCGCCAGCAGCTCCGCCATCATGTGCCCGCCGAGCACGGTGGTGGAGGCTTCGGGCGTCATCACCTCCCGCTCCGGCCCGGTGGCAGCCCCCGCCGCCGTCCGAAAACCCGCGGCGCGCTTCTGCGTGCGCGGGTCCATGCGGGCGGCAAGGAGGCCGATCCGCCGGTAGCCCGCTTCCACCAGGTGCCGCGCCGCCGCGGCCCCCGCATCGTGATGCGAGAAGCCGACGATCATGTCGATCGGGTCGGGGTCGATATCCATGATCTGTACGACCGGACAGGCCATCTCCTCCAGCAACCGCCGCGAGCCCGCGGTCTGGTCGGTGCCCGCCACGATCAGCCCCGCCGGGCGCTGGCTGCGGAAGGTGAGGAGCAGCTTCTCCTCCCCCAGCGGCGCATATCGGAAGTTGCCGATCTGCGCGGAATAGGCCGTCTCCTCCAGCGCGTCGTAGACCCCGCGCAGCACTTCGGAGAACACGCTGTTGGTCAGCGACGGGATCACCAGCCCGATCGTGTTCGACCGTCCCGAGGCCAACGCGGACGCCGCCGGATCCGGCGCGTAGCCCAGCTTCTGCACCGCGTGGGCGATCTGCTCCTGCAACTGGGGCGAGACCTTCTGCGGATCGCGCAGCGCGCGTGACACCGTGATTGCGCTGACACCGGCGAGGGCCGCCACATCCGCCAGGGTGGGCCGCTTTGCCCCTGTATTTCCGCGCTTTCGCATGGGCGCATCGTAGCCGCGCATCCGCGTGACACAAGTCCGCTTGACAGATGTTAGCGCTATCATCTAGCGTCCCAGCCAATGAGAACAGAAATCGGGGAGGCGGCGCCGGTGGATGCGCGCGCAGCAAAAGGCCCTTACGGGGCCGTGCTCGTCATGGGCGTGTGCGGATCGGGGAAGACCTCGGTCGGCCGCGCGCTGGCCGAGCGGCTGTCGGCCCGCTACCTCGACGCTGACGACTTCCACCCGCCGCAGAATGTCGAGGCGATGCGCGCGGGCCAGCCGCTGACCGACGCGATGCGCGCGCCCTGGCTGAGCGCGCTGGCCGACGCGGTGGAGGCGGCGCGCCACAGCGGCCCCGTGGTCTTCGCCTGCTCGGCGCTCAAACGCTCCTACCGCGACCTATTGCGCGCCCGGATCGGCCGCCTACAGATCGTTCACCTGACCGGAACGCGCGAGGTCATCGCCGAGCGCATGGCCGCGCGGCCCGATCACTTCATGCCGGTCACGCTCCTCGACAGCCAGCTCGCCGATCTGGAGGAGCCCGGCGCGGACGAGCGCCCGCTCTTCATCGACGTGCAGCAGCCTTTCACCGCCGTGGTCAACGCCGCCGAAGCGCGGCTGCCGCGGCTCTCGACCCACTGACATCGTGATATCTGGGAGGAAACAACGATGAAAATGACCATCCTGACACTGGCCGCGGCCCTGACGCTCGGCTCGGCGGCCGCGGCGCAGGACTTCAACCTGCGCTTCCAGTCCTCGGACCCGGCGGGCAACCCCAACTTCGAGCTGAAGCAGGCCTGGGCGGCCCGCGTGGGCGAGATGTCCGGCGGCCGCATCGCGGTGGAGATGCTGCCCGTGGGCTCCATCGTCCAGCATACCGAGACACAGGACGCCGTGGCGGCCGGCATCATCGACGGGCACATCACCGACACGTCCTACTTCTCGGGCAAGGATCCGGCCTTTGGCCTGATCGCCAACCCGGTGGGCGCGTGGTCCTCGCCAGACCAGATGCTGCAGTTCATCGAGTATGGCGGCGGCAAGGAGCTGATGAACGAGCTCCTCAACCCCTACGGCCTGCAGTTCATCGGGGCGACGACGCCGGGGCTGGAGGCTTTCGTCTCCTCTGTGCCGCTGACGGGCGTCGACGATCTGGAGGGCCTGAAGATGCGCGCGCCGGAGGGTCTGGTGCAGCGGGTCTTCGCCGCGGCGGGTGCGGCCCCGGTGAACCTGCCGGGCTCCGAGGTCTTCACCTCCCTCGACAAGGGCGTGATCGATGCCGCGGACTACACCGTGTTCTCCACCAACCACCAGCAGGGCATGCATGACGTGGCGGGCCACCCGGTCTATCCCGGCTTCCACTCCATGCCGCTGGTCGAGGTCTCGATGAACCTCAACACCTGGGAGTCCATGCCCGCCGACCTGCAGTCGATCATGGAGGTCTCGGTCCGCGACTTCGCCCGCGACATGACTAGCCAGCTCGCCATGCGCGACCAGGTCGCCGTGGCCGAGGCGAACGCCAATCCGGAGATCACGGTCCACAACTGGTCCGATGCCGAGCGTGCCCGCTTCCGCGAAATCGCCGTGGGCCAGTGGGAGGAAGTCGCCGGCCAGTCCGACAACGCCCAGCGAGTCTATGACACGCTGACGACCTACCTGCGTGAGCAGGGCCTGGTGGCCGAGTAAGGCCATCGTGGGGGCGGACCGGGCCAGGGTCCGCCCCTCCTTTTCTTCGGAGGCTTCCCGATGAGCGACGAGCCCGACCTGACCCACCGCACCGATCCCGGCGCGGCCCCCGAGGCCGGGCTGCTCGGCCGCGCGATCAACGCGCTGGGCGGGCTCTTCGCCATCGCCATCGTCGCCTCCGCTGCGATCCTCGTTCTGGAAGTGGTGCTGCGCTACGGGCTCAACGCGCCGACGATCTGGGCGCATGAGACGGTGATCTTCCTCACCGCGATCACCTTCACCTTCGGCGGGCTCTACGTCGCCGCGCGCGACCGGCACATCCGCGTCGTCCTGATCTACGACGCGCTGTCGCCGGGTCTGCGGCGGATCTTCAACGTCGTCATCAGTCTCGCCAACGCCGCGGCCTCGGCCATGTTCGCCTGGGCCGCATGGTTGGTGGTCGAGCGTGCGATCTGGACGCCCGCGGGTGATTTCCGGCTGGAGACGTCGGGCTCCGCCTGGAACCCGCCGACGCCGGGGCTCCTCAAACTCTTCCTCTTCTTCATCCTGTGCGTGATGGCGGTGCAGTTCCTCGTGCTCGCGATCAACTACGCGCGGAAGCGGTAAGCCATGGAATTCCTCTCCTTCGACCTGCAGGCGCTGGGTATCGAGACCGCGACGCTCTTGATGTTCGCCATGCTGCTGGGGCTGTTGCTCACCGGCATGCCGCTCGCCTTCGTCACGCTGCTCGTCGCGCTGATCTTCGCGCTGGGCTGGTTCGGGCCGACGGCGGTGCCGCTGATCGTCAGCCGCATCTTCTCCTTCGTGAACTCCTTCGTCTTCGTCTCGGTGCCGATGTTCGTGCTGATGGCCGCGATCCTCGACCGATCGGGCATCGCGCGGGACCTCTTCGACGCGATGCGCATGGTGGGCGGGCGGCTGAGGGGCGGCGTCGCGATCCAGACGCTGCTGGTCGCCGTCATCCTCGCCGCCATGTCCGGCATCATCGGGGGCGAGGTCGTGCTGCTGGGCGTCATCGCCCTGCCGCAGATGCTCCGCCTCGGCTACGACCGCAGGCTCGCCATCGGCGTGTGCTGCGCGGGCGGGGCGCTCGGCACGATGGTCCCGCCCTCGATCGTGCTCATCATCTACGGCCTGACCGCCAGCGTCTCGATCGGCGACCTCTTCACCGCCGCGTTCTTCCCGGGCCTGATGCTGGCCGGCTTCTACGTCACCTACGTCCTGATCCGCGCCTACCTGAACCCCGAGATCGCGCCCATCCCCGATGAGGGCGAGATCACGCGGGCCGAGAAGATCCGCCTGCTCAAGGGCCTCTTCCTGCCGATCCTCGTCGTCGTCTTCGTGCTCGGCTCGATCTACGGCGGCATCGCGAGCGTCACCGAGGCCTCCGCCATCGGCGTGCTCGGCGTCACCCTCTCGACCATCATCCGGCGGGAGTTCACGGGCGAGCTGATCTTCGGTGCGGCCAAGCAAACCCTCGCCACCGTCGGCATGATCGTCTGGATCGGCATCGGCGCGTCCGCCCTCGTCGGCGTCTTCAACCTGATGGGCGGCATCCGCTTCGTGCAGGCGCTGATCACCGGCATCTCGGACAACCCGACGATCATCATCCTCGCCATGATGGGCATCCTGTTCGTGCTCGGCATGTTCCTCGACTGGGTGGGGATCGCGCTCCTGACGATGCCGATCTTCGTGCCGATCGTGACCCAGCTCGGCTACGACCCGATCTGGTTCGGGGTGCTGTTCGCGATGAACATGCAGGTGAGCTTCCTCAGCCCGCCCTTCGGCCCGGCGGCCTTCTACCTGAAGTCCGTGGCGCCACCGGACATATCGCTGGGCGAGATCTTCCGCTCGCTCCTCCCCTTCATCTGCCTGCAGATCCTGGCCGTGGCGATGCTGATCGCCTTCCCCGGCATCACCGGGCGGTGACCTACCATTCGATGGGCCGGCGGTTGCGGAAGAAGCCGCCGGTCGGCCCTTCCGCGTCCAACGTCGCGAGCCAGATCGCCGTGTCAGCCCCCTCCTCCGGCGACTTGGTGGCCGAGGCGCCGCCCATGCGCGTGCGCACCCAGCCCGGGCACATCGCGTTGATCTTCACGTGCCGCGGCAGGTCGCGGACCATCGCCTTGCTCATCGCGTTGAGCGCCGCCTTCGCGATGCCATAGGCGCCGGGGCCGCCCAGCCCCTCGGCAAAGCTGCCCCAGCCCGAGGAGACGTTGACGATCCGGCCCCAGCCGCCCGCGATCATGCCGGGCGCCGTGGCGCGGATCAGGTGGTAGGGGCCGTGGACCATGACGGCCATCGAGTCCTCGAACCCGCCCGCATCGGTCAGCAGCGAGCCTTCGTGCAGCACGCCCGCATTGTTGACGAGGATATCCACCGGCGGGATGCCGTCGAGCGCCGGCTGGATCGTCCGCGGATCGGTGAGGTCGATGTGAACGGCCCGCATCCCCTCGACGGCAGCCGGATCGCGGACGGCCACCGTCACGTCGTGTCCCAGAGCGACGAGCCCTTCCGCGATGGCCTTCCCGATCCCGCGATTGCCGCCGGTCACAAGTGCATGGCGCCCCATGTCTTTGCCTCCCTCATGTGTCCCGGCGAGTGAGGTAGTGTCCGAAAGCATCTCTTCCTACTTGGCACACCGCACCAATGTCCCACGCGGGCGTCAGCCCGCGTCGCGCCCGCCCCGTTCCGGGGCTCCGCCCGTTCAGCCCTGAAACGCTCCGCTGGTGCGTTTCCGAGACGGGCCTCACCCCCCCAATCGGGCACGACCGCGCGCCCCTCGGGTCGGGCGCAACGCTAGTCGCGTATCACTGACCTAGTAAAAAGCCGTCATCCTCGGGCTCGACCCGAGGATCTCCCGATCCCGAAGATGGCCGGGTCAAGCCCGACCATGACGGCGAGTGCGAGGCCCCAGACCCCTCAATAAGCCACCATCGTCAGCAGCTCATACTCCGCCACCGGCTCACCGTCCTGATTGCTCAGCCCCACGGACCAGCGGACCTCGCCATATTCCTCCGTCCGCCGGGTCTTCTTCAGCACCGTCAGCCGCACCGAGATGCTGTCCCCCGGCGAGACCGGCTTCAGGAACCGCAGCCCGTCGAGCCCCGTATTCGCCAGCACCGGCCCCGGATCGGGCTGCACGAACAGCCCCGCGGCGAAGCTCAAGAGCAGGTAGCCATGCGCCACCCGCCCCGGGAAGAACGGGTTCGCGGCCGCCGCCTCCTCGTCCATATGGGCGTAGAACGTGTCGCCGGTGAATTCCGCGAAATGCTCGATATCCTCCAGCGTCACCTCGCGTGCCGGAGTATGCAGCGTCTCGCCCACCTCCAGTTCGCCGAAGCGGCGCTGGAAGGGGTGATCGGGGGCCGGGCTCTCCGCCGCGCCCTCCATCCACGTGCCCGCGATGGCCGAAAGCATGTCGGGGCTGCCCTGCAAGGCGGTCCGCTGCATGTAGTGGAGCGCCCCGCGGATGCCGCCGAGTTCCTCGCCCCCGCCCGCGCGCCCCGGCCCGCCATGGACCATGTGCGGCAGGGGGGAGCCGTGGCCCGTCGCCTCCTTCGCACTGCACCGGTCGTTGACGTAAATCCGCCCGTGCCACGGCGCGATGCCGAGTGCGACCTCGGTGGCTACCTCCGGATCATGGGTGATGAGCGAGGCCACAAGCGCCCCGCCGCCGCGGTTCATCAGCTCCACCGCATGGCCCAGGTCGCGATAGCCCATGACGGTCGAGACCGGGCCGAACGCCTCCGTCTCATGGATCACGGTCGAGGCATCGGGGTCCGCCGCATGATAGAGCATCGGCGGCAGGAAGGCGCCGCGCTGCGCATCGGCTCCCTCCACCTCGAAATGCTCCGGATCGCCGACGACCCGGCCCGCGTGCTGCCCGATGGCCGCGGCCTTCTCCAGCACGTCGGTCCGCTGCGCGCGACTGACGAGCGCGCCCATTTGCGTCGCCTCCAGATCGGGCGCGCCGATGCGGACCTGCAAGGCGGCCTCCAGCGCGCCGATAACGTCCGCGACCCGCACCTCCGGCACCATGATCCGCCGGATCGCAGTGCATTTCTGGCCCGCCTTCGCCGTGATCTCCCGCCGGACCTCGCGCACGAAGATGTCCCATTCCGGGCTCCCCGGCCCTGCATCGGGCCCGAGTAGCGAGGCGTTCAGGCTGTCCTGCTCCGCGATGAAGCGCACGCCGCGGCGCACCAGCGGCCCTTGCAACTTCAGTGCCGTCTCCGCCGAGCCGGTGAAGCTCACCACGTCCTGCGCGCCCAGCCGGTCGAGCAGGTCGCCCGTCCCGCCCGCGATCATCTGCACGGCACCCTCGGGCAGCAGCCCGCTGTCGACCATCATCCGCATCGCCGCATGGGTGACATAGCTCGTCGCCGTCGCCGGCTTCACGATCGCGGGCATGCCGGCGAGCAGCGTCGGTGCCAGCTTCTCCAGCATCCCCCAGACCGGGAAGTTGAAGGCGTTGATATGCACCGCCACGCCCGTGCGTGGCACCCAGATATGCTGCCCGCGAAAGGTGCCCTGCCGCGACAGCATCTCCGGCGCGCCGTCGAGCATGACCTTGGCGTCCGGCATCTCCCGCCGGCCCTTCGACGCGATGACCAGCATCGTGGTGATCCCGCCCTCGATGTCGATCTGCCCGTCCGTGCGGGTCGCTCCGGTCATGTAACTGAGTTGGTGGAGCTCCTCGGCCCGCTCCTTGAGATAGAGCGCAAGCGCCTTGAGCATCCGCGCGCGGTCGTGGAACCCCATCTCCCGCAGCGCGGCCCCGCCGAGCGCCGCGTGCCGCAGCATCGCCTCGGTGTCCAGCGGCCCTCCGGCGCGCGCCACCGGCTCCCCGGTCACGGCGCTCTCGATCAGCCGGGCGGAGCCGTCGGGTGCCACCCACTGACCGGCGGCGAAACTCATCACGTCGAGCATCAGCGAACCTCCCTGTTGACGCGAGGTTCACCCGGCCCCCAGAGTATCTGCAACAAAAATCGGGAGGACGCGCGATTTCTGTAACAGATCAGGAGCGGGCGGATCGCTCGGCCGCCGCCATGTGGCAGGCCGACGCGGCGAGCAGGTGGTTCGGCATGGAGCTCGTCGCGATCGGGCCGGGCTGCGCCACCCTGCGCATGACCGTCGCCGCGCATCACTGCAACGGCCACGGCACGGCCCATGGCGGCGTGATCTTCGCGCTGGCCGACAGCGCCTTCGCCTTTGCCTGCAACAGCTACAACCGGCAGACCGTGGCGCAGCACAACACCATCACCTACCACGCGCCGGGCCGCGCGGGCGACGTGCTGGTGGCCGAGGCGACGGAGGTCGCGCGCCCCGGCCGCTCCGGCCTCTACGACGTGGCCGTGCGCGTCGGGGACACCCTGATCGCCAGCTTCCGCGGCGCCTCCCGCGAGGTGCCTGGCCAGCATTTCGAGGAGACGCCATGAAGGACCTGACCCCCGATCCCGACAGCCTCGACCCGATCGAGACGGCGAGCCGGGACGAGATCGCGGCGCTCCAGCTCAAGCGCCTGCAATGGTCGCTGGGCCATGCCTACGAGAACGTGCCGCATTACCGCGCCGCCTTCGACGCGGCGGGCGTGCAACCGGAGGACCTGACCGACCTCGCGGACCTCGCGAAGTTCCCCTTCACCGTGAAGCAGGACCTGCGCGACAACTACCCGTTCGGCATGTTCGCCGTCCCGCGGGAGGAGGTGGTGCGGGTCCATGCGTCCTCCGGCACGACGGGGCAGCCGACCGTGGTCGGCTATACCCGTAACGATCTGAAGACATGGGCGGATGTGGTCGCGCGCTCGATGCGGGCGGCGGGCACGCGGGCCGGGGACATCGTGCACATCTCCTATGGCTACGGCCTCTTCACCGGCGGCCTCGGCGCCCATTACGGGGCGGAGCGGCTGGGCTGCACGGTGGTCCCCGTCTCCGGCGGAATGACGGCCCGGCAGGTGCAGCTGATCGAGGATTTCCGGCCCTCGACGATCATGGTCACGCCCTCCTATATGCTGTCGATCCTCGACTGCTATCGCGAGGCGGGGCTGGATCCCGCGGCCTCGCCGCTCAATGTCGGCATCTTCGGCGCGGAGCCCTGGACCAACGCCATGCGGGCGGAGATCGAGGCCGCCTTCGACATGCACGCGGTCGACATCTACGGGCTCAGCGAGGTCATCGGCCCGGGCGTTGCGCAGGAATGCGTGGAAACGAAGGACGGGCTCCATATCTGGGAGGATCATTTCTACCCCGAGATCATCGACCCCGAGACCGGCGAGGTCCTGCCCGACGGCGAGCTCGGCGAGCTGGTCTTCACCTCGCTGACCAAGGAGGCGTTCCCGATCATCCGCTACCGCACACGAGATCTGACGCGCCTGCTGCCCGGCACCGCCCGCGCGATGCGGCGGATGGAGAAGGTCACCGGCCGCTCCGACGACATGATGATCGTGCGCGGCGTCAACGTCTTCCCCACCCAGATCGAGGAGCAGATCCTCGCGCTCGAAGGGCTCGCCCCGCATTTCCAGGTCGAGCTGAGCCGCGAGGGGCGGATGGACGCGATGGTCGTGCATGTCGAGGGTGCCGACGACGCGGTGGGCGTCGTGCTCGCCGAGCGGATCAAGGAGCGGATCGGTGTGACCTGCGCGGTGAAGGTCGGCGCGCCGGGCTCGGTTCCCCGCTCGCAGGGCAAGGCCGTGCGCATTCTCGACCGGCGCTCCTGATGGCGGGCGTATCGACAGTGCGTATTTCGGGAAAGATGAAGGCGGCGGACCGTCTGCGCGGGCCGGAAGAGCTGCGCGTCTGGTCGCTGATCGTCACCATCTTCGGCGACATGGTCGAGCATCGCGGCGGCGAGGCGGCGATGGCCGTGCTGCATGAGATCGCGGGGACGATCGGCGTGGAAAGCGGCGCGCTGCGCACTGCGGCCTCGCGCCTCGCGCGCGACGGCTGGCTGGAGCGGCGGAAGGACGGGCGCGCCTCGTTCTATCGTCTCGCGCCCGAGCAGCGGGCGGCGGTGGAGGCCGCGACTGCCCGGATCTACGCCACCGGCGCGCGCGGCAGCGACGGACGCTGGCTCGCGGTGATGGGTTCGGCGCCGGATCCCGCAGCGCTGCGGGAGGCGGGCTTCTACCAGCTCGCCGACGATGTCTTCCTGTGGCCACCCGCCTATCCGACGCCGCATGAGCTGGTGCCGCCCGGCGCCTCGCTGATGATGGGTTCGATCCAGCCCTCGACCGCGCATCTCGCCCGCCTCGGCCCGCCCGAGATCGCGTCCGCCTACCAGGCGCTGCTCGACGACGTTTTGGCGCTGCGAGAGGTGGACGTCGAGGGGGCGGATGCGGTGGCGTGCCGGCTCCTCCTGATCCATCGCTGGCGGCGGCTTGTGCTGCGGCACGCGCCCGACCTGCCCTCCGACCTGCAACCCGCCGGTTGGCCCGGCAATCGCGCGCGACATGCGGTGCGGGAGCTCTACTGGAAGCTGTGGGAGCCGAGCGAGGCGTGGCTGAACAGCGTCGGGCTGCCGATGGCCTCCGGTCCGGTGCGGCGATTTTGATATGTTACAGGAATTGAAAAGCGGCGCGAAAGCTGTAACATATTACTCAAGCAGCGGAGGAGTGCGCGCATGTATGCCCAGGGCCTGATCGGAGCGGACGGCAAGACCGAGGAAACCGACGCGTTCCTCGCCGCCTTCCAGGCGCGCATCGACGCGGAAGAGAAGATCGAGCCCAACGATCCGATGCCCGAAGGCTATCGCCGCACGCTCGTCCGCCAGATCGGCCAGCACGCCCATTCGGAGATCGTCGGCATGCTGCCCGAGGGCAACTGGGTCACCCGCGCGCCCTCGCTGCGGCGTAAGGTGGCGCTGCTCGCCAAGGTCCAGGACGAGGGCGGGCACGGGCTGTATCTCTATGCGGCTGCCGAAACGCTGGGCGTAAGCCGGGAGGAGATGACCGAGCAACTGCTGGATGGCCGGGCGAAATACTCCTCCATCTTTAACTATCCCACCCAGACCTGGGCCGATATCGGTGCCATCGGCTGGCTGGTGGACGGCGCGGCGATCATGAACCAAATCCCGCTCTGCCGCTGCTCCTACGGTCCTTATGCCCGCGCGATGATCCGGGTCTGCAAGGAGGAGAGCTTCCACCAGCGGCAGGGTTACGAGATCATGATGACGCTGGCCCAGGGCACCGAGGACCAGCGGGAGATGGCGCAGGACGCGCTGAACCGCTGGTGGTGGCCGTCGCTGATGATGTTCGGACCGTCGGACAAAGACAGCGTCAACTCCGATCAGTCGATGAAGTGGAAGATCAAGCGCTTCACCAATGACGAGCTGCGCCAGAAGTTCATCGACGCGACCGTGCCGCAGGCCGAGAAGATCGGTCTCACCGTGCCCGACCCCGATCTGACCTGGAACGAGGCGAAGGGCGGCTACGATCACGGGCCCATCGACTGGAGCGAGTTCAAGCGGGTGCTCAAGGGCGAAGGCCCGATGAACCGCGACCGCATCCGGGCGCGGCAGAAGGCCTGGGACGACGGCGCCTGGGTCCGCGAGGCGGCCCGCGCCCATGCCGCGAAACGCCAGCCTGCGGCGCTCGCGGCCGAGTGAGGGTGCCTCCGGCGGGGATATTTGGATCAAGGTGGAAAGAGGGCGGCGCGCCTGAGCCTTTCCACCTTGAACAGAAATATCCTCGTCTGACGTCTTCGCCGGAGGCGAAGTAAGGCAGCACGAAACCACATCCTGAAGGACGACGCGAGATGACCGAAGCCACGCCGCTCTGGGAAGTGTTCATCCGGCCCCGCAACGGGCTGAGCCACAAGCATGTGGGCTCGCTCCACGCCGCCGATGCGACCATGGCGCTGAACGCGGCGCGGGACGTCTACACGCGGCGCGGCGAGGGGACGTCGATCTGGGTGGTGCCGTCCTCCGCGATCAGCGCGTCGGACCCCGCGGCGGCGGACGAGAATTTCGATCCGGCGGAGGGGAAGGTCTATCGCCACCCGACCTTCTACGACATCCCCGACGACGTGGGGCATATGTGATGTTCGAGCGGCTTCTGGAGATTGCGGACGACCACCTGATCCTCGGCCATCGGCTGTCGGAGCTGACCGGCCATGCTCCGACGCTGGAAGAGGAGCTGGCGCTGCCCAACATCGCGCTCGACCTCATCGGGCAGGCGCGGGCGCTTTATGAACATGCAGGGATCGTCGAGGGCAAGGGGCGGTCGGAGGACGACCTCGCCTATCTGCGCCCCGAGCGGGCCTATCGCCACTGCCTGCTCGTGGAGCGCCCCAATCAGGACTTCGCCCATGTGGTGCTGCGGCAGCTCTATTTCTCCGCCTTCATGGCGCCTTACTGGCACGCGGCGCAGGAGAGCGAGGACGACACTGTCGCGGGCATCGCCGGCAAGGCGGTGAAGGAGGCGCGCTATCACATCCGCCACGCGGGCGAGTGGGTGATCCGCCTCGGCGACGGGACGGAGGAGAGTGCGGCGCGCATGGCCGAGGCGGTGGCGGAGCTGACGCGCTACACGCCCGAGCTTTTCGAGCCCGACGACACGCCGGGCCTGCCCGATCCGGCGGAGATGCGGGGCGAGTGGGATGCGACCATTGCCCATGTCTTCCACGAGGCGAAGCTGGAGTTGCCCGAGGTGCCCTATCCGCAGACCGGCGGCCGGGCCGGGCGGCATGGCGAGGTGCTGGGCCACCTGCTCGCCGAACTGCAATACATGCAGCGCGCCTATCCGGGGGCGACATGGTGATCGCGCTGGAGACACGGCGCGCCTGGGAGGCCGCAGCCGCCGTCCCCGACCCGGAGGTGCCCTGCGTCACCGTCGAGGACCTCGGCATCCTGCGCTCGGTCGAGATGGAGGACGGGGTGGCCGTCGCCCGCGTGACCCCGACCTATTCCGGCTGCCCCGCCGTGCTCGCCATTGAGCTGGCGGTGGAGGCGGCGCTGCGCGATGCGGGGTTCGAAGCGCGGGTGGAGCGGGTCACGCGGCCCGCCTGGACCACGGACTGGATCACCGAGGAGGGGCGGGAGAAGCTGCAGGCCTACGGGATCGCACCGCCTGTGAAGGCGTCGAACTCCGTCCGCGCGTTGTTTGGTGAGACGGTCGTGGCCTGTCCGCGCTGCGGCTCGACCGAGACCGAGCGCATCTCCGAATTCGGCTCGACGGCGTGCAAGGCGCTTTACCGCTGCACGTCCTGCGCCGAGCCCTTCGACTATTTCAAGTGCATCTGATGGCCTTCGAGACCCTGAAAATCGCCGCCCGCCGTGAGCTGACGCCTGACGCGACCGTGCTGACCTTCGACCGAAGCTTCGACTTCGTGCCTGGGCAGTACCTGACGCTGAAGAGGGGCGACGTGCGCCGTTCCTACTCGATCTGTTCGGGGCCCGGTGAGCCGCTGTCGGTGGGCATCCGGCGGGTGGAGGACGGCGCGTTCTCCGACGGGATTCTGCGGGAGCTGAGCGAGGGCGCGGAGATCGAGGTGATGCCGCCGCAGGGCCGCTTCACCTGTGCCGTGGAGGAGGGGGCCAAGGTGCTGCTGATCGCCGCGGGCTCCGGCATCACGCCGATGATGTCGATCGCGAAGGCGGTGCTGGAGAGCACGTCGACCGGCGAGGTGACGCTGGTCTACGGCAACCGCGACCTCACCCACATCATGTTCCGCGAGGAGCTGGACGCGCTGAAGGACCGCTTCCTCGGGCGGCTGTCGGTGATCCATGTGCTGAGCCGGGAGCCGCAGGAGATCGACCTCGCCAACGGGCGGATCGACGGGGAAAAGGTGCGGCTGCTGGCCGAACGCGGCCTGATCGACATGGAGGCGGAGGTCTACCTCTGCGGCCCCGGCGGGATGATCAAGTCGGTGGAGGGCGCGCTGGCGGAACTCGGCGTGGCGCGGGAGCGGATCCACCACGAGCTCTTCACGCCGGAGGGCGGCTTCGTGCTGCCCAAGACCCGCAAGCCCACGACGACCGAGGGGGTGCCGGTGGAGGTGATGCTCGACGGCACGCGGCGGCGCTTCTCGGCCAGGGGCGACAGCGAGACGGTGCTGGAGGCCGCGGCCCGTGCCGGGCTGGAGCTGCCCTATTCCTGCGCGGGCGGCATGTGCTGCACCTGCCGCGCCAAGGTGGTCGAGGGCACGGCGGAGATGGACGCCAACTACTCGCTGGAACCGTGGGAGCTGGAGGCGGGCTTCACCCTCGCCTGCCAGGCGCGGGTGAAGGACGGTCCGCTGGTGCTCGACTTCGACGCGAGCTGAGGCTCAGCGGCCGAGGTTCTCCAACCCGGACGTGTCGATCCCGTCGAGCACGTTGTCGAAGCGATTGTCGTTGCTCGACTGGATCGCCTGGATGGTCGCGGCGGAGCGGATGGCGCGCTGCTGCGCCTCCGTTTGCGTCTCGCACTGGCGGAAGGCGTCGGACCAGCCCTGAGCGTAGTCGCGGTCGGTGTCGAACCGGGCCTGATCCTTGCGGAACTGCTCGAAGAGATCGCCCGCGGCCTGCCGCCCGGAGTGGCAGCCATCGTCGAAGCCCTGCCGGTAGGCGGTGGAGACGTTCGCGGTGGGCGAGATCATGGTCTCGGAGGGCGGCGGCAGTTCGCAGCCGGCCACGAGCATCGCTGCGGCGAGAAGAAAGGCACGGGTCATCGAAATACTCCTGATGTGTCGAAATCGATCCCACCGCCCCGGTCAGCCTGGCCCGGGACCTCAGTCCGCCGCAAGCAGATCGGCCTCCAGCACCCGCGCGAAGGCGACGGGCTCCAGCGCGCCCGGCGCCGCGAAGGGGTTGGAGAGGCCGTAGACCAGCGCCAGCACCAGCCCGTTGAACCCGCCGAAGATCGAGAGCAGCATCAGGTTCATCACCCCCGGCGTGTAACAGACGAGGCAGAGCGTGGTCAGCACGATCCCCGCCGTCGCCGCCAGCCAGAAGAGGCCGGTGAAGGCGGTGAGCGCGATGCCCTCGCGCACCTCCCGCAGTTCGGCGATGAGCTGGAGATCCGCGATCATGTGGGTGCGCAGCGTCTCCTGCCGGGCGGTTTCGGGTTCGAGGTTCAGGACGATCTCGTAGACGGCCTCCCGCTCGTGCCAGGCGGCACCGAGGAGGGTCGCGTCCTCGCTGAGCGCCACCCATTCGGGACCCATCGCAATGCGGGTGTAGTCGAGAAGGGCGGTCCGCACCGCCTCCACATCCGCGCCGCCATAGCGGGCGATGTCGTAATGCAGGTCACCGATGGCGGTCGCCTCTTGCACGAGGCCGATCTCGAGTTGCTGATACTCGAACATCTCCTGCGCGAAGATGAGGGCGACGATCAGACCGTGAAGGGCCGCAATGCGAAACGCGATCGAGGCCGCGAAGTCCGGCGTGTCCTCCGTGAAGCGATGGCGCAGCACCCGGTGCCCGACCACTTGGATCGAACAGACCACCGTTATCGTCGCCACGACCGCCAGAACGAAGACCATACGCACCTCACAAGTGGTGTGTTGTAGGGCGCGGGGGCGGGGAGTCTCGGGTTTGATGGGGGCGGACGTCACGCCCGCCCCGAGGGTCAGGTATCGCCGTCAGGCGGCTACTTCCACCGCGTGCGGCGTCCGGAAGCTGACGGCGAGACGGTTCCACACGTTGATCGTCGAGATGGCGACCGTGAGGCGGACCACCTCCGCTTCGGAGAAATGGGCACGGATCGCGTCGTAGGCGTCGTCGGGCGCTCCGCTCCCGGCGATGTCGGTGACGGCCTCGGTCCAGGCGAGGACCGCACGCTCGCGCGCATCGAAGATCGTCGCCTCGCGCCACACGCAGATGAGGGCGATCCACTGTTCCGGCAGGCCGTCGCTGCGGGCCTCGCGCGTGTGCATGTCGACGCAGAACGCGCATCCGTTCATCTGGGAGGCCCGCAGCTTCAGAAGATGCAGGATGCGCGGCTCGAGCCCGGATCTGTCGGCAGTGTAACGCTCGAGCGCGTAGACCGCCTGAACGGCATCGGGGGCGGCTTTCATGTAGTCGAGACGGGCCTGCATGGTCGTGTCCTCCTTCATCGGGACGTCGGGGTGTGGCGGATGTTCGCGTCGAGGAAGGCGCAGCCCCGGCGGGCGATGGCGCCATCGTGGTCGGCCTCTTCGACCTCGCGGACGAGTTGGGCCACGGTCACGGCGCGAAGCTCGGCACGGTAGGCGCGTTCGGCACGCAACATGGCGGCGTTGATCTGGCAGGGTCGCTGGAACGCGCTCTTCGGAAGCGGGTTCGGGCCCTTTTGCCGGATCTCCTTGCAGCGAAAGGCAGGCTCGGGCCCCTCGACCGCGAGTACGATGTCGAGGAGGGTGATGTCCTCCGCCGGTCGGGCGAGCCGGTAGCCGCCTTTCGGTCCCGGCACCGTTGCGAGCAGGTTTGCCGCCGACAGGGCCTGCAGGTGCTTCAGCAGATAGCTGGGCGAGACGCCGTGAAACTCCGCGAGTGCGGCGGCGGAGAGGAGGCCGCCCTCGGGCAGCACCGCCAGCATCGTGACGGAGTGCACGGCCTGTTCGACGCCATCTCCCAGCTTCATTTCTCACCTCATGATTCGTGGATATATTTTATCCGCGATATGCATTGTCGCAAGTGCCGATCGCGACGGCACGCCGCACCCCGGTCCCCTCCCAACTGACGTGCACGTCGCCTACATCTGTTTCAGAAATTTCTGAAACGACGGATGTACATGACGATGCTCTCAAATCTCCGGCAGGACTTCGTGCTGCATTTCGGCGAGATGGGCTCGCGGTGGGGGATCAACCGGACCGTGGGGCAGATCTATGCCGTGCTGTTCCTCGCCGACGAGCCGATGTGCGCCGATGAGATCCAGGAGGCGCTCGGCGTCTCCCGCTCCAACGTCTCCATGGGCCTAAAGGAGTTGCAGGCCTGGCGGCTCGTCCGTCTCTCCCACAAGCCGGGGGACCGGCGCGACTGGTTCACCACCCCCGACGATCTGTGGGAGATCGTCCGCATCCTCGTGGAGGAGCGCAAAAGGCGCGAGATCGACCCCACGCTCACCAAACTGCGCGAGCTGGAGATGGCGACGCCTTGCGCCTCGGACGCGCATGCGCATGCCCGGATCGCCGAGCTGCGGGAGCTTATCGAAATGCTAACCGGTTTCTACGACGACATGGCGCGGCTGGAGACCGAGCGCCTCGTCGCGCTGATGAAGATGGGGCGCAAGCTCGGGAAATTCGTGAGCAGCGCCAACGTGTTGAGAATGAAGAAAGCGTAAGACCATGATGGACACCCTTTTGCTGTCCCGGATCCAGTTCGGGGCCAACATCTCGTTCCACATCCTGTTCCCGACGATCACCATCGCGCTGGGCTGGGTGCTGTTGTTCTTCAAGCTCCGCTTCAACGCCACCGGCAACATGAAGTGGATGGACGCCTACCGCTTCTGGGTGAAGGTTTTCGCGCTGTCGTTCGCCATGGGCGTCGTCTCGGGCATCACGATGAGCTTCCAGTTCGGCACCAACTGGCCGGGCTTCATGGAGACGGTGGGCAATGTCGCCGGGCCGCTCCTCGCCTACGAGGTGCTGACGGCCTTCTTCCTGGAGGCGGTGTTCCTCGGCATCATGCTGTTCGGCTGGAACCGGGTGCCGGGCTGGCTGCACACGCTGGCCACGTTCCTGGTGGCGTTCGGCACCACGATGTCGGCGTTCTGGATCATCGTGCTGAACTCCTGGATGCACACGCCCGCGGGCTATGAGGTCATCGACGGGGTGGTGCACGCCACCGACTGGGCTGCGATCATCTTCAACCCGTCGATGCCGTACCGCCTGACGCATATGCTGCTGGCGAGCGGTCTGACGGTGGCCTTCCTGATCGCGGGTCTCTCCGCCTTCCGGATGCTGATCGGCGATCGGTCGGAGGCGGTGAAGAACCAGCTCAAGGTCGGTGCCATGATGGGTGCCCTGCTGATCCCGGTGCAGATCCTCGCGGGCGACATGCACGGCCTCAACACGCTGGAGCACCAGCCGGCCAAGGTCGCGGCGATGGAGGGCAACTGGGAGACGGACGAGGGCGTGCCGCTCCTCCTCTTCGCCATCCCAGATCAGGAGGCGCGGGAGAACCGGATGGAGATCGCCATTCCCTACGGCGCGTCGCTGATCCTGACCCATGAGCTCGACGGCGAGGTGCCGGGCCTGAACGACTTCGTGACGGAGGAGGGTGAGATCCTGCACCCCCGCGTCGCCCCGGTCTTCTACGGCTTCCGGGTGATGGTCGGCACCGGCATGGCCATGCTGCTCCTGAGCTGGGCCGCGGTGGCGATGATGGCGAGGAAGCGCACGGCCGAGGATGGGACGCGCGTGTGCCGCGGGGCGGACGGGATCGGCAGGCCGATGCTCTACGCCTTCGTCGCGATGACCTTCTCGGGCTGGCTGGCGACGCTCGCGGGCTGGTACGTGACCGAGATCGGGCGGCAGCCGTGGCTGGTGCAGGGCGTGCTGCAGACCAAGGACGCGGTGGCGCAGGTGCCCAGCGGCATGGTGCTGTCGACGCTGATCGCCTACCTCGCGGTCTACGCGGTGCTGACGGTGACCTACGTGCTGGTCCTCTTCTTCCTCGCCCGCCGTGCGTCGAAAGGGGAGCGGATGCGCAACTTCGAGCGCCCGCGCTCCGGCGCCGCCGTGATCCCGGCCGAGTGAGACATCAACGTGCAACCGAGGGGGCGGGTCGCCTGCCCCCTCTTTCCAGCTTGTCGAAATATCCTCGCCGAAGGCCTTCGCCAAAGGCGAAGCAGGCAGCGCGAAACCGCATTCCGGAGTGACCCCGCATGATGACCCTGTTCGGAGATCCCGCCATCTGGCTGCCCATCGTCTTTGCCGGGCTGATGGGCCTCTCGATCCTGATCTACGTGATCCTCGATGGCTTCGACCTCGGCGTCGGTGTCCTGTTCCCCATGGCGCGGGAGAATGAGAAGGACATCATGATCGCCTCGATCGGGCCGTTCTGGGATGCGAACGAGACGTGGCTGGTGCTGGCGATCGGCCTCTTGCTCGTCGCGTTTCCGACGGCGCACGGCGCGATCCTGACGGCGCTCTACCTGCCCGTCGCGATCATGCTGATCGGCCTGATCCTGCGCGGCGTGGCCTTCGAGTTCCGGGTGAAGGCGCCGGAGGAGTGGCGGCGCTTCTGGAACCGGTCCTTCTTCGTCGGATCGCTGATGACGACGTTGAGCCAGGGTTTCATGCTGGGCATCTACATCATGGGACTGGAATACACCGCGACATCGGTGGCCTTTGCGGTGCTGACGGCGGCGTGTCTGACGCTCGCCTACGCGTTCATCGGGTCGGCCTGGCTGATCCACAAGATGGCCGATGATTTCCAGCGGCGGGCCGTGCGCTGGGCGCAGCGGGCGCTGGTGGGTGTGGTGGTGGGCCTCGGCGCCGTGTCGATCGTGACGCCGCTGGTCAGCGCGCGGGTGGCGGAGAAGTGGTTCTCCTTCCCCGAGCTGATGCTGCTCGCCCCGCTGCCGTTGATGTGCGGGGCGTTGATCGTGCTGCTGTGGATGGCGCTGCGGGCGCTGCCGACGCCGGACGACCGGTGGAACTGGTTCCCGTTCGCGGCGGCCATTGTGCTGTTCACCCTCGCCTTCTTCGGGCTCGCCTACTCGTTCTATCCTTACGTCGTGCTCGACCAGCTCACGATCTATGAGGCGGCGAGTGCGCCGGAGAGCCTGATCATTATCCTCTTCGGCGCGCTCTTCGTGCTGCCGATGATCCTGGGCTACACGGTGCTGGCCTACACCGTGTTCCGCGGCAAGGCGCAGGCGCTCACCTACTACTGAAGGGGGCTTGCGCCGCCCGTCGCCTCCGCTACGCTGCACCGCAGCATGAAGCGGAGGCGCCGTTGGACGGGCTCAACATCCTTGTCGTGGACATGGACCCGGAGCGGGGGGAGGAGATCGTCTCCGCCCTGCGCGAGGCCGGTGCGGGCCGCGTGACCCGGGTCGAGGCGACGGCGGGCCTCGACCGGCGGCTGGCGGAGGTGGCCCCCGACATCGTGCTCGTCGATCTGGAGCATCCGAGCCGCGACATGCTCGATGCGCTGACGCTCGCGACGGAGCCCACGGCGCGGCCCGTGGCGATGTTCGTGGACCGCTCGGACCGGGCGCTGATGCAGGCGGCGATCGATGCGGGCGTGTCGGCCTACGTGGTCGACGGGCTCAGGGCCGACCGGGTGAAACCGGTGCTCGACATGGCTATCGCGCGCTTCCACTCGGTCGGGCGGCTCAGGGCGGAGCTGGAGGCGACGCGGGCCGCATTGGCCGAGCGGAAGACCATCGACCGGGCCAAGGGCATCCTGATGAAGGCGCGGGGCCTCAGCGAGGACGAGGCCTACGCGCTCCTGCGCAAGACCGCGATGGATCAGGGCCGCCGGGTGGCGGAGGTGGCCGAGAGCCTCGTCTCCGCAGCGGGGCTGCTCGGATGAGCCGGGTCGAGATCACGCTGGGCTACATTCCGCTGACGGACGCGGCGCTGCCGATCCTTGCGCTGGAGCTGGGCTTCGCCGCCGAGGAGGGTGTGGAGCTCACGCTGGTGCGGGAGCCGAGCTGGTCCAACATTCGCGACAAGGTGGCGATGGGGGTCTATCCGGCCGCCCACATGCTCAGCCCGCTGGCGATCGCTCTGACCGCAGGGGTGGGGCCGCATCATGCACCGGTGGTGGCTCCCATGCTGCTGGGCACCAACGGCAACACGCTGACGGCGACGCCTGCGCTGGCGGAGCGGTTGCGCGCGAAGGGGGCGGTCTTCGGCGATGCGGCCTCGACCGGGGCGGCGCTGGCGCAGGTGGAGGATCTGCGCGTCGGCGTCCCCTTTCCTCATTCGATGCATCGCGAGCTGGTGCGGTTCCTGATCGAGCGGTCGGGTGGCGATGCGGATCGCGTGAGCTTCCTGACCGCGCCGCCGCGGATCCTGCCGGAGGTGCTGGCGGCTGATGAGGTCGATGCCTTCATGGTCGGTGAGCCCTGGGGCTCGACCTCCGTCGACCGGGGGGCGGGCGAGGTGCTGCTGACCGGGGCGCAGATCTGGGCCGGCGCGCCGGAGAAGGTGCTGGCCTTCGACGCTGGCTGGGTCGAGGCGCAGGAGGATGGCGCGCTGGCACTGGTCCGGGCGCTCTATCGCGCGGCGCTCTGGGCCGCGGGGCGGGAGAGTGCGGCGTCGATCGCGGAGATCCTGGCGCTGCCCCGTTACCTCGACACCTCGGCGGAGGTGATCGAGCGGGCGCTGCGCGGACAGGTCCTGGCGCAATCCGGTGGAGTGCCCGTCGAGGCGCCGGGGCTGTTGCGGCTGGATGCGCCCGGTGCGCTCTATCCCTGGATCAGCGGGGCGGAGTGGATCGCGGATCGCGCGGCACCCGGCTGGGGCATCGGGCGGGTGGAGGCGCAGGCGGCGGCCCGCGCGACCTTCCGACCCGACCTGCTGCATGCCGCTCTGGCCCCGCTGGAGGGGGCCTTGCCCCGCCCGATGGCCAAGGTAGAAGGGCGGCTGGCGGCGGGAGATGCAGTGCCCGGCACCCGTGGTCCGGTGCTCGCCGGCCCCGATCTCTTCTTCGACGGATCGGTTTTCGAGCCCGCTGACTAGATTTTCTGCACAGAAAATCGGCAAACAGGCCCCTCAGGTCGGTAAATTTGTGCAGATGCGAAGCGAGAGCCGTTTTTTGTGCATTTGCGTTTGACGCCGCCGGGGCGACTCATGCACCTTCTCGTTAACGGGCAACGACGCCCGCGACCGGCCCCGGCGTAGGGGTCTTCCGCAAAGAGCAGAGCCGCTCATTCCGTTGTCGGGTTCACCCCCCGGCCACCGGATGCGCGGCTTTTTTCGTTCTGGCCAGTCCTTCGAGGAGACAGACATGCGACTGACAGCTTCACTGATGCTCGCCACGGTGCTCGGCACCGGCGCGGCCCATGCCGAGTTCATCTTTCCCGAGAAGGACGAGCTGACCTTCGGCTTCATCAAGCTCACCGACATGGCGCCGCTCGCGGTGGCCTACGAGCTCGGCTATTTCGAGGAGGAGGGCCTCTACGTCACGCTGGAGCCGCAGGCGAACTGGAAGGTTCTGCTCGACGGCGTGATCGACGGGCAGCTCGACGGCGCACACATGCTGGCCGGTCAGCCGCTGGCCGCCACGATTGGCTACGGGACCGAGGCGCATATCGTCACCCCGTTCTCCATGGACCTGAACGGCAACGGCATCACCGTGTCGAACGAGGTCTGGGCGATGATGGAGGAGCACGTTCCGCATGACGACGCGGGCCTGCCGATCCATCCGATTTCGGCCGAGGCGCTGGCGCCGGTGGTCGAGGCGTTCAACGACCGGGGCGAGAGCTTCAACATGGGGATGGTCTTCCCCGTCTCCACCCACAATTACGAGCTGCGCTACTGGCTGGCCGCCGGTGGCCTGCATCCGGGTTACTACTCCCCGGACAACACCACGGGTCAGATCGACGCCGACGTGCTCCTGTCCGTGACGCCGCCGCCGCAGATGCCGGCGACGCTGGAGGCGGGCACGATCCACGGCTACTGCGTGGGTGAGCCGTGGAACCAGCAGGCGGTGTTCAAGGGGATCGGCGTGCCGGTCATCACCGACTACCAGATTTGGGAGAACAACCCCGAGAAGGTCTTCGGCATGACGGCCGAGTTCGTGGAGGAGAACCCGAACACGGCGCTCCTCGTGACCAAGGCGCTGATCCGCGCGGCCATCTGGCTGGACGAGAACGACAACGCGAACCGGCCCGAGGCGGTCGAGATCCTGAGCCGTCCCAACTACGTCGGCGCGGATGCCGAGGTGATCGCGGCGTCGATGACCGGCACCTTCGAGTTCGAAGAGGGTGACGTGCGCGACATCCCGGACTTCAACGTCTTCTTCCGCTACTACGCGACCTATCCGTTCTACTCCGACGCCGTCTGGTACCTCACCCAGATGCGCCGCTGGGGCCAGATCGCCGAGCCGCAGCCCGACAGCTGGTTCGACGAGGTCGCCCGCTCGGTCTACCGCCCGGACATCTACATGCAGGCCGCGCAGATGGTGATCGACGAGGGCTATGCAACGGAAGCGGACTTCCCGTTCGGCACGGACGGCTACAAGGACCCGACCGACGCGTTCCTCGACGGCGTCATGTATGACGGCCGCCAGCCCAACGCCTACCTCGACAGCCTCACCATCGGGCTGAAGGGTGACGAGAGCGTGGGCGGCTGAGACCTCCCTGACTGGGGCGGCCTCGGTTGGGTCGCCCCGCCTTTCCCCAAGTTTTGCAGGCCGGAGCGTAGCAATGACCGCCATGACCGACCCCGACACGCTGGCAGTGGAGAAGGAAGCGCGCCGCGAGCGCCTCTTCACCCGGATCAACAAGGCCGATGGCACGTTCCGCGTGCTGGGGCTGAGCTGGATCACGCCGCTTCTGAAGATCATGGCGGGCGACCGGCCCGGCGCGCACCTCAAGGACATCTGGCGGATGCTGGCCGTGCCGCTGATCGCCATCCTGTGCTTTCTGGCTCTGTGGGCGACGCTGGCGCCGCGCGTGCAGACCTCGCTGGGCGCCATTCCGGGGCCGCAGCAGGTGTGGGAGCAGGTCGGCGTCCTGCATTCCGACGCACAGCGTGAATGGGCGCGGGAGGCGCAGTTCTACGAGCGGCTTGAGGCGCGCAACGAGGCGCTGCGCGAGGCCGGGCAGGCCGACCGGATCCGGGAGCGGACCTATACCGGCGCACCGACGTATTACTCGCAGATCTGGACGTCGCTCCAGACCGTCTTCTTCGGCTTCCTGATCGCGACGGCGGTGGCCGTGCCCATCGGGATCGCCTGCGGGCTGTCGGCGAGCTTCAACGCCGCGATGAACCCGATCATCCAGATCTTCAAGCCGGTTAGCCCGCTCGCCTGGCTGCCGATCGTGACCATGGTGGTCTCCGCGCTCTACACCACGCAGGACGGCTGGTTCGAGAAGGCGTTCCTGACCTCGGCCATCACGGTGACGCTGTGTTCGCTGTGGCCGACGCTTATCAACACCGCGCTGGGTGTGGCGAGCATCGACAAGGACCTCGTGAACGTGGGCCGGGTGCTGAAGCTCGACACCAAGACGCGGATCCTGAAGCTGGTGCTGCCGTCGGCGCTGCCGCTGATCTTCACCGGGCTGCGGCTGAGCCTCGGCGTCGGCTGGATGGTGCTGATCGCGGCCGAGATGCTGGCGCAGAACCCGGGCCTGGGCAAATTCGTGTGGGACGAGTTCCAGAACGGCTCCTCCGACAGTCTGGCGCGGATCATGGTGGCGGTGCTCACCATTGGGATCATCGGCTACCTGCTCGACCGGCTGATGTACGCGATACAGTCCATGTTCACCTTCTCGGCGACGCGGTGAGCGGCATGGGGATCCTGACGCTTCAGAATGTCTCCAAGGGCTATGGCGGGACGCCGGTCCTGAAGGACATCAGCCTCGACGTGGCCGAGGGCGAGTTCGTGGCGGTGCTGGGTTTCTCCGGCACGGGCAAGACCACGCTGATGAACCTGCTCGCCGGGCTGGAACTGCCGGATGCGGGGGCGGTGACCTTCCGCGACGCGCCGGTCGAGGGGCCGGGGCCGGAGCGGGGCCTGGTCTTCCAGTCCTACTCGCTGATGCCGTGGCTGACGGTGAAGGGCAACGTCGCACTGGCCGTGGACGCGGTGCACGCCAAGAAGCCCAAGGGCGAGAAGGCGGAACTGGTCACCAGATATATCGATATGGTGGGCCTCTCCCACGCGGTCGATCGGCGTCCGGCGGAGCTTTCGGGGGGCATGCGCCAGCGCGTCGCGGTGGCGCGCGCGCTGGCGATGCAGCCCGAGGTCCTGCTGCTCGACGAGCCTCTCTCCGCGCTCGATGCGCTGACGCGGGCCAACCTGCAGGACGAGATCGAGGCGATCAGCCGGATCGAGAAGAAGACCATCGTTCTGATCACCAACGACGTGGACGAGGCGATCCTGCTCGCCGACCGCATCGTGCCGCTGAACCCCGACGGCACGCTGGGCGAGGCGTTCGAGGTCAACATCCCGCATCCGCGCGAGCGCACGGCGATGAATGCCGACCCGGTGTTCAAGAGCCTGCGGGGCAAGGTCACGCAGTACCTGATGCAGGTCGGGATCGATGCGAAGGCCGAAGGGACGCGCACGCTGCCAGACGTCACCGCGATCCACCACATGGCGCCGAAGGCGTACCGGGAGGCCGCGATCTCACTGACCGATGACCGCTATCTCCAGTTCTCTCAGGTCCACAAGGTCTATCCGACGCCCAAGGGGCCGCTGACCGTGGTCGAGGATTTCGAGCTGACGCTGAAGAAGGGCGAGTTCGTCTCGGTCATCGGGCATTCGGGCTGCGGCAAGTCCACGGCGCTGACCATGGCGGCGGGGCTCAACGAGATCTCCAAGGGTGCGATCATCCTCGACGGCAAGCACGTGGAGGGCGCGGATCCGGAGCGGGCGGTGGTGTTCCAGGCGCCTTCGCTGTTCCCGTGGCTAACGGCGCGGGAGAACGTGGCGATCGGTGTGGACCGGGTCTACCCGAAGGCGAGCCAGGCCGAGCGGCAGGAGGTGGTGGAATACTACCTCGAACGGGTCGGGCTGGCGGATGCGATGCACAAGCAGGCCTCCGAACTGTCCAACGGGATGAAGCAGCGGGTGGGGATCGCGCGGGCCTTTGCGCTCAGCCCCAAGCTGCTGTTGCTTGATGAGCCCTTTGGGATGCTCGACAGCCTCACGCGCTGGGAGTTGCAGGAAGTGCTGATGGAGGTGTGGAGCCGCACGCAGGTCACGACGATCTGCGTCACGCATGACGTGGACGAGGCGGTTCTCTTGAGCGACCGGGTGGTGATGATGACCAACGGGCCGCGGGCGACGATCGGCAAGATCATGGACGTGGACCTGCCGCGGCCGCGGACGCGCAAGGCGCTGCTCGATCACCCCGACTACTACACCTATCGCGGCGAGGTGCTGCAGTTCCTGGAGGACTACGAGCACGGCCACCAGAAGAAGGCGGACGCGGCATGAAGGGGCGGGACCGCCTCCGGCGGGAGTATTTGAGCGAATTCGAAAGGGGCGTGCGATGAAGCGGCTGGTCGTGATCGGGGCCGGGATGGCCTCGGGCCGGATGCTGGAGCATCTGTTCGAGCGGGAGGCGGGCTACGAGGTGACGCTCTTCGGGGCGGAGCCGCGGGGCAACTACAACCGCATCATGCTCTCCCCCGTTTTGTCGGGCGAGAAGAGCTATGACGAGATCGTCACCCATGATGCCGACTGGTACGCCGGCAACGGCGTGACCTGCCGCTTCGGCGAGCGGGTCGAGGGGGTGGATCCCGACCGCAAGGTGGTGGTGACGGCTTCGGGCGAGACGGCCTACGACAAGCTGGTGATCGCCACGGGCTCGGACCCGTTCATCATCCCGGTGCCGGGCGCGGACCTGCCGGGCGTGATGGCTTACCGCGATCTCGACGACGTGGAGCGCATGCAGGGCTATGCCGCGAAGGGCGGCCGGGCCGTGGTGATCGGCGGCGGTCTGCTGGGGCTGGAGGCCGCGGCGGGGCTGAAGGCGCGGGGCATGGACGTCACCGTCGTGCATCTGGCCGGGCACCTGATGGAGCGGCAGCTCGATCCGGCGGCGGGGTATCTTTTGGAGCGGGAGTTGCGCAGCCGGGGCATCGAGGTGCTGACCGAGGCGAATACCGCGGAGCTACGCGGCACCGATCACGTCGAGGCGGTGCTCCTGAAGGACGGGCGGATCATCGAGACCGACATGGTCTGCATGGCCGTCGGCATCCGCCCGGCCTGTGCGCTGGGTCGGGAGGCGGGACTCGCCGTCAATCGCGGGATCGTCGTGGACGACGCGATGGTGACGAGCGATCCGGACGTGCTGGCGCTCGGCGAATGCGTCGAGCATCGCGGGCAGCTCTTTGGGCTGGTCGCTCCGCTCTACGATCAGGCGAAGGTGGCGGCGGCGACGCTGGCGGGCGAGGCCGCGGCCTTCGACCCGCCGCAGGTCTCCACCAAGCTGAAGGTGACGGGGGTGGACCTCTTCTCCGCCGGGGATTTCGCCGAGGGCGAGGACCGGGAGGAGATCGTGTTCCGCGACGCCGCGCGCGGGGTCTACAAGCGGCTGGTGCTGGAGGAGGACCGCATCGTCGGTGTCGTCATGTACGGTGAGACGGCGGACGGGGCCTGGTTCCTCGACAAGCTGCGCAGCCGCGAGGATATCTCGGACGGCCGCGACACGCTGATCTTCGGCCCGAACTTCGCGGGGGGCGCCCCCGTGGACCCTATGGCGGCCGTTGCAGCCTTGCCGGATGATGCGGAGATCTGCGGCTGCAACGGCGTTTCCAAGGGCACGATCATGGCCGCCATCGCCGGGGGCGCGGGCTCGCTGGCGGAGGTGACGGCGCTGACCAAGGCGTCGACCTCGTGTGGCTCCTGCGCGGGGCTGACGGCGCAGGTCGTGGCGCTGGGCCTCGGCGACGGCTTCGTCATTCCGGCGGAGGCGGGGATGTGCGGCTGCACCGACCATACCCATGAGGACGTGCGCAGGCTGATCGTGGCGGACGGGATGAAGGCGATCCCGGAGGTGATGCAGAAGCTGCATTGGAAGAGCTCCGGCGGCTGCGCGAAATGCCGCCCGGCGCTCAACTACTACCTGCTTTGCGCCTGGCCGGAGGAATACGCGGATCACGCGCAGTCCCGCTTCATCAACGAGCGGGTGCATGCGAACATCCAGAAGGACGGGACCTATTCCGTGGTGCCGCGCATGTGGGGCGGGATCACCACGCCCGACGAGCTGCGCGCCATCGCGGATGCGGCGGACAAGTACGCGGTGCCAACGGTGAAGGTCACGGGCGGGCAGCGGATCGACCTGCTCGGTGTGCAGAAGGAGGATCTGCCGGCGATCTGGGCGGATCTGAACGCGGCGGGCATGGTCTCGGGCCACGCCTATGCCAAGGGGCTGAGGACTGTGAAGACCTGTGTCGGGACCGACCATTGCCGGTTCGGGACGCAGGATTCCACAGGCCTCGGCATTCGGATCGAGAAGGCGCTATGGGGGGCGTGGAGCCCGCACAAGTTCAAGCTCGCCGTGTCGGGCTGTCCGCGGAACTGTGCGGAGGCAACCTGCAAGGATTTCGGCGTGGTCTGCGTGTCGGAGGGCTACCAGCTCCATGTCGGCGGGGCCGCGGGGATGGAGGTGAAGCCGACGCAGCTTCTGTGCACCGTCGCCACGGAGGATGAGGCGGTGGAGTACTGCGCTGCGTTCTACCAGCTCTACCGCGAGGGCGCGCGCTATCTCGACCGGCCGTGGAAGTGGATCGACCGGGTGGGCCTCGACCACGTGAAGGAGAAGGTGGTGGAGGATGCGGAGAGCCGCGAGGCGCTCGCCGCGCGCTTCTTCCACTCGCAGACATTCTTCCAGCACGATCCCTGGGCCGAGCGGGCGAATGGCAAGGACGCGCATGAATTCATGCCGATGGCGGATCTGACACGGGTGGCGGCGGAATGAGTGATTTCGTGGATATCGGGCATCTCGACGACATTCCGCCGGAGGGCGCGCGGGTGGTGAAGACGCCGCTCGGCTGCATAGCGGTGTTTCGGACGTCGGAGGATGAAGTCTTCGCACTCGACGATCGGTGCCCGCACAAGGGCGGGCCGCTCTCGAACGGGATCCAGCACGGGCGATCGGTGACCTGCCCGCTGCATAACTGGGTGATCTCGCTGGAGACCGGACAGGCGGAGGGGGCTGATGAGGGCTCCGTCGCGACCTGGGCGGTGAAGGTCGAGGGCGGGCGGATCCTGCTGGATCGGTCGCGGTTCTCCCGGGCGGTGGCGGCGGAATGAGCTCTTCGCGCAAGCCCCCTTCATTGGATGCGGGAGGGCCCCCCTCCCCATCCCTCCCCCCGCTTGCGGGGGGAGGGGGGCGCTTTGCGGTGAGCGGGGCGACGCCTGAGCCGGGAGGGTTCGGATCGAGCGGTGATTCCCCCTCCCCCCGCCGGGGGGAGGGTCGGGGAGGGGGGCTGACCCCGAGCCACGGGGGCGCAACCCGAACCACCTGCGCCTATTGCGGCGTCGGCTGCGGCGTGATCGCGAGCCCCGACGGACAGGGCGGCGCAACGATCGCGGGCGACCCGGACCACCCGGCCAATTTCGGACGGCTCTGCTCCAAGGGATCGGCACTTGGTGAGACGTTGGGCCTCGACGGCCGGTTGCTCACCCCGCAGGTCGGTGGTGTGGAGGCGTCGTGGGACGCGGCGCTCGATCTCGTCGCGGACCGGTTCAGGGAGACGATTGCCGAGCACGGGCCGGACAGCGTCGCCTTCTACGTCTCCGGCCAGTTTCTCACCGAGGACTACTACGTCGCCAACAAGCTGATGAAGGGGTTCATCGGCTCGGCCAATATCGACACGAATTCAAGGCTTTGTATGGCCTCCAGCGTCGCGGGGCACAAGCGGGCCTTCGGCGAGGACGTGGTGCCCGGCACCTATGCGGATCTGGAGGAGGCCGAGCTGATCGTGCTCACCGGCTCCAACCTCGCCTGGTGCCACCCGGTACTGCACCAGCGGGTGCAGGCGGGTGGGGCGAAGGTCGTGGTGATCGACCCGCGCCGCACGGTGACGGCAGACGGGGCGGATATGCATCTCGCCCTGCGGCCCGGCTCCGACGTGGCGCTGTGGTCCGGGCTGCTCGGCCACCTCTTCGGGGAGGGGTGCATCGACCTCGACTTCGCGGCGCATGTGGAGGGGATGGCGGGCGCTGCCTCGGCGCCGACGCTGGCGCAGGTGGCCGCGGCGACGGGGCTGACCAAGCAGGAGCTCCGGGCGTTCTACGCGCTCTGGACCCGGACCGAGAAGGTGGTGAGCGTCTATTCGCAGGGCGTGAACCAGGCCGCGGACGGGACGGACCGGGTGAACGCAATCCTCGATTGCCACCTCGCGACCGGGCGGATCGGGAAGTCGGGCTGCGGTCCGTTCTCCGTCACCGGGCAGCCCAACGCGATGGGCGGGCGCGAGGTCGGGGGGCTCGCCAACATGCTCGCCGCCCATCTCGACCTGGAAAACGCAGCGCATCGGGAGGCCGTGCAGGGCTTCTGGGCCTCGCCCGCGATCGCTGACAAGCAGGGGCTGAAGGCGGTGGACCTGTTCCGCGCCTGCGCCGACGGGCGGGTGAAGGCGCTGTGGATCATGTGCACGAACCCCGCCGTCTCGATGCCCGAGGCGGATGCGGTGCGCGCGGCGATCCGCAACGTGCCCTTCGTGGTGGTCAGCGATATCGAGGCGGAGACGGACACGGTGCGCCTCGCCGATGTCGCCCTGCCCGCGACGGGTTGGGGAGAGAAGGACGGGACGGTCACGAACTCCGAGCGCCGGATCTCGCGCCAGCGGGCGTTTCTACCGGCGCCCGGCGAGGCGATGGACGACTGGCGGATCATCGCGGAGGTGGGCAAGCGGATGGGCTGGGCGGAGGCGTTCGGCTGGTCCTGCGCCGCGGAGGTCTTCGACGAGTGGACGCGGATGACGGCGCTGAGCCGCGATTTCGGCAAGGTGCTGGACCTGACGGCGCTCGAAGGCTGCGACTACGACGCGATGGCGCCGGTCATGTGGCCGGTCGGCGGGCCGGAGCGGCTGTTCGCGGACGGGGCCTTTCCGCGCGGCAAGGGTCAGATCCTCGCGCCGCGGATGGGGGAGATGCCGCTGCGGGACCGCAGGCATCCGTTCACGCTCAACACGGGCCGGGTGCGCGATCACTGGCACACGATGACGCGCACGGGGCGCTCGGCGAAGCTGTCGCTGCATATCGCGGAGCCCTTCGTGGAGGTGCATCCGGCGGATGCGGCGGCGCTTGGGATCGCGCCCGCGGGCCTGGTCCGCATCGCCTCGGCCCATGGCGCGATGATCGCGCGGGCGCAGGTGACGGACCGGGTGGCGCGGGGGCAGCTCTTCGCTCCCATCCACTGGACCGGGGAGACGGCGAGTACCGCGCGCGTCGATGCACTGGTGGAGGGGCGGGTCGACCCCGTCTCCGGCCAGCCGGCGCTGAAGGGCATGGCGGTCGAGATCAAGGCCCTCGCGCCCGCCTGGTACGGCTTTTGCGTCAGCACGGCGCGGCCCGCGGCGGACACGCTCTACTGGGCGCGGGCGCGCACGGCGGCGGGCTGGCAGATGGAACTGGCCGGGGCCGAGACACCCGGGGACTGGGTCGCCTTCGCCCGCGATCTCTGCGGTGTGGAGGCCGAGGCGGTCACGGTGCTGGACGCCACCAAGGGGATCGCGCGGGTCGCACTGATCGCCGACGGGCGGCTGGCCGGTGCGCTCTTCGCCGCGCGGGAGCCGGTGGCGCTGTCCCGGCCACATCTGCGCGATGCGCTCGGCGAGGGCGGAGCCGAGGTGCTGGCCGGGCGGCCGGGCAATGGGATGCCCGATCCGGGGCCGGTGGTCTGCGCCTGCTTCGGTGTGGGGGTGAACACCATCGTCACGGCGGTGGCGGAGCAAGGGCTGGTGAGCGTCGAGGAGATCGGCGCGGCGCTCAAGGCCGGAACGAATTGCGGCGCGTGCCGCCCGGAGCTGGCGGCGCTGATCGCGCCCCGCGCCGTGGCGGCGGAATAGGAGGCGGCCATGCAGACCTTTCCCATGTTCCTCAAGCTCGCCGGGCGGCGGGTCGTCGTGCTCGGCGGGAGTGAGGAGGCGGCACAGAAGACGCGTCTGATGCTCAAGACCGAGGCCCAGATCGTGCTGGTCTCACCCGAGCTGAATGCTGAGCTGTCGGGCTATGTCGCCGCGGGCCGGGTGCATGAGGGGACCGTGGCGGACCTGCCGGGGGCGGCACTCGCCTTCGCCGCGTCGGGCTGTGCCGGGGCGGATGCGGCCCATGCGGCGCTCGCCAAGGCGCATGGCGTTCTGGTCAATGCGGTGGACGCGCCGGAGCTGTGCGACGCCTTCACCCCGGCGATCGTGGACCGCGACCCGGTGGTGGTGGCGATCGGGACGGAGGGCGCGGCCCCGGTGCTCGCCCGCAGGATCAAGTCGGATCTGGAGGCGTCGTTGGAGCCCGGTCTGGGCCGCTTCGTCGCCGCGGCGGGGGCGATGCGCGGTGCCGTGGCCCAGCGGATCGGCAAGGACAAGCGGCGCGCCTTCTGGGGCTGGGTCTTCGACGTGCTGCGCCCGGCGCACGCGAATGACGAGGAGCTGGCGCTGGATCGCCTCGCCCAAGCGGTCGAGCGCGGTGCGCCGGACGGGGGCGGCCCCGGCTCGGTCTCGCTGGTGGGGGCCGGTCCGGGCGGGGCCGATCTTCTGACGCTGCGCGGGTTGAAGCGGTTGCAGGAGGCGGACGTGATCCTCCACGACCGCCTCGCCGATCCTGCGATCCTGGAGCTTGCGCGCCGCGATGCGGAACGGATCGACGTGGGCAAGGCGCCGGGCGACGCGAACCGGCCCGAAGCCTGGCGGCAGGAGCGGATCGACCGGCTGATCGTGCGGCTCGCCTCCGAAGGGAAGCGGGTGGTCCGCCTGAAATCCGGCGATCCCGGCATCTTCGGCCGTGCGACGGAGGAGATCGATGCCTGCGAGGAGGCGGGGATCGAGGTGGAGATCGTGCCCGGTATCACCGCGGCGAGTGCTGCGACGGCGCAGTTCGGCGGCTGCCTGACCGAGCGCGACCGGATCGACGCGATCACGCTGGCGACGGCGCGGTCCTCGGACGGAGAGGCCTGCACAGCTGCCGCGCGGATGCGGCCGGGCGAGCAGGTCGCGCTCTACATGGGTGTGGGCAAGGTGGCCGAGGTTGAGGCGGCGTTCCGCGCGAACTGCCCCGGAGATCTCGACTGCGTGCTGGTGGAGCGTGCCGGGCGCGCCGATGCGCGGCGGGTGACCTGCCGGCTCGACCAACTGGCGGCGACCGTGGCGGAGGAGAAGGTGGAGAACCCGGCGGTGATCTTCATCCGCTGGCCGAAGAAGGCTGCGGCCGCGGTGGTTCCAGTTCCAGCGATCGCCTGAGCCCTGAAACGAACGGTCCCGGCGCGGTGGCCGGGACGGTTGCATCTGTTGGAAGCGCCCCGGACTTGCTCCGGGGCCGCTCCATGATCAGTCCTCAGCGGTAGACCGGGCTCTCATCCACGTCGAAATGGCCCACATCGGGGGCGGCCGAGCGCAGGCGGACATAGCCGAGCACGCGGTTGTTGAGCTTGGGATCGATCACCAGGATCTCGCCTTCATAGACGTTGAACTCCGTCACTTCGGCGATGTTGGTGAAGTGGCTGACGATCAGGCGCGGCCCGTCGGGTGCGCCCTCCCACTCGCCAAGCCGCTCGCGCAGCGGCCGGCCGGAGGCGGCGCCCTGCAGCGACAGGAGCAGGTTCACGCCCGAGAAGACCTCGGTATTCGCCTCGACCATGTCGGCATATTCAGGGTCCACGTCGCGGAAGCCCTGGATCAGCGCATCCACGGTCTGGCGGTTGCGGCACCATTCGGAGGTGATGATCTCGGACGGGCGCAGGTCGTTGGCCGCCAGCAGCACGCCGAGGTCGCGCATCTGCGCGGTCCCCTGGAAGGTCATGATCCGCTGGTTGTTGCAGTCGGTGGGCGCCACGTTGCGGATGTCACGCTTGGACCAGTCGGTCGGGCCGTGCCGCATCAGCAGCACGATGTCGTCGCGGAAGAGATCGTCGAGCATCTGCCAGGGCTCGAACATCAGGTTCTCGCGCGGCTGGTCGACGGCATCGGCGGCGGTGAAGCTCGCCGACATCTCCCCCACATGGGTCGAGACCTGGCTGATGCCGGTCACCATCTGGTTCTGGGCGGCGGCAGGCACGGTGGCAAGGACGGCGAAAGCGGCAAGTGCGCCAGCGAGCGGCGCGACGGTCTTGATCGGCATGCGAAGTCTCCTGAGCGTGACGCGGCGTTGGCCTGTCTGCGTCATAATGATTGGTTATTGGAGAGCCGTTTCAAGACTTATTGCCTGCACCGAGCGTTGAAAGTTCCGAAACGGAGGTTTCAATCTCGTGAAGAGTGTTGAAGGCGTGCGGTGACAGGCGGATGCAACCCGTACTCGCCGTGATGTGAACGCCTTTCCGGGCCATTTCACCTTTCAGCTCCGCCGCCCGTTCGTGGCGAATCGCCGTGATCCCGCTCTGCCCCGCCGGCGCTACTGGGGTGAGGCCCGCTTCTGCCAGTTTCGAGTGCAGATGTTCGGTGAGCTCCGCGATGCGGTCATGAATGGCCGTGAGGCCGAGCGTGTCCGCATGCGCCAGCGCGCCGCCGAGGGCGAGGATCGGGGCGAAGGGCGGGTGCCCCGCCTCCGCTGTCACGGCGCTGGGGTGCGGGGTGATGTCGTCGGGGCGCAGGGCGTAGGGCTCCGCCGCCGAGCGCCAGCCGAAGACGGGTGAGGGGCGGGCGCGAAGCTGTGGCGAGAGGTAGGTGATGGCGGTGCCGTAGCCCGCGCAGAGCCACTTGTAGGTCGAGGCCGTCAGCAGCGCGACCCCCTCGACGTCCACCGGCACGGCGCCGAGGGACTGGGTGGCATCGACGAAGAGGTCGAGGCCGTGCTGCTTTGCAAGCTGGCCGAGGGCCGCGAGATCGACGCGCCAGCCGGTGCGGAACTGGACATGGCTGACGGCGATCGCCGCCGTCTCCGGCCGGATCGCGGCTGCCATGGCGTCGATATCGGGCCGGGCGTCGGGGGCGAGCGGCACGAAATCAACGGTGCAGCCGCGGGCGAGGAAGGGTTGCGCGACGGAGGGAAACTCGCCCTCCAGGCTCACCACATGCGCACCCGGTCGGGAGTAGGCCGCGGCGAGGTTCAGGGCGTGGGAGGCCGAACCGAGAAAGGCGATGTCGGCGGCGTCTGCGCCGATCATCCGGGCAACGCGCGCGCGGATCGCATCGACCTCGGCCAGCCAGCGGCCGAAGGGCGCGTCGCCCTCCTCCCGCATCTCGCTGAAGTACCGCGCGCCTTCGGATGCGGCGCGGGTGGACAGGGGGGCGCCGCCCGCTGCGTTCAGCAGGATGCCTGCGGACAGGGCCGTGAAGCCGGCGCGAAAGGCCTGGTGGTCGTTCATGGAGATGCCGTTTCGCGTCGCTTGCTTCGCCTTTGGCGAAGGCCTTCGGCGAGGATATTTGGAACAAGCTGGAAGGTGGGGATCAGCCCTCCGCCTCGGGCCGCATGAGCGGGGGAGACGGAGGGCCTTCCACCTTGGCGATCATCGCCGTCCCCGGCTGTACCGCCCTCCCAACGTGACCCGCATGAGTTAAGAAAACCCTTCCGGTTCCACCTTGTCGAAATATCCCCCCGCCGGAGGCGTCGCCGCGGGATCGTATGCGATGGGTTGGCCGCGGTGCTCATGCGGGGGCGATCAGCGGCAGGGAGGCATCGAAGATCGCTTCGAAATCGGGGTCGGCGGCGAAGCCCAGTTCTTCGGCACGGGGTGTCTCGATGCCGCCGGGCCAGGTCGAGACGATGCGTTCGATGGCCTCGTCCGGTTCGTGCCGGACGAGGGTCGCGCGGCCCGTGCGGTGCTCGAGGACCTCCAGCATTCCCGCGACGGGGACGGAGAGGCCGGGCAGTGTGATCGTGGTTTCGTCGCCGATGCGCTCGGCGGGCAGGTCGAGGGCGTGGAGCATTGCCGCCACCGCCGCGCTCGGAGAGGCGAGATGCAGGCGCAGGTCGGGGGAGACGGGCAGCACGGCCTCCTGCCCGTTCACCGGTTCGCGGATGATGGAGGAGGCGAAGCTGGACGCCGCGCGGTTCGGGCGCCCGGGGCGGACCACGATGGTCGGGAAGCGCAGGGAGCGGCCCGCGATCAGCCCGCGTCGGGTGAAGTCGCGCACGAGGTATTCGCCGATGACCTTCTGCGCGCCGTAGCTCGACAGGGGGCGCGGCAGGGTGCCCTCGTCGATCGTGCCGTTGCCGGGGGCGGAGAAGACGGCGACGGAACTCGCGAAGATGACGACGGGCGGTTCGGGTTGCGCGGCGGCCGCGGTCAGGACGGTCCGGGTGGCGTCGATGTTGACCGCGAGGCCCTTGGCGAGATCGGCCTCGGCCTCCGAACTGACGACGGCGGCGAGGTGGATGATCGCGTCGTAGGGTCTGTCGAAGAGCAGGCCCGGGCCGGCGGTCAGGTCGTGGTGGACGACGCCCTGCCCTGCGATGTCGGTGCGGACGATCTCGTGACCACCGAGCTGCTTCATGAGCTCGGTGGCGAGAAAGCCGCTCGCCCCAGTGATCAGGATCCTCATGTCGCTGCCTCCCGCCGGTTGTGGAGGCCCAGCGTATCGAGGGCGAGCGGCGTGAGATACATCGGAAACTGGTAGAGGGCGACGAAGAGGCCGAAATAGGGATCCGGCGGCAGGGCCGCGAGGTAGAGCGCGACGGTCCGGTTGCCCGCCATCACAGCGTAGGCGCCGGAGGTGTAACGGTCGCGGCCGAGGTGCAGGACCGCGATGGTGGTGCCGAGGTTGATGACGAGGCAGAGCGCGAGGACCTTGGCGGCCGTCAGGGGCTCGGCGAGGATCATCGGGCCGACGCCATCAAAGAGCGGGAGGACGAAGAGCACCATGACGCAGGCCGCGATCCCGTCGAAGCGGCGGGCATGGGTGCGGATGCGCTCCGGTCCCACGAGGGCCTTGATGGCAAGGGCCAGAACGATGCCCCCGGCGATCATCGCGGCGAGGCGCAGCGCGAGCGTCGCGGGCGGGATCGGAGCGAGGTCGGGCAAGAGGACCGCCAGCATCGCGGGGCCGATGAGCGGGGTGAGCAGCGTGGCGGCTACCGTGACCTCGACCGCGCGCTGGGCGTTGTAGCCCATCAGGAAGCAGATCCCGGCGGCCGAGGCGATGGGCGGGGCGGCGGCGTAGAGCACCAGCAGCGCCTGATCGCGGGGCGGGACCAAGGTGCCGAGGAGCCAGAGCAGCCCGCCGGCCACCGGCATCATCAGGGCAACGGCGAGGAGCCAGCCGCCGAGGCGGGCGGGGCGGAGCGCGCCGCGGGCGACTTCGGCGAGGTCGATCCGGGCCATTGCCATGGCGAGGACGAGGCTGACCAGCGCGGGCAGGACCGGGCGCAGCAGCGCCGAGAGGCTCGGCAGGAACAGCGCCGCGATGCAGCCGCCCGCCATCACCCAGCGGGCATTCGCGCCGATGCGGTCCAGAAAGCTCATGCGGCGGACGGTGCCGCGTTTTTCCGACGCTCGCAATCGTGGAGGGGGCGGGATGCCTCCGGCGGGGATATTTGGACAAGCTGGAAGGGAGGGCGCTAGGCTGCGCCCGCAGGAGGTGCCCATGACGCTGGACGAGGCCATCGAGGGGCGGCGCGACGAGCTGATCGCGCTGACGCAGGATCTGGTGCGGATGCCGACGCTGAACCCGCCGGGGCGCGGCTATCTGGAGATCTGCGAGTACCTTCGCGACCGGCTCGCACCATCGGGATTCGCGGTGGAGATGGTGCGGGCGGAGGGCGCGCCGGGGGACAGCGACAAGTATCCGCGCTGGAACGTGGTGGCGCGGCGCGAGGGGGTGCGGCCGGGCGAGTGCGTGCATTTCAACTCCCACATCGACGTGGTCGAGGTCGGGCAGGGTTGGACGGTCGATCCGTTCGGCGGGGAGGTGCGGGACGGGAAGCTCTACGGCCGCGGGGCTTGTGACATGAAGGGCGGGCTCGCCGCTTCGATCATCGCAGCGGAGGCGTTTCTGGAGGTGCATCCCGACTTCGCGGGCGCGATCGAGATCAGCGGGACGGCGGACGAGGAATCGGGGGGCTATGGCGGGGTGGCGTATCTCGCGGAGAAGGGGTTCTTCGATCCTGCCCGCGTGCAGCACGTCATCATCCCCGAGCCGCTGAACAAGGACCGGATCTGCCTCGGCCATCGCGGCGTGTGGTGGGCGGAGGTGGAGACGAAGGGGCGGATCGCCCATGGCTCGATGCCGTTCCTCGGCGACTGCGCGGTGCGCCACATGGGCGCCGTGATCGCGGAGATGGAGGAGAGCCTGTTTCCCGCGCTGGCGGAGAAGCGCACCGAGATGCCGGTGGTGCCGGAAGGGGCGCGGCAGTCGACGCTCAACATCAACTCGATCCACGGGGGCGAGCCGGAGCAGGAGGAGGACTACACCGGTCTGCCTGCGCCCTGCGTCCCCGACCGGGCGCGCATGGTGATCGACCGCCGCTTTCTGATCGAGGAGGACCTCGCGGCGGTAAAGGACGAGTTCCGCGCCGTTCTGGAGCGGGTCGCGGCGCGGCGGGAGACCTTCGCCTACGAGCTGCGCGATCTCTTCGAGGTGCTGCCGACGATGACGGAGCGGGATGCGCCGGTGGTGGAGGCGGTGGCCGAGGCGATCCGCAGCACGCTGGGGACCGAGGCGGACTACGTCGTCTCGCCGGGCACCTACGACCAGAAGCATATCGACCGGATCGGCAAGCTGCACAACTGCATCGCCTATGGGCCCGGCATCCTCGACCTCGCGCACCAGCCCGACGAGTATGTGGGCATCGACGACATGGTGGACTCGGCGAAGGTGATGGGTCGGGCGCTGGAGCGACTGTTGGGCGTGGAAGCCGGCTAGGGCGGCGCTGGACAGTACGGTCGCCTTGCGACAGGCTTTCTACCGGAACGGGAGGACAGCCGATGAAGACGCTTGGACTGACGCTCGCCATGGTTCTGGGGGCTGGTGCAGCCGCCGCGCAGAACACGACGATCACGCTGGGGATGCAGTTGGAGCCCCCCAATCTCGACCCGACGGGCGGGGCCGCGGCGGCGATCGACGAGGTGGTCTATGCCAATGTCTTCGAGGGGCTGACGCGGTTCGGGCCGGATGGCTCGATCCAGCCGGCGCTGGCGCGGGCCTGGGACGTGAGCGAGGACGGCACGGTCTACACCTTCACGCTGGTGGAGGGGGCGACCTTCCACGACGGCAGCGCCTTCGACGCGGAGGACGTGAAGTTCTCGCTGGACCGCGCGCGGGCGGAGGATTCGACCAACGCGCAGAAACAGCTCTTCGAGGGCATCGAGAGCGTGGAGGTGCTGAGCCCGACCTCTGTCCGGGTGACGCTGTCAGCACCCGACGGCAACTTCCCCTTCAACATGGCCTGGGGCGACGCGGTGGTCGTGGCGCCTGAGACGGCGGAGACGAACGCGACGGAGCCGGTCGGCACCGGCCCCTTCCGCTTCGCCGACTGGGTTCAAGGCGACCGGGTGGAGCTGGTGGCCTACGAGGACTACTGGGGCGAGGCCCCGGCGCTGGAGACGGCGACGTTCCGCTTCATCTCCGACCCCACGGCGGCGTTCGCGGCGATGATGGCGGGGGACCTTGATGCCTTCCCCAACTTCCCCGCACCCGAGAACCTGATCCAGTTCGAGGCCGATCCGCGGTTCGAGGTCATCGTGGGCTCGACGGAGGGCGAGACGATCCTCGCCATGAACGGCTCGGCCGAGCCCTTCTCCAACCCGCTGGTGCGGGAGGCGGTGGCAAAGGCCGTGGACCGCGAAGCGGTGATCGACGGTGCGATGTTCGGTTACGGCACGCCGATCGGGACGCATTTCGCGCCGCATAATCCGGCCTATGTGGACCTGCTCCACCTCTCGCCCCATGATCCGGAGGCGGCGCGGGCGCTGCTGGCCGAAGCGGGGTATCCGGACGGATTCGAGACGGTGCTGAAGCTGCCGCCCCCCGCCTATGCCCGCCGCGGGGGCGAGATCATCGCCTCGCAGCTCCGCGCCATCGGGATCGAGGCGGAGATCCAGAATGTCGAATGGGCCGACTGGCTGGAGACGGTGTTCCGCGGCCGCGACTACGGCCTGACCATTGTCAGCCATACCGAGCCGATGGATATCGGGATCTACGCGCGGGACGACTACTACTTCGCCTATGCGGACCCGGATTTCGTGGCGCTGATGGACGAGCTCGGCCAGACCACGGATGACGGCCAGCGTCGCGCCTTGATGGGCGAGGCGCAGCGCAAGATCGCGGAGGATTACGTGAACGCCTACCTCTTCCAGCTTGCGAAGACGGGGGTGGCCGATGCGCGCCTGCGCGGGCTGTGGGAGAATGCGCCGACCCAGGCCAACGACCTGACCGGGGTGCGCTGGGCGGAGTGACTTTACGGTGAGCGGTCCCGGATCGAGCCCGGGACGTTTGCACTTTTGATCTTCGACAAGGAACGCGCGGCCCCGGGCTTGACCCGGGGCCTTTCGCGATATGCTCTACGCGGGACACATCCCCGAGAGGTAGCCGATGGCTTACGATGCCCTGATCGCCCATGTGAAGCAGACCCAGGCGCTGGATCAGGTGGGCATGCTGCTGGAGTGGGATCAGGAGGCGATGATGCCTCCCGCCGGCACCGGCCTGCGCGCCGAGCAGCGGGGTGCCTTGGAGGCGGTGTTGCATGCCCGCCGGACCGATCCGCGGATCGGCGATTGGCTCGCGGCGGTTGACGAGGGCACGCTGGACGCCGCGGGCCGCGCCAATGTGGATCGCATCCGCCGCGACTTCATCCGCAACGAACGGATGCCCTGCGATCTGGCGGAGGCGATCGCGAGGGCCACGTCGCTCGGCCATCGGACGTGGGCGCAGGCGCGGGAGGCATCGGACTTCGCCGCCTTCCAGCCGGCCCTGACCGAGATCGTGAACCTCAAAAGGCAGCAGGCCGACGCCCAGCGACTCGATGGGGAAACCCGCTACGACGCCCTGCTCGACGGGTTCGAGCCGGGGATGCGCGAGGGGCCGCTTCGGGAGGTCCTCGGCGGATTGCGCGCGCCGCTCTCCGACCTGCGCGCCCGGATCGCGGCGAGCGGGCGGGACGTGCCGGAGCTCACCGGATCGTTTGCGCCGGACAAGCAGATGGCACTGGCCCGCGAGCTCGCGACGGTCTTCGGCTATGACTGGCAGGCGGGGCGCATGGACCTCGTCACCCACCCGTTCTGCGTGGGTACGCTGAGCGATGTGCGCATCACGACGCGGGTGGACGAGGCGCAGCCCTTCGATTGCCTCTACTCCGTGATCCACGAGGTCGGCCACGCGGTCTACGAACAGGGCGTGCCGGAGGCGCATGCGCTGACACCGGCGGGGGGCCACGTCTCGATGGGTGTGCACGAGAGCCAAAGCCGGTTGATGGAGAACCAGCTCGGCCGCTCCCGCGCCTTCTGCGGCTGGTTGCACGGGAAGATGGTGCAGAGCTTCGGGATCGAGATGGGGGCGGAGGACTTCTACGCTGCCGTGAACCGGGTCGCGCCCGGTTTCATCCGGACGGAAGCCGACGAGGTCCACTACAACCTCCACATTCTGATGCGCTTCGACCTCGAACGGGCGCTGCTGGACGGGGAGCTGGAGGTGGCCGACCTCGAGGGTGCCTGGAGCGAACGGTTCGAGACGGATTTCGGGCAGGTGGTGCCGGACGCGGCGCGCGGGGTTTTGCAGGACGTGCACTGGTCGGCGGGGCTCTTCGGCTATTTTCCGACCTATGCGCTCGGCAACATCTACGCCGCCGCGCTACATGAGGCGCTGCGCGCAGCGTTGCCTGATCTCGATGCGCTGCTGGCGAAAGGCGAGAGCGGCCCGGTGGTTACCTGGCTGCGCGAGAACGTCCACTCTCACGGCGCGATCATTCCCGCGCCCGAACTGATGGAGCGCGCGACTGGTGGCCCCGTCACGCCCGCGCCGCTGATCGCCTACCTCGAGGCGAAGTTCGGGGAGCTCTACGGGCTGTGACCTGTCCCGCCGTCCATAGGGCCGCGCGTGCGGCTGGCGGTGGACGCCTCCGGCGGGGGGATATTTGGACAAGGTGGAACCGGAAGGGCCTTCTGAACCCACTAGGATCGCGTTGGGCGGGCGGTACAGCCAGGGACAGAGATGACCGTAGAGGCGGAAGGCTGATTTGCGCCTTCCAGCTTGTTGTAAATATCCTCGCCGAAGGCCTTCGCCAAAGGCGAAGCAGGAAGCGCGAAACGGCGTCTTTCTCGCGATGCTAAGCTACCTGCTCCGCCGTCTCCTGTCGCTGGGCGCGACGCTGGTCGTCGCTTCGCTGGTCGTGTTCGGCGTGATCGAGGTGCTGCCGGGCGATCCGGCGGCGTTCATGCTCGGGTTGAATGCGCAGCCCGAGGCGGTGGCGGCGCTGCGGGCGCAGATGGGGCTCGATGATGGTCTGGTGGCGCGGTACCTGACCTGGGTCGGCGGGCTCGTGACGGGGGATTTCGGCACGTCCTACACCTACCGCGTTCCGGTGGCCGAGCTCATCGCCGACCGGATTTGGGTGAGCCTGCCGCTGGCCCTCTATGCCCTGCTGCTCTCGACCGTCATCGCGTTCCCGATCGGGATGCTCGCGGCGATGGAGCGGGGGCGGGCGGCGGATTACGGGGTGATGGGGGCGACGCAGTTGGGGATCGCGGTGCCGAATTTCTGGTTCGCGATGCTGCTGGTCTTCGTCTTCGCCATCCAGCTTCGATGGGTTGGCGCGGGGGGCTTTCCGGGGTGGGAGGCGCCGCTGGCCGCCATTGGGGCGCTCACCCTCCCTGCGATCGCCCTGGCGCTGCCGCAGGCGAGCATCCTGGCGCGGATCATGCGGTCCGCGCTGATCGAGACGCTGGATGAGGATTACGTCCGTACCGCGCGCGCCAAAGGGCTGGGGCGGCGTGCCGTCGTCTGGCGGCATGCGCTGCGGAACGCACTGATCCCGGTGCTGACGATTCTGGGGCTGCAGTTCTCCTTCCTGCTCGCGGGCGCGATCATCATCGAGAACGTCTTCTTCCTGCCGGGGCTCGGGCGGCTGTTGTTCCAGGCGATCACGCAGCGTGACCTGATCGTGGTGGAGAGTACGGTGATGCTGCTGGTCTTTGCCGTGGTGGCGGTGACGTTCCTGGTGGACCTCGCCTATGCCATCGTCGATCCGAGGCTGCGGCGATGATGCCACGCAGCCTGATCGCGGGCGGGCTCGTCACGGCGCTCTTCGCCCTGCTCGCGCTGGTGAGCTTCGTCTGGACGCCGCATGACGTGGAGGCGCTGAATATCGCGAGCCGCATGCAGGGGCCGTCCGCGGCGCATCTGCTGGGCACCGATCATCTGGGCCGGGATATCCTGTCGATGCTGATGGTGGGCGCGCGGACCTCGCTGGCGGTTGCCATCGCCTCCGTCGGGATCGGGATGGGCGCGGGCGTGCCGCTGGGTCTGTGGGCCGCCGCGCGGCGGGGCGGGATCGTGGACGAGCTCATCATGCGGGGCAACGATCTGATCTTCGCCTTCCCCTCGATCCTGATCGCGATCCTCATCACCGCGCTTGCCGGGCCGAGCGTGTGGAACGCGATCCTCGCCATCGGGATCTTCAACGTGCCGGTCTTCGCCCGGCTGACGCGGGGCGCCGCGCTGAGCCTGTGGAGACGGGAGTTCATCATGGCCGCCCGTGTGGCGGGCAAGGGGGCGGCGCGGATCAGTGCGGAGCATATCCTGCCCAACATCGCCAACCTGCTGGTGGTGCAGGGGACCATCCAGTTCTCCGTCGGGATCCTGGTGGAGGCCGCTTTGAGCTATGTCGGCCTCGGCGCGCAGCCGCCCTTGCCGAGTTGGGGACGGATGCTGGCGGATGCGCAGACGCTGATCGGGGTGGCGCCGCACATGGCGGTCATCCCGGGTCTTGCGATCGTGCTGAGCGTGCTGGGGCTCAACCTGATGGGCGACGGGCTGCGCGACGTGCTCGATCCGAAGCTCAGGACGGTGCGCGCATGACCCTGCTGAGCGTCGAGGGCCTGTCGGTGCGCATCGGGGCGGCGGAGCTGCTGCACGATGTCTCGCTGCAGATGGCGGAGGGTGAGATCCTCGGCCTCGTCGGCGAGAGCGGATCGGGCAAGTCGATGACCGCGCTCGCCCTGATGCGCCTGCTGCCGCGGGGGGCGGAGGCGGCGGGCGGCGTCCGGCTGGGGGGCGAGGATCTGACCGCGCTCACCGAACGGCAGATGTGCGCGCGGCGCGGGCGCGAGCTCTCCATGGTGTTTCAGGAGCCGATGACGGCGCTCAATCCGCTGCACACGATCGGCGATCAGGTGGCGGAGACGGTTCGGCTGCACTCCCGCGCTTCGGTCCGGGAGGCGCGAGCGCGCGCGGCGGAGGTGCTGACGCGCGTCGGCCTCGGGCAGATCCCGCTGTCGCGCTATCCGCACGAGCTCTCCGGCGGGCAGCGGCAGCGGGTGGTGATCGCCTGCGCGATCGCGTTGCGCCCGAAGCTGCTGATCGCGGACGAGCCGACTACGGCGCTCGATGTGACGACGCAGGCGGGGATCCTCGACCTCTTGAAGCGGCTGGCGCGGGAGGACGGGATGGGCCTGATCTTGATCACCCACGACCTCGCCGTGGTCGCCGACATGGCGGATCGGATCGCGGTGATGAAGGACGGGCGGGTGGTGGAGAGTGGTGCCGCGGTTCGGGTGCTCACCGCGCCGACCCATGCCTATACGCGTGACCTGCTCGCCGCCTCCACCCACCAGCCGAAGCGCGCGCAGCGGCGGGAGCGCGAGGCGGTTCTGGAGGTCGAGAACGTGGTGCGCGACTATCCCGGCCCGCGCCGCCTGATCGGGCGCGCGCCGGGGCATCGGGCGGTGGACGGCGTGAGCTTCACCCTGCGCCGGGGGGAGAACCTGGGCCTCGTGGGGGAGAGCGGGTCTGGCAAGTCGACGCTCGCCCGCGCCATCCTGGGGCTGGAGCCGATGCAGGGCGGGTCGATCCGCCTCGGCGGCAACGAGATGGGCGTGGATGCGCCGCCATCGCTGCGGCGCCGCATCGGGGTGGTCTTCCAGGATCCGTTCGGCAGCTTCGATCCGCGCTGGCGGGTGGAGCGGCTGGTCGCCGAACCCTTCCACCTGCTCGACACGCCGCCGCCGCGGCGCCGGGCGGTGGAGGAGGTGCTGGAGAGTGTGGGGCTGCGCGCCTCGGACGCGGACAAACACATCCACGCCTTCTCCGGCGGGCAGCGGCAGAGGATCGCGATTGCCCGCGCGCTGCTGATCCGGCCCGACGTGATCGTGCTGGACGAGGCGGTGAGTGCCCTCGACGTGCGGGTACGGGCTCGGATCCTCGACCTGCTCGCCGAGCTGTCGGAGCGGTTCGCGGTGAGCTTCCTCTTCATCTCCCACGACCTGAACGTGGTGCGGGCGATCTGCGACCGGGTGATGGTGATGCAGGCGGGCCGGATCGTGGAGCAGGGCGAGACGGAGGCGGTGTTTGCGGCGCCCGCGCATGACTATACGCGCCAGCTTCTGGCCGCCGCTCCCCACCTGCCCGCGGGGGCCGCAAGCGCGGCGGGCTGACGCCCGCGTGCGCGCGAGGGAGGCGAGGGGTGGCGCCTCCGGCGGGGATATTTGCCTCAAGGCAGAAGGATCAGGCGATCCGGTCCATCTCGGCCAGCGTGAAGTTCGCCACCTTGCCCTCGGTCGCCGTCATGTAGGCGGCGAGGTGTGGTGCGTTCATGTGGGCCTGCCAGAGCTCCCGGCTCTCCCACGTCTCGTAGAACAGGAAGGTGCCCGGGGCGTCGTGGTCGATATGCAGGTCGTACTGCTTGCAGCCCGCCTCGGCGCGGGTGGGGGCGACGAGTTTCTCCAGCTCGGTGCGGATGAGATCGGCGTGTCCGGGGGCCGCCTCGATCCGGGCGATGATGGTGAGGTCTGACATCGGTGTCTCCTGTCATGGATTGCGATGTCGTGGGGTGTAGAGGGGTCTTGTCTCGCGCGTAAGTATGCACAAATTCGGCCTATACCCACCGAAAGGATACTGTCTCATGTCCCGCTTCGATCACTACGACTGCTCGCTCGGCTGCCCGGTGGAGGCGACGCTGGAGCTGATCGGCGGCAAGTGGAAGGGCGTGGTGCTCTACCACCTCATCGACGGCACCATGCGGTTCAACGAGCTGCATCGGGCCGCGGGGACCGTCACGCAGCGGGTGCTGACCAAGGCGCTGCGTGAGCTGGAGGCGGCTGGGCTGGTCTCCCGCACCGTTCATCCTGTGGTGCCGCCGCATGTGGATTATGCGCTGACCGAGAAGGGGCGCACGCTAGTGCCGCTGCTCCTCGCCATGCGGGACTGGGGGCTGGAGCATGCGCTGCCCGCGCCCCCTTCCACCTTGAACGAAAATATCCTCGCTTGAAGGCTTCGCCAAAGGCGAAGGAGCGAGGGCGAAACCGCATCCTAGGCGAGCCGGGTCCGAAGGGCTTCGGTCAGCGCATCGGCGGCGCGGGTGATGCGGGCGGTGCGCAGGTCGTCCTCGTGCCGGATCAGGTGGAAGCTGCGGGTGAAGGCGATCTCCTCGGGCAGCAGGCGGACGAGGTCCGACCGGCTTTCCGCCACGAAATCGGGCAGGACGCAGATCCCATGCCCCGCAACGGTCCATTCGAGCTGGATCGTCAGCGAGGTCGAGGCGAGCTGCGGCCGCAGGTCCGGGGCGATCAGGGGTGCGTAGTCGAGCTCCTTGTCGAAGATCATGTCGGCGATGTAGCCGATGAAGCGGTGCGCCTTGAGGTCGTCGCGGGTCGTTACCGGGTGGCGCTCCGCCAGCGTTTTCGCGGCATAAAGATGCAGGTCGTAATCCGCGACCCGCCGCACGCGGAGCCGCCCGGCGGTGGGCGGGGTCAGGGCGAGCGCGATGTCGGCCTCCCGCTGGCTGAGGGAGAAGACGCGCGGCAGCGCCACCAGCTCGACCCGCAGGTCGGGATGGGCGTCGGCCAGTGCCGCGCAGGCCTCGGCCAGGATGAAGCTCGCCACACCCTCGGGCGCGCCGATGCGCACGCTGCCCGACAGACGCTCCGACTGGCCCGCGACGCGATCGGCGGCGCCGGTCGCCGCAGCCTCCATCGCCGCCGCCGGGCCGGTCAGCCGTCGCCCGGCTTCCGTCAGCGCATAGCCGCGCTGGGAGCGGTCGAAGAGGCGGGCGGCCAGCTTCGTCTCCAGCGCTGTCACCCGCCGCGCCACCGTCGCCGGATCGAGGCCGAGAGCCCTCCCCGCGCCCAGCAGCGTCCCGTGGCGCGAGAGTTCGAGAAAAACCCGCAGATCGTCCCAGTTTGGTTTCGGAGAGGCCATAGCGCCATTTTGCAGATTTGCCGGATCGGTCTGAGGATTTATCGGTCGATCCCGCGAAAACGCAAGGGTAGGGTCACAGCCAAAGGTCTGGGGAGGCTGACATGGACGAGCTTTATCACTTCATCGACGGGCAGCGGGTAAAGGGCACGTCGGGCCGCTTCGCCGATGTGTTCAACCCGGCGACGGGCGAGGTTCAGGCGAAAGTGCCTCTCGCGGACGCCTCGGAGCTGGACAAGGCGGTGGCGGGGGCTGCGAAGGCGCAGATCGCCTGGGGCGCCACCAACCCGCAGCGTCGCGCGCGGGTGCTGATGGAGTTCGTCCGGTTGCTGCATCGGGACATGGACAAGCTGGCCGAGGCGCTGTCCCGCGAGCACGGCAAGACGATCCCCGATGCGAAGGGCGACGTGATCCGGGGGCTGGAGGTGGCGGAGTTCTGCCTCGGCGCGCCGCATCTGCTGAAGGGCGAGTACACGGATGGCGCCGGGCCGGGGATCGACATGTACTCGATGCGCCAGCCCATCGGCGTCGCCGCCGGGATCACCCCGTTCAACTTTCCCGCCATGATCCCGATGTGGAAGTTCTGCCCGGCGATCGCGGCGGGCAACGCCTTCATCCTCAAGCCCTCCGAGCGGGATCCCTCCGTGCCGCTGATGCTCGCCGAACTGATGCAGGAGGCGGGGCTGCCTGACGGCATTCTGCAGGTGGTGAACGGCGACAAGGAAGCCGTGGACGCGATCCTGGATCACGAAGGGATCGGCGCGGTGGGCTTCGTCGGTTCCACGCCGATTGCCGCGTATATCTACGAGCGCGGCTGTGCGAACGGGAAGCGGGTGCAGTGCTTCGGTGGCGCGAAGAACCACATGATCATCATGCCTGATGCCGACATGGACCAGGCCGCCGATGCGCTGGTCGGTGCAGGTTATGGTGCTGCGGGCGAGCGCTGCATGGCGATCTCCGTCGCCGTGCCCGTGGGCGATGAGACCGCCGACCGGCTGATCGAGAAGCTGGCGCCCAAGGTCGAGGCGCTGAAGATCGGGCCCTACACGGGCGGCGATGATGTGGATTTCGGTCCTCTGGTGACGGCAGAGGCAAAGCAGAGGGTTGCGGGCCTCGTTGAGTCCGGTGTCGAGCAGGGGGCGAAGTTGGTCGTCGATGGGCGCGGCTTCAACATGCAGGGGTACGAGGACGGGTTCTTCTTCGGCGCATGCCTCTTCGATCATGTCACCAAAGACATGGACATCTACCGGCAGGAGATCTTTGGCCCCGTCCTCTCCACCGTGCGGGCGCAGAGCTATGACGAGGCGCTGGGCCTCGCCATGGACCACGAATACGGCAACGGTGTCGCGATCTTCACGCGAGACGGCGACGCGGCGCGAGACTTCGCCTCGCGGATCAATGTGGGTATGGTCGGGATCAACGTGCCGATCCCGGTGCCGCTGGCATACCATACGTTCGGCGGCTGGAAGAAGTCGGCCTTCGGTGATCTGAACCAGCACGGGCCGGATGCCTTCCGCTTCTACACCAAGACCAAAACGGTCACCGCCCGCTGGCCCTCCGGCATCAAGGACGGCGCGGAGTTCGTCATCCCGACGATGAAGTGAGACGGCGGGCGAGCCAGGGATCAGCCGATATGATCGCGCTTGGAGCGGGTGGAGTAATGCCGGCTCGACATCCCGAACGCGGCTCGAAGCCGCCCCGACGCGTTGCCGAACGAATAGATCGCCGCCGCCAGCGCAGGGCGTCCTTTCCAGGTGGCAGAGACGACCTGCAGGCAGCCGCGGAGGCCCCGCTCGACGGCGCGCCGAATGCTCGTGAAGCGCTTTCGGTTCAGGCGTTGCGCGGTGACGGTCGCCTGATCTCTGCTGCGGCGGTAGTAATACGCTGGCGACAGTCTTCGGCCAGGGAGCCGGTCGTGAACGATGACACTCGGCACCCACCCAATGCGTCCGCCCTGCTCCCGCATCGCCGTGGAAAAGACCGTGTCAGATCCGTCGGCATCTCGCAGGCTTTCATCGAAGCGCAGGCCCCGTTCACGAACCTTCGACAGCCGTGCACACCAGTTATTCGTGTAGGCGTCGAGCCTGCCATCCCAGCCATCCCGCGACGCGGCCGCGCGCGTGGCGTTTCGCTCGGAAAGCTGCCTTCGCCCATCCAACAGAACAGCGCGCTGCATTGGCGTCAGCGCATCACCGGTCGCTTCGAGTTGCAGCGGCCCACCTGCAAGATCGGGTTCACGCGTCTGCATTGCGGAAGTCAGTTCCAGGAGCCAGTCAGGCTCGACCCGCTCGTCGTCGTCGACAAAGGCAAGCAGATCCATGTCGAGGCCCAGCGCCAGATCGACGACCTTGTTTTGCGCAGAAGGGATGCCGAGTTGCGGTTCGATGTCATACACAACATGCCAGTCGCCGCTGTCCGCAAAGCGTTCGAGGATCTCTGTAACAGACTTCCTCTCGTCGTTCTCCACGACGACGAAGATGAGGTCGTGTGACGTCATGCTGTGCAGTTCGGACAAACTGGCGAGAAGCACGCGCAACATGTCCGGGCGCCGCTGGGTTATGATGCCGACCGCAATGCGAAGGCTGGACTGCGCCTTGCGTGATGTAGCGCGGTCTTTTGCGCCGGGCATTTCTCCGACGCGGGCTCGTGCGCGTCGCAGGTCAAGAGGCGTCGCGCCTGCGCTCGGCCGTTCATGCAGCAAGGTGTCGTCCCCTCAGACCTTCTGTCTCGGCGCTAACACGGCGTACCACCTAAAGGTGACAAGCCCATACATCGATCAACTTCCAGCTTCTCAAGCCAATATCCGGTGCAACTGCGATGCAACGCCAAACTCTGAGACAACTCGGGGGAATGTTTCAAATTTGAGAAATCTCAAATGGTTATGTAATGCTAGAAACGCGAGCGCCGCGGAGGATCACACGTCGACGGGTGCACGGTGTTTGGCAGTGACTGACCTACTCAGTCGGGTCGGTTCTCCCCTTGCGCCCGTCTGCGACAACCATCGCAAGAAGCGCTGTGAAGGTGACCATATAGGTCGCGACGATGAAGCCGCGGTAAAACAGGATCGTCGTCATGCCATTGAGACCGATTACGGCAACAAGAGCGATCACCGGCCAGGCGGCGCGCAGACCGTAGCGCCGCAGCAGCACGAGCGGCGGTCCGAACAGGAAAACCAGACCCGAAAGCAGCGCCGCGATACCACCGCCCATCAGCCAGCTCAGGTAGAGGTTGTGGAGGTGGTGAATGCTCGAACCGAACTCCTCGATAACGATGTAGCGCTCGTTCTCGAAGCCACGGCCCTGCAGCCAGTACTCAGGCATCAATGCGATAGCCTGCGTCCAGGTTTCGAAGCGGCCCAGTTCGGCCTCTCCGGACTGACTCAGGTCAGCGGTCTGGGCGATCTCGACAAGCTTGCCAATACGGTCTCCCAGGTTGCATCCGGTCGCAGCGTCGAGCAACAGCGCGGCCGTCACACCGGCTGCGATCGTCGCACCAATGGCAACCAAGTGCCGCCAGCGATCCGACCCGCCAAGCAGAAAGGCTGCGGCCGGAAACATCAGCATCTGGATCAACAGGATGGTTCGCGCGCCACTGAAAGCACCTGCCGACAGACTGCAGATGAACACCAGACCGTAGAGGCATGCGATCTCGCGCCGTGCGCCCGCAATCCATCGTCCAAAGAGCGCAAGTACGATTGCCGTCATCCAGATCGGCGGATAGAGCGGGTTTCTGTTGAATGCCTCTACGCGGCAGCCCTGATTGCCGAAGCCAAAGATGTAGAAAGCGGCCAGAACTACAAAACATGTGACAACACCCCATCCGAGTATTACCGGCCATCGTGTCGTCTCGCGTGCAAGAAGGGGAACGCTCAAGAGCAGGAGGCCGGAGAGCAGAAATCTGATGAACTCACCTTCTCCGTCTTTGACCGGATAGTCGGGCGAGAGCGTTGGAAACGCGGCCATATTGATCGCGTAAAGCGCCAGATATTGCAGAACCATCGCATGAACGATCCAAAGCTCGCGCTGCGCAGCGATGGTGGTGCGCGCGTACCAGAGCATCGGCAGGATCGCGAAGGGGAGCGCGGCAAGCGTAAAAGCATCTTCGTGGATGGCGCTGACAGAGACAAGGGCAGCGAAGATGGCGCTTGTCCAGAAGAGGAATGGTTTCGATCCGGCGTCGGCGGATGTGGTCATCTACAGATCTCTAGAAAACGAAGTGGTGGATGAGATGGGCCTGCTCCTCGCATCACATACAGGAAATGTATAGAGACATGCCGCTTCCGCTATCCGAATGTGTCTCGATTGCAATGAGGTAGAGCATGGATTTCGCGTTGAGCGACGAACAGCAGGCGATCCTCGAAATGGCCTCGGATTTCGGGCGCGATCGGCTGGGTCCGATGGCGGCGGAGGCGGAGCATGCCGGGATTGATCGGGCCGTGCTGGCAGAGGTCGGGGCGCTCGGCATGGGGGCGATCTATGCGGGTGAGGCGCATGGGGGATCGGGGCTCAGCCGGCTCGACGCCGCGCTGATCTTCGAGGGGCTTTCGCTGGGGGACCCGAGCGTGGCGGCCTTCATCTCGATCCACAACATGTGCTGCTGGATGGCGGATGCCTTCGCCTCGGATGAACTGCGGGCAGAAGTCGTGCCGGGGCTGGCGGCGTTCGAGACGGTGGCGAGCTACTGCCTGACCGAGCCGGGCAGTGGGTCGGATGCGGCCGCGTTGAAGACCTCTGCCCAACGCGACGGCGACGATTACGTACTGAACGGGACCAAGGCGTTCATCTCGGGCGGAGACTTTTCCGACTGGTACGTCGTGATGTGCCGAACCGGGGAGGCGGGGCCGAAGGGCATCTCCACGCTGCTGGTACCGAAGGACGCGCCGGGGCTCAGCTTCGGCGGACAGGAGCGGAAAATGGGCTGGAAGGCGCAGCCGACCGCGCAGGTCCAGTTCGACGATTGCCGCGTGCCGGTGCGCTATCGCGTCGGCGCCGAGGGTGATGGGTTCCGTTTTGCGATGAAGGGGCTCGACGGCGGGCGGCTCAACATCGCGGCCTGTTCGCTTGGCGGGGCGCAGGGGGCGCTGACAAAGACGCTGACCTATATGGGCGAGCGCAAGGCGTTCGGGGAGACGCTGGACCGGTTCCAGGCGCTCCAGTTCCGGGTGGCCGATGCGGAGACGGCGTTGCAGGCCGCGCGGATCTTCCTGCGGCAGGCGGCCTGGAAGCTCGACCGGGGGGAGCCCGATGCGACGCAAGCCTGCGCGATGGCGAAGCGTTTCGTGACGGATGCGGCTTTCGACGTGGCGAACGATTGCCTCCAGCTCCACGGGGGCTATGGCTACCTGGAGGATTACGGCATCGAGAAGATCGTGAGGGACTTGCGCGTGCACCAGATCCTGGAAGGGACGAACGAGATCATGCGCCTGATCGTGGCGCGCAAGCTACTGGCGGATCGGGGGAACGGGTGATGCTGATGCGGGCCGGATCAGTTCAAACGGCCGGGCAGAAGGCCCGGCCTGCGCCCGACCTCCCCCCCGGGAGGGCGCATTCGCACCCACCCGAGGTCGGGCTCCGGCCTCAGGACGGTGGGCTGGTGCGGGATGACATGCCGCTCCGTTTCGAGGATGTGCGCCGATGACCGACACTCTCTTCCGCATCGAAGGGCGCGCGGGCCGTATCACGCTCAACCGTCCCGATGCGCTCAACGCATTGACCCACGACCAGGTGCTGGAGATCGAGCAGCGCCTGCGCCTCTGGGCCGAGGACCCGGCGGTCGAGCTCGTCGTGATCGACGGCGCGGGCGAGCGGGCGTTCTGTGCGGGCGGCGACATCCAGCATCTCTATGAGACCGGGCGGGCGGGCGACTTCGCCTATGGTCGCCGTTTCTGGGCGGATGAGTACCGGCTCAATGCGCTGATCTGGAACTACCCCAAGCCCTATGTCGCGATAATGCACGGCTTCGTCATGGGCGGCGGTGTGGGCGTCTCGGCGCTTGGCTCGCACCGGATCGTGACCGACGGGACGCAGGTCGCGATGCCGGAATGCGGGATCGGGCTGATCCCGGATGTCGGTGGGTCTATGCTGCTCGGCTGTGCGCCGGGGCGGCTGGGCGAGTATCTCGGCACGACCGGCGCCCGGATGGGGCCGGGGGACGCGATCCACGCGACCTTCGCCGATAGCTATGTGCCCGCCGACCGGATCGAGGCCCTGAAGGACGCGCTCTGCGAACAGGGCGTCGATGCGATCGAGGAGTTCGCCGAGCCGCCGGAAAAGGGCGAGCTGCAGCGCCAGCAGGCCGAGATCGACGCGCATTTCGCGGGGGAGACGGCGATGGACATCGTGCGCTCGCTGGAGCACGAGGGCGGGCCTTTGGCCGCGGACACGCTGAAGAAGCTTCGGCGCAGCGCCCCCCTCTCCGTCGCCTGCGCGGTCGAGGCGATCCACCGCGCCCGCAATCTGGGTCGGATCGAAGATGCGCTGCGGCTGGAATACCGCTTCACCGCCCGCTGCATGGAGCATGGCGAGTTCCTGGAGGGCGTGCGCGCCGCCGTCATCGACAAGGACCGCAGCCCGCAATGGGCGGTCCCAACGCTGGAGGCACTGCCGCAGGTCCGGGTGAGCCAGATGCTGATGCCGCTCGGCGCGGACGAGTTGAAATTGTGAGCGACCGTCCCGGCCGCTGCGCCGGGACCTTTCGCAGGAGGCCCCGGATCGGGTCCGGGGCGGTCGCGACAGGATGGGAGGAAACGACATGAAGATCGGGTTCATCGGTCTCGGCAACATGGGCGCGCCGATGGCGGCCAACCTGGTGAAGGCGGGGCACGAGGTCACGGGCTTCGACGTGGCGGGCGTGACGGTGGAGGGCGTGGTGAAGGCCATGACCGCCGCCGAGGCTGCGACGGGGAAGGACGCCGTCATTACCATGCTGCCGAACGGCGAGATCCTGCGGCGCGTCTATGACGAGATCGTCCCGGCAGGCCTCGCGGGTGCGGCGTTCATTGACTGCTCCACCGTGGACGTGGACAGCGCGCGGGCCGTGGCGGAGCAGGCGGCGGCGGCCGGGCTTTTGCCGGTAGACGCGCCGGTCTCCGGCGGGGTCGGCGGTGCTGCGGCCGGGACGCTCACCTTCATGGCGGGCGGTTCGGAGGAGGCCTTCGCCAAGGCGCAGCCGCTCTTCGAGGTCATGGGGCAGAAGGCCGTGCATTGCGGCGCCTCCGGCAACGGGCAGGCGGCGAAGATCTGCAACAACATGATCCTCGGCGTCACCATGATCGCGACCTGCGAGGCGTTTGCGCTGGCCGACAAGCTGGGCCTCGACCGCCAGGCGATGTTCGATGTGGTGAGCACCTCCTCCGGCTATTCGTGGAGCATGAACGCCTACTGTCCCGCCCCTGGCATCGGGCCGCAGAGCCCGGCGGACAACGGCTACAAGCCCGGCTTCGCGGCGACGCTGATGCTGAAGGACCTGCGGCTGAGCCAGCAGGCGGCGGTCTCGGCGGGCGCGCAGACGCCGATGGGCGCGCGGGCAGCCGAGATCTACGAGCGGTTCGTGGAGATCGACGAGGACGCCCGCGATTTCTCCGCCATCCTGCCGTGGCTGTCGGAGGGAGCGGGTTAGGGTGTCATCCTCGACCCCGTCCCAGTCTCGGCGCCGAGATCGTTTCGTGCCGGCGCACTCCCAAGTGAAAGGCCCCGGATCGGGTCCGGGGCGGTGGCGCTTAGGGCGCCCTATCGCCCTCATAGCCTCGGACCCACGCGACCGACCCGCGCATTGCGCCGCTCGCGGCCCCGCGCGATAAAGACGACAAAGGAGACTCACCATGCCTGACGGTCAGATCCAAGGTACCGGCCCCTCGCTCGCGTCGTTCCAGTGGGACGATCCGTTCCTGCTCGCCGATCAGCTCGGCGAGGAGGAGCGGATGCTGTCCGAGAGTGCGCGGACCTTCGCGCAGGACAAGCTGATGCCGCGGGTCACGGATGCCTATCTCGACGAGACGACGGATCCCGAGATCTTCCGCGAGATGGGTGAGATGGGGCTGCTCGGCGCCACGATCCCGGAGGAGTACGGGGGCCTCGGCGCGGGTTACGTGAGCTACGGCCTGATCGCGCGGGAGGTGGAGCGGGTGGACTCGGGCTACCGCTCCATGATGTCCGTGCAGTCCTCGCTGGTGATGTATCCGATCCACGCCTATGGCTCCGAGGAGCAGCGCAAGAAGTACCTGCCCGGCCTTGCCTCAGGCGCACTCATCGGCTGCTTCGGGCTGACCGAGCCCGATGCAGGCTCCGACCCCGCGGGCATGAAGACCACGGCGAAGAAGACCGATGGCGGCTACGTGCTCAACGGCGCCAAGATCTGGATCTCGAACTCGCCGATCGCCGATGTCTTTGTCGTCTGGGCGAAGTCCGAGGCGCATGGCGGCAAGATCCGTGGTTTCGTGCTGGAGAAGGGCATACCCGGCCTCTCCGCCCCGAAGATCGGCGGCAAGCTGAGCTTGCGCGCGTCGATCACCGGCGAGATCGTCATGGACGGGGTCGAGGTCGGCGAGGATGCGCTTCTGCCGAATGTCGAGGGACTGAAAGGCCCGTTCGGCTGCCTCAACCGCGCACGCTACGGCATCTCCTGGGGTGTGATGGGGGCGGCGGAGGAGTGCTGGCACCGCGCGCGGCAATACGGCCTCGACCGGCACCAGTTCGGGCGGCCGCTGGCGCAGACCCAGCTCTTCCAGAAGAAGCTCGCGGACATGCAGACCGAGATCGCGCTGGGGCTGCAGGGCTCGCTTCGCGTCGGCCGCCTGCTCGATGAAGGCCGCGCAGCGCCCGAGATGATCTCGCTGGTCAAGCGCAACAATTGCGGCAAGGCGCTCGACATCGCGCGGACCGCCCGGGACATGCATGGCGGCAACGGGATCCAGGCGGAGTACCACGTGATGCGCCACGCCCAGAACCTGGAGACGGTGAACACCTACGAGGGCACGCATGACGTGCACGCGCTGATCCTCGGCCGCGCGCAGACGGGCCTGCAGGCCTTCTTCTGAGGGGTGTCGGCGGTTCTGAGGGCGCTCGCCCTCCTCGTCCTGCTGGCCCTGCCGGCCGCTGCGCAGCCGGCCTATGAGGATCTGAGCCAGGAGCAGCAGATGGCCGTGATCCGTGCGGCCATCGTGCAGGAGAACTACGACGCGGCGCAGACGCTGCTCGCTGCCTCCCGTTTCGACCGGGGAGATCTGGGCTACGAGGCCGCGTTCTACCAGGCGATCATCTTCCGTGAGGGCGGGCGGCTGGAGGATGCGATAGCGCTGCTCCGCCAGATCGTCACCGAGCGTCCCGACATCCGCGCCGCCCGGTTCGAGCTGGCGCAGACGCTGGCGCTCGACGGTCAGCGGGACGCGGCCGAATACCACCTCCAGATCCTGGCGGAGAGTGCGAGCAACGCCGCCGAGCGGGAGCAGTTCGAAAGCGCCATCGACCTGTTGGAGCGCGACAATAGGCTGAGCTTCACCGGCTTCGTGACGATCGCGCCGTCCACCAACTTCTCCAACGGGGCGTCGACCGACACGATCCGCCTGTTCGGCCTGCCTTTCGAGATCGAGAACACCGAGCAGTCGGGCGTCGGGCTGAGCTATGGCGGAACGGGGATCTTCGCTCAGCCGATCGGGACCGACCGGCAGCTCTTCCTCGCGGCGGGGGCGCAGTTCAACGAGTTTCCGGGCTCCGACTTCGACAACCGCATCTTCACCCTGCGCGGCGGGATCCAGTTCGGGCCGCCGCTGCGGCGCCTGACGCTGGAGCTCGTGACCGACCGGCGGGACGTGGACGGCGAGCTGTCCGATACCAGCCAGGGCGGCCGGGTGGCCGCGCGCTACCCGCTGGCGCCCCGCTGGCTCGCCGATGCCGAGTTCGCCTTCGCCGATCGGGAGTTCGAGCGGAGCGACGATCGGCTGGTGCGCGATCTGGAGTTCACGCTGCGCCACGCGCTCGCCTCGAATGTCAGCGTGAGCGGCGGCGTGATCGTCGAGGACACGCGGGCCGATACCGACTTCAACAGCTTCGACGGGCGCGGCGTGGTGTTTGGCGCGGCGCGGCAGTTCGCCAACGGCCTCGTGGTGGACGGGCAGGTGGAATACGTGGCGCGCGACTATGACGAGGAGTTCGTGGGCCTCGGCGACCGGCGGGAGGATCGGATCACGCGCGTGCGCATCTCCGCCCTGTCGAGCCGGTTGCAGTTCCGGGGCATCGCGCCGCGGGTGAGCCTGACCTACACCCGGCAGAATTCCAACGTTCCGATCTTCGACTTCGATGCCTACGGGGCGGAGCTGACGCTGACGCGGTCCTTCTGATGGAGGTGCTGGTGGTCGGCGGCGGCCCAGCGGGCCTCGCAGCGGCGGAGGTGGCGAGTGCGGCGGGCGCACGAGTGCTGGTTACGGAGCAGAAGCCGAGCGTCGGGCGCAAGTTCCTGATGGCGGGCAAGTCGGGGCTGAACCTGACCAAGGATGCCTCGCCCGACGAGCTGATCGCGGCCTGCGGGCGGGCGGAGCTGGCGCCGATGCTCCGCGCCTTCGATGCCGCGGCGGTGCAGGACTGGGCGCGCGGGCTGGGGCAGGAGGTCTTCACCGGCTCCTCCGGCCGGGTCTTTCCGGTGGCGATGAAGGGCTCCCCGCTGCTGCGCGCGTGGCTCGCGCGGTTGGAGGCGCAGGGCGTTGAGTTCAGGACCCGGTGGCGCTGGCTGGGCGGCGAGCGGTTCGAGACGCGCGATGGCGTGCAGGAGGTCCCGGCGCGGGCCACGGTGCTCGCCGTGGGCGGGGCGAGCTGGTCGCGGCTGGGGTCGGACGGCGCATGGGCCGGGGTGCTGGGCGGTCCGCTTGCGCCCTTCCGGCCAGCCAACATGGGCTTCGACACGGACTGGTCGCCGTATATGGCACGCTGGGCGGGCGCTCCGGTGAAGGGCGTTGCGCTGCACTGTGGCGGTCACCTGGTCGAGGGCGAGTTTGTCGTGTCGGCGGGCGGCGTCGAGGGCTCGGCGATCTATGCGCTGTCGGCGCCTCTGCGCGATGCGATGGGGGCGGAGGGGGTGGCGTTGGAGCTCGATCTCGCGCCCCGCACCGACGCCGCGACGCTGACCCGGAAGCTCCAGCGGCCCCGACGGAAGGACAGCGTGTCCAACTGGCTCAGGAAGGCCACTGGGCTGCAGGGCGTGAAGGCCGCGCTGCTGCGCGAAGGCGGCCCCCTGCCCTCCGACCCCGAAGCGCTGGCCGCGCGCATCAAGGCGACGCCGCTGCACCTGACCCGGCCGCGGCCGCTGGATGAGGCGATCTCGGTCGCCGGGGGCGTGCCCTTCGACCGGCTCGACGGCGACCTGATGCTGACCGACCGGCCACGCACGTTCTGTGCGGGGGAGATGCTGGATTGGGAGGCGCCGACCGGTGGCTACCTGCTGACCGCCTGCATCGCGACCGGGCGCTGGGCCGGGGCGGCCGCCGCACGTCACGCGGGATCCGAAACCGGTATATGAAAACCGTTTCATTCGCGTATGATGTGAAGACGCCGCCGGCGTGCTTGCGCGGCGGCAAGGAGGTGCGCGTATGAAACCTTCGATCTACCTCATCGATGCCGATCTGCCCGGCCGGCTCTTCATCATGCCGCGGCCCTCCGCCGAGTGGTTGATGGAGGACATGGCGCATTTCCGCTCGCTCGGCATCGGCACGATCGTCTCGATGCTGGAGGTGGACGAAATGGCGGAGCTGTCCCTGCGCGACGAGCCGCGCTGCTGCTGTGACGCGGGGATGGAGTTCCTGCACTTCCCGATCTTGGATTTCGGCCTGCCGGATCGCGCAGGCTTCCGGGATCTCATCGAAGCGGTCGTCGAGCGGCTCGAGGCCGGGCAGAGCGTTGCCGTCCATTGCCGTGCGGGGATCGGCAGGTCGGGCATGCTGGCCTGCTGTGTGCTCGCCCGCTTCGTGGGATCGGCCGACGAAGCGGTGGAGACCGTCTGCCGCTGCCGCGGAACCTCGGTCCCCGACACGACGGAACAGCGGGCCTTCATCGAGAGCATGGTTGGTGAGTTGCAGGGCTGAGCACGCTGCGAAAGCGCCTGCGATCAGTCCGGCTGTTTCTTGTGGAATGCGAGAATGGCGGAGAGGAGCCCTTTCAGCGTGACAACTTCTTCGGCGCTCAGGGGGCTCAGGAGGTCCGCTTCCAGTGTCCGGATCTGCCGCCCCACCCGGTCACGAACTGAAACGCCCTTCTGGGTCAGGAAGATGCGGGAGGCGCGCCTGTCTTCCTTATCCGCTTCCGTTCTAAGGTACCCGGCGTTCGCCAGATTGTGCACGTGCTTGGTAACGGCGGCGGGCGATAGGCCGAGCCGACCGGCGATGTCGCCGGGGCGCTGGCCGTCCTTCTCCCACAAGGCGCCCATGACGTATTCCTGACCGCCGCGGAAGCCGCACTCGCCGAGAATGCGCTCTCCCTCCACCCGGTTCAGATGGGCAACTCGCTTCAACAGCGCGCTGACGCCATCGCACAAATCGTCTTCGTCATTCATTTACTTTACCGGTGAATCAATATATGCCTTACCGGTAAAATATATTGAAAAGCTGGGATCGCAAGATGGATGAAGCCACCTGCAGAACTGTTGTCGTGTGCGGTGCGACCGGAAAGCAGGGCAGCGCTGTCGTCGAGGCTTTGATGCAGTCGCCGTCCAACTGGAGGATCAAGGCGTTGACCCGGAATCCAGCATCTGTAGGTGCACGGGCTCTGGCGGAGCGCGGCGTCGATCTGGTTTTGGGCGATATGGACCGCCCGGACACGCTCAAGCAGGCCTTTGACGGCGCTTACGGTGTTTTCAGCGTGCAGCCGAATGCGCTGACCGACGAAGGCCGCGAGGTCCGATGTGGGCGTAACGTCACCGAGGCCGCGCAGTCAGCCGGGGTATCCCATCTGATCTATTCCTCCGTCGGAGGAGCGGAGCGCCATAGCGGGGTCCCTCATTTCGAAGCAAAGAGGCAGATCGAGCTTCACGTGTTGGAAAGCGGGGTCCCCGCGACGATCCTGCGGCCGGCGTCGTTCATGGACAACTTCGCTTCGCTTGCGATGCGCATCACGCTGCTGTCGATGTTTCGAACCAGGATGTCATCTGCAACGAAGCTGCAGTTGATTGCGACGCGCGATATCGGGCGGTTTGCGGTGCGCGCGCTGGAAAGGCCGGATGCTCATATTGGCGCGCAGCTGGAGCTGGCTGGTGACAGTCTGACAGTCGATCAGATCGTCACCACCCTCAGATCCGGAAGGGTGCGTCCAACCTTCGCGCTTCGCCTGCCGTCCTGGGTTGTGAGGAAGCTGCCCGAGGATTTCCCGGTTATGGTGGATTGGTTTGAGCGCGAGGGCTTCGCCGCTGACATCGATCACCTCAGGAGCGAGATGCCCGACTTGCAGTCGCTGTCGGACTGGACGAGCACGCAAATCCGTAGCCAGTAGGGGGTTGAGATATCCCAGTATCGTGGACCTAAACCGAAAACGCGTCCGCCCAGTCGGGGTTCTTCTTGCGTTGGGCGTTTACGAAGGGGCAGAGGGGCATGATCTTCCAGCCCTCGGCGCGGGCGTCCTGGACCAGCCGCTCCACCAGCTTCAGGCCGACGCCGGAGCCGCGCAGGGCGTCGGGCACGCCGGTGTGGTCGGCGATGCGCAGTCTCGGCGAGGTGATGGTGTAGGAGAGTTCCGCCTCCACCCCGTCGAGGGCCCAGACGTAGCGGCCCTTGCTGTCCTGTTCCTCTCGGGCGATGTCGTCGAGCTGGATCTCGGTCATTGGGCGCTCCTCTCACTCTGTGGAGCGGATGTAGGGTGCGCCTGACTGTGCTTCAAACGGCGAGGCCCTCGGCGTCGAAGAAGTGGGTGCGCTCCTCGCCGAAGGTGAGGCCGATGCGCTGGCCGGGCTCCAGCGTCGCCTCGCCCGCGGTGCGGACGGTGATCTGGCCCAGCGGCCCGGCGTCGGCGATGATGAAGGTGTCCGCGCCGAGATACTCCAGCACGTCGACGGTCGCGTCGCAATGGCCCTCACCCTCGGCCGCTGGGGTGATGTGCTCCGGCCGGATGCCGAGATGGGTAGCGGGGCGGTCACCGGCATAGGTACCGCTGCGCCCGCCCTCCAGCGCGAAGGTCGTGCCGTTGGTCCGGCAGGGCAGCACGTTCATCTTCGGTGAGCCGATGAACTGCGCGACGAAGAGGTTGGCGGGTGCCTCGTAGAGCTGGCGCGGGCTGCCGACCTGGGAGATGCGCCCGGCCTCCAGCACCACGATGCGGTCGGCCAGCGTCATCGCCTCCACCTGGTCGTGGGTGACGTAGATCATGGTCGCGTTGAGCGCCTGGTGCAGCTTCGCGATCTCGTAGCGCATCTCGACGCGGAGGGCAGCGTCGAGGTTGGAGAGCGGCTCGTCGAACAGGAACGCCGTCGGCTCCCGCACGATGGAGCGGCCGATGGCGACACGCTGGCGCTGCCCGCCCGACAGCGCCTTCGGCCGCCGCTCGAGGAAGGGTTCTAGCTTGAGGATGCGGGCGGCCTCGTCGACCTTCGCGTCGATCTCGGCCTTCGGGGCGCCTGCGGTCTTGAGGGAAAAGCCCATGTTCTCCCGCACGGACATGTGCGGGTAGAGGGCGTAGGACTGGAAGACCATGGTCAGCCCGCGCTTCGACGGCGGCTCGGCGGTCATGTCGGCCCCGTCGATAAGCATGCGGCCGCGCGACGTCTCCTCCAGCCCCCCGATCATGCGCAGGAGCGTGGACTTGCCGCAGCCGGATGGACCGACGAAGACCACGAATTCTCCGCTGCCGATGTCGAGGTCGATGCCCTTGATGACCTGCACCTCGCCGAACCACTTTTCCACGCTGTCGAGGGTGATGGCGCCCATCATGCGTCTCCTGCCGAGGGGGAGGCCCAGCCGAGCCAGATGGCGGCGGTCCAGGTGAACGTGTCCCCGCCGCAGGGCGTGCCGTCGGTGGGGTCGAAGTATTCGTAGAAGCCGCCCTTGGTGATGAGGGCCGCGGTTTCGCCGCGGAGGCGGCGTTCCTCTGCGGTGCGGCCCGCGTCCCTGAAGCCCATGGCTATGAGGGCGTTCACCACGGGCCATGTCGGCCCGCGCCAGTAGCGGCGGGGGTCGAAGGCGGGGCCCTTGGGATCGCTCGACGGGATGCCGTAGGGCACGGCGTCCCAGCAGGCCATGAGGCGGCGTTCCATCTCCCCGTTCTCGATCCCGGCGAGCCAGGCGAGGAAAGCGCCGGAGCCCAGCGTGTTGGCGAAGGTGCCGGTGCGCAGGTCGCGCGCGTCGTAGCAGTGGAGATCGGCGTTCCAGATCTCGGGCAGGGCGGCTTCGAGGTCGCGGGCCCAGCTCTCGGGCTCGGACGGGTCTTCGCCGAGGGTACGAGCGATCTCGGCCAGGTCGCGGTGGGCGCGGATCAGGATGAAGGTCATGGCAGGGTCGGCCATCAGGAAGGGGCCGTTCGCGACGATCTCCTTCTGGTCCCAGCCGTGGTCGCGGCCGAACTGGAGGATGGCGACGTAGCGGTCGTAATCCTCCTTCTTCGGCCGCATCGAGGGGTCGACGTGGCCGGTGTCGCGCCGGGTGTAGGGCCCGACATTGGAGCCGTCCACATTGGCCATGCCGGGGTCCCATTCGGGGCAGTTGTCGCGGCCGGACTCCCACGGATGCGTCACGGCGGCGGGGCCGTGGGTGCAGCGATGCTCCCGCCACCACCGGTGCCAGGCGAGGAGCTTGGGGTAGAGGGCGGCGAGGCGGCTGTTCTCCGGGTCTCGCTGGTGGATCAGGCGCGCGAGGATGGCGGCGACCGGTGGCTGGGAGATGCCGGAGGTCGGCGGCGTGGTGCCGCTCTGCCAGACCTCGGGGCCCGGGAAGTAGCCGGGGTCGGGCTTGTGGAACAGGATGTGCGGCACCATCCCGTTGCTCCATTGGCCGGAGAACAGGGTCTCCAGTTCCGTCCATGCGCGGTCGATGTCGAAGGTGGAAAAGCCCCAGGCGGCGAACGCGCTGTCCCAGTTCCACTGGTAGGGGTAGAGCCCAGCGGTCGGGATCGTGTAACCGCCGCGGTCATTGGCGCGGAGGATGTCGCGGGCGGTGGCGTCGAGGTCGCTGGTCATGGAGTGGTCTCGAAGCGCAGAGGGCAGCGCCCGACCCTGGGTGGGCGCTTCGATCCGGTGGATCTTGGCTGGCGGTTGACCACGATCAGGAGCGTTGAGCATCTTGATCCGTCGCAAAAGCGCCCTCCCGTGGGGAGGGGCGGGCGCTGCCCGACGTTGCCGCCGGGCGGGAAGGTTGGACGGGGCTCGCACGCGCATCGGTGTCCGGCGACCCGCTTGGGCGGGCCGCATTCGGCGCTCGAAAGGCTCCACCGGAGCCTTTCGTTCTGCGATGCAGAACCGCGCCTCATCCTTTGACCGATCCCGCCGTCAGGCCCTTCGTCATGAACCGCTCCAGCCCGAGGAAAAGCACCATCACGGGGACCGTCGCGATCACCGCGCCCGCCATCAGATGTTGTCGCGGCACTTCGGAGGAGTTCAGCATCGCCACCCCCCGCGTCAGCGTGAACTTCGACGGGTCGTCGAGCAGCATGAAGGCGAGCAGGAACTCGTTCCAAGCGATCATGAAGACGTAGAGCGACACGCTCGCCAGCGCGGGCAGGGAGAGCGGCAGCGTGATCTTCCAGATCACCGCGAGGCGGGAGAGGCCGTCCATCAGCCCCGCTTCCTCGACCTCCGCCGGGAGGCCGCGGAAGTAGCCCTGCAGCATGTAGAGCGCCACCGGGATCGTCGTGACCGGGTAGATCATGACGATCCCGATCAGCGAGTTGCGCAGCCCCGTCATCGAGAACGCGATGTAGATCGGCAGCGCCAGCACGATCATCGGCACCATGTAGATCAGCAGGATCGAGCGGGAGAACGCAGCCCGCCCCTCAAACCGAAGCCGCGCGACCGCATAGGCGCCCGGCACGCTGAAGAGCAGGGTGAGGATCACCGTAGCCACCGACACGCCGAACGAGGTCATGAGGTACGTGCCGAAATTGAAATCGGAGAAGAGCTCGGAATAGCTGCGGAAGAGGCTCCAGCCCTGGCTGAGGTCGATGGTGAAGTCGAGCGGGTTCTGGAGGAGCTGCTGCTGGTTCTTCAGGCTCGTCATCACCATCACGTAGAACGGGATCGCGACGATGGCGGTGAAGAAGATGTAGCCGAAGCCGGTGAGGAAACGGATCACTGCCTCCTCGAACTCGTGCCGCGTGGCGGTGGCGTAGGGGAGGCCCGCGAGGATGCGGGTCAGCGGCCAGCCGGTCGCGACGGCGAAGATCACCCAGGCGAGGATCGTGGTGCCGAGCCCGGTGCCCGGCGCAGGCGCGATGGCCGGGCGCAGCACGATGAAGGACAGGATCGGCACCAGCGCCAGCGCCGCCGTCACCCCGATCCGCGCGCCTTGCGTCCGCCCGCCATCGGGCAGCCACAGGAAGCCGAACCAGGCGCCGAAGAGCAGGGACGGGATCACGGAAGGTGCAAGCCCCTGCCCCGTGGCGAAGCTCACCACCACGCAGGCGACGACCGCCATGGTCAGGCCCCAGAGCGCGCCGATCAGCGGACCGGCGACATAGCCGTATTGCAGGGGGGCGGCGAGACCGCCATGGCGCTCGGCCCCACCGGCAGGCTCGTGCAGGGATGTCTCGGGCGCGCTCATAGCCCCTCCTCCCGGCTGACATATCTGAAGAAGAAGAACGAGAAGGCGAGGAGGCAGCAGAAGATCACGACCGCCACCGCCGCACCCGCCCCGATGTTGGAGACGGCGAAGGCCTGTTCATAGACGTTCACCGTCAGCGTCCGGGTACCTGCGTTCCCGCCGGTCAGCAGGAAAATGTCGTCGAACTTGTTGAAGGTCCAGATGAAGCGCAGCAGGAACAGGACGCTCAGGATGCCCAGCAGTTGCGGCAGGCTGAGATACCAGAACTTCTGGAAGGGCGAGGCGCCGTCCATGTCCGCAGCCTCGTACATGTCGGTGTCGATGGACTGCATCCGCGCAAGGATGAACAGGAACGACAGCGGGAAGTAGCGCCAGATCTCGAAGACCGTGACCATGATCAGCGCCAGAGGCCGCTCCCCGAAGAAATTGATCGGGTTCTGGCTGACGCCCATCTGGACGAGCAGCGCATTGGCCGAGCCTGCGAAGGGATCGAACAGCGTGACCCAGGTGAAGGCCACCGCGATCACCGGCGCGACGTAGGGGAAGAGGTAGAGGCCGCGCAGCACCCCCTGCCCCCGGAACGACTTGTTGAGCAGCATGGCGGCGAACAGGCCCATGACGAGCGCGCCGATGGTGCCAAACACCGTGTAGAAGATGGTGACCCACAGCACCTCGACGAACTCGTCGCCGGAGAAGACGCGGGCGAAGTTCTCCAGCGTGAAGTCGAAATTGGTCAGGATGTTCTCGGCGCTGCCGGTGAGCGCCGCCGGGATGGCATCGAGGTCGGGGTCGGCGTCGAGGAAGGCCTGGCTGACGATGACGGGGATCTCGATCTCGTCCCGCTGCCCGCCCTCGAAATCGCCGAGATCGCAGAAGAGGGTGCGGCCGTCGAGGGTGCAGCGCTCGTCGAGTGCGCCGAACTCCAGCCCCTCGGGCAGCGTGTCGGTGAGGGTCACGCCCATGATGGGCTGGTCTTGGCTGGAATTGCGCAGGCGGTACTGAAGCTGCGCTTCGTCGCCCGCGGCCTCCGGCCGACCCCGGATCGCCTCGCGCACCACCGGGGCGGGCGCGCGCAGATCGGCGAGGCCCACCGGCTTGAAGCTGATCCAGAAGATGGCGAGCAGCGGCAGGATCACCACGGCCGAGACGATGGCGATGGTGGGAAACAGCATCCCCCAGGCGAGCCGCGCCTCGCGGCGGGCCAGCGGGCCGGTGCCCTTGGGTGGTTCGAGGGCGGTCATGGCGTCCCTCCCGGTCGGTGGGGCGGCGCGGACGCCGCCCCGGACGGGCTCACTCGATGGAAGCGAGCTCTTCGTTCATCTTCGCGACGGCTCCGGCGGCGTCGATCTCGCCGTCGATATACTCGCGCACGATGCGGTTGATCGCCTGGCTGTTGACGATCTTGGAGGCGAGCGCGAGCTGGCCGTCGGCGACGCCCCAGCGCTGAGCGCTGTCGAGGCCGCCGACGATCTCGTCGATCATCGATGCCTCGTAGAGTTCGCCCAGCGGCGCACGGCGGTCGACGCCGACATCGAGCTGCGACCAGGCGTCGATGAAGGCGGTCTCGCTCTCGCCATTGCCGCGGCGGACGGGGAACTTGCCCTCCGGCGCGATGGAGAGCGTCTGGGTGTAGCCCTCATCCATCGAGTAGCGCACGAAGTCCTGCGCGGCCTCGATATCCGCGTCCGCGGTGATGCCGAAATAGCGAATATCGGCCCAGGCGGCGCCATCGGGGTTCGATGGCCCGGCGAAGTTGGTGACGATCCCGGTGCGGGAGGCAAGCTCACCCGAGGTCGGATCGTCGGTGATGGTCGGCGGCGCGCTGTCACGCAGGCCAGCAAGCTCGTCGAGGATGAAGGGCGACCAGATGATCATCGCCGCCTGGCCTGCGAAGTAGAGCGTGCGCGACTGGTCCCAGTAGAGCTCACCGGGCGGGGAGGCTTCGGCGATCGCCTTGTAGAAGTCGAGCACCTCGATCGTGCGCGCCTCGTCGAAGCCGGTGAAGCCGTCCTGACCCACGGGCGTGGCACCATTGGCGAGGAAGACATGCTCCAGCACCTGGGACATGAAGTTCTCGTCCACCTTGGTGGCGGCGACGAAGCCGAACATCTCGGGCGGGTTGTGCAGCGCCTCGACGGCGGCGAGGACGTTCTCGTAGGTGGTCGGCGGCTCCAGCCCGTTCTCCTCGAAGAGATCGCGGCGGTAGACGATCATCTGCGTCCAGCCGTCCACGGGAACGGAGGCATAACCGTCCTCCGTCTCCGCCATCGCCAGCGCGCCGGGGGCAAAGGTGCCGGTGCCAAGCTCATCGATGACCTCGGTCGCGGCTTCGGCGTCGAGGATGCCGGCATCGACCCAGGGCAGGGCGTACTGCAGCGTGTGGTAGATCACGTCGGGCAGGTCGCCCGCGGCGAAGGCGGCGGTGGCGCGGGTGCCGAGATCGCTCTCCGTCACCGGAATCACCTCGACGGCGATGCCGGTCTCCGCCTCGAAGGCTGCGGCCATCTCCTGCTGCTTGGCGAGCCGCTCGGGCTGCTCCTCGGTGGTCCAGAACCGGATATCGGCCAGCGCCGGACCGGCCAGCACGAGTGCGATGGCGGTGCCGAGCGCGAAGCGCGTCGCTTTGGTCATTCTCATTCCTCCCTGATGCGCATCTGCGCCGGGAGGCGGGTCAGACCGTTCCGCCCGGCTGCGCGTTGTGCCGCCCTCTTCGGCGCGTCAGGCGCACCGTTCAACCAAAAGCGGTTTGGAAAGGATCGGACGATGTGGTCGCTTTCGCAACTGTTTTTCTCAGGCGGGCACCATGGCGGGTGTCCGCACGACCTCGATGCCCGTGTTCCAGTCCGAGCAGAGGGCGGCGAGATCCGGGGCCAGCGGCGCGTCGGTGAAGAAGGTGTCGATGGCGCGCAGCGAGCCGATGCGGACGGGTGCCGTGCGGCGGAACTTCGAATGATCCGCGACGAGGAAGGTCTTGCGGCTCTGCTCCAGGATCGTCTGGCTGACGCCCACCTCGCTGAGGTCGAAGTCCAGGAGGTCGCCGTCCTGATCCAGCGCGGAGCAGCCGATCACGGCGAGGTCGAACTTGAACTGCCGGATGACGGCGGAGGCGAGCGTGCCCACCAGCCCGCCATCGGAGCGGCGCAGGGTGCCACCTGTGACCGCCACCTCGCAATCGGGATTGGCAGCCAGGATGTTGGCCACGTTGATGTTGTTGGTCACGACCAGCAGCCCGCTGTGGTGGAGCAGGGCGCGGGCCACGGCCTCTGTGCTCGTGCCGATATTGAGGAAGATCGAGGCGTCCTGCGGGATCTGCGCGGCACAGGCGCGGGCGATGGCGGCCTTGGCGTCGGCATTCAGCTCGCGCCGGGCCTCGTACTCGATATTGGCGGTGCCGGACGGCAACACCGCACCACCATGAACGCGCTCCAGCCGCCCGCTCTCGGCGAGTTCGGTGAGGTCGCGGCGGATGGTCTGGAGCGTGACGCCGAAGCGTTCGGCCAGATCCTCGACCGCGACGCGGCCCTCCTGACGGGCGATCTCGAGGATCTGCGGGTGGCGGAAGGTCTGGGACATCGCGTTCCTTTCTGTTCGTATTGTGTGGATTCGCGCACCCACGATCAAGCTTGTGTTCGTTTCGCAGCGATTCGGGGTGAGAGGTGGCGCGATGCAGCCACGGATGTTCCCAAAGCGCTTTGCCCCCTGTGAATGCTGAATTTTCGTTTTCCTTTCTTTTTGAGCGCGAAATCGCTAGATTGGCGCAAGAAACGAACATCGAGCGTCGGGAGTGTTGCGCGTGAGCCAGAGTGAAACGGATCTCTTCATCATCGGAGGCGGCATCAACGGATGCGGCATCGCCCGTGATGCGGCGGGCCGCGGGCTCACCGTCACGCTGGCGGAGATGAACGACCTCGCCTCCGCAACCTCCTCGGCCTCCACCAAGCTGTTTCATGGCGGGCTGCGCTACCTCGAGTATTTCGAGGTGCGGCTGGTGCGGGAGGCGCTGGTGGAGCGGGAGACGCTGCTGCGCGCGATGCCCCACATCTCCTGGCCCATGCGGTTCGTGCTGCCCTACCACCCGGACATGCGGTTCGAGGGGGAGACGCCGACCTCCAAGCTGCTCAACACGGTGATGCCGTGGATGAAGGGGCGGCGGCCCGCCTGGCTGATCCGGCTGGGACTCTTCATGTACGACAACCTCGGCGGGCGGAAGATCCTGCCCGGGACCTCGACGCTGGACCTGCGGACGGCGCCCGAGGGTGCGCCGATCGAGGATCGGTTCGAGAAGGCTTACGAATACTCCGACTGCTGGATCGAGGACTCGCGCCTCGTTGTGCTCAACGCCCGCGATGCGGAGGCGCGTGGCGCGCAGATTCTAACGCGAACGAAGGTGCTGTCCGCCGCCCGCGTTGAGGGCGGTTGGGAGATCGTCGTCGAGGATCGCGACAGCGGGGAGCAGCGCACGCATCGCACCAAGATGCTGGTCAACGCGGGCGGCCCGTGGGTCGGCGACATCATCCAGCAGAAGGTGCGGATCAACTCGACCGAAGGGGTGCGACTGGTCCGCGGCTCCCACATCGTGACGAAGCGGCTCTTCGATCACGACAAGTGCTACTTCTTCCAGGGCACCGACGGGCGGATCATCTTCGCGATCCCCTATGAGACGGATTTCACGCTGATCGGTACGACCGATGCGGAGCATGTGAACCCCGACGAGAAACCGTCCTGCACGCCGGAGGAGAAGCGCTACCTGATCGCTTTCGCCAACCAGTACTTCAAACAGGATATCGGCGAGGAGGACGTGGTCTGGAGTTACTCCGGCGTCCGCCCGCTCTACGACGACGGTGCGAGCTCGGCGACGGCGGCGACGCGGGATTACACGTTGAAGGTGGACGATGCGGGCGGCGCTCCGATCCTCAACATCTTCGGCGGGAAGATCACGACCTACCGGCGGCTCGCCGAAAGCGCTTTGGAAAAGATCGTTCCGTATTTTCCCGGAACTTCAGGGGCTTGGACGGCCGGAAAAGCGCTGCCGGGTGGCGATTTCGGGGTGGACGAAGTGGACCGCCTCGTCGCACGTTTGGCCAAGGAGTATCCGTTCCTGACCCCGTTCTGGGCGAAGCGGCTGGTGCGCGCCTACGGCACCGATGCGTGGCTCGTGCTGGGCGAGGCGAAGGACGAGGCGGCGCTGGGCGAGGGCTTCGGCGCCACGCTCACCGCGCGCGAGATCGAGTGGCTGATGGATCGCGAATGGGCCCGCACGGCCGAGGACGTGATCTGGCGGCGCAACAAGCTGGGCCTGCGGCTGGATGACGGCCAGGTGGCGCGGCTCGACGAATGGATGGCGGAGCGGCGGGCGAGCCTGGCCCATGCCGCGGAATAGACCGGCCCCGCACCGGTGAACTCACCCGACCGGGCCCGATCAACGAGGCTCCGGCGGCAACGAAAACGGGAGGAAAGCGCGCATGGCGCTTGAACTGCGCAACGTGACCCGCGTGGTGGGGGCGGCGACGCATATCCACGCGACCGACCTGGTGCTGGAGCGCGGCACGATGAACGTGCTGCTCGGCCCGACGCTGGCCGGCAAGACCACGCTGATGCGGGTCATGGCCGGGCTCGACGCGCCGACCACGGGCTCCGTGCATTGGGACGGGGAGGACGTGACCGGCCGCCGGGTGCAGGACCGGAACGTGGCCATGGTTTACCAGCAGTTCATCAACTACCCCTCGATGACGGTCTACGAGAACATCGCCTCGCCAATGCGGCTGAAGGGCGTGTCGTCGAACGAGCTCGACCGGCGGGTGCGGGAGACGGCGGAGCTGATGAAGCTGGACGCCATGCTCGACCGCAAGCCGCTGGAGCTTTCGGGCGGGCAGCAGCAGCGCTGTGCGCTGGCCCGTGCGCTGGTCAAGGATGCGGGGCTGGTGCTGCTCGACGAACCGCTGGCGAACCTCGACTACAAGCTGCGGGAGGAGTTGCGGACCGAGATCCCGAAGATCTTCGAGCGCTCCGGCGCGATCTTCGTCTATGCGACGACCGAGCCGGAGGAGGCTCTACTGCTCGGCGGCAATACCGCGACGTTGTGGGAAGGGCGCGTGACGCAGTTCGGCCCCACGGGCTCGGTCTACCGCAAGCCGGTGGACGCGACGACGGCGCGGGTCTTCTCCGACCCGCCGATGAACTTCCTGACGGTGCAGAAGGCGGGCGACCGGCTCGCCTATGGCGACGGGCAGGATGCGCCGGTGCCGGTTGCGCTGGCTGGCGTGGCGGACGGGCCGTACGTCGCGGGCTTCCGCCCCAATCACCTGTCGCTGACATCGCATGGCGAGGCGCTGAGCTTTGCCACGCGGCTGACCGTGACCGAGATCACGGGGTCGGAAACCTTCGTCCACCTCGACCATCACGGCGAGCGGTGGGTCGGGCTGATCCACGGCGTGCAGAACCTGCAGCCGGGTCAGGACCTGACCGTCCATCTCGACCCCGCGCATGTCTACCTGTTCGCGCCCGACGGCGCGCTGGTCTCGACCGCGCCCTACGCGGAGGCCGCGTGATGGCGAAGATCACCCTCGACAACCTCGCGCACTCCTACCTGCCGAACCCGAAGTCGGAGGACGACTACGCGCTCAAGCAGCTCGACCACGTCTGGGCGGATGGCGAGGCCTATGCCCTGCTCGGCGCGTCGGGCTGCGGGAAGTCCACGTTGCTCAACATCATCTCGGGCCTGCTGGAGCCGAGCCGCGGGCGGATCCTGTTCGACGACCACGACGTGACCCACGCCGCGACGGCGGAGCGCAACATCGCGCAGGTGTTCCAGTTCCCGGTCGTCTACGACACGATGACGGTGCGCGATAACCTCGCCTTCCCGCTGCGCAACCGCGGTGCCGATGCGGACTACGTGGCGCGCCGCGTGCTCCAGATCGCGCAGATGATCGGGATGGAGGCGGAGCTCGACCGCAAGGCGCGGGGGCTGACGGCGGATGCGAAGCAGAAGATCAGCCTGGGCCGCGGCATGGTGCGGGAGGACGTGAACGCGCTCCTCTTCGACGAGCCACTGACGGTGATCGACCCACACATGAAGTGGGAGCTGCGCACGCAGCTCAAGTCACTCCACCAAGAGTTCGGGCACACGATGATCTACGTGACCCACGACCAGACGGAGGCGCTGACCTTCGCGGACAAGGTCGTGGTGATGCATGACGGCCGCGTGGTGCAGATCGGCACGCCGCAGGAGCTGTTCGAGCGGCCGGCGCACACCTTCGTCGGCTACTTCATCGGCTCGCCGGGCATGAACGTGATCCCTGCGGAGGTGTCGGGACGGATGGCGTCTGTCGCAGGCGCCCAGATCGACCTGGGCGCGGCCTACGCGCCCGGCGGCGGGCGCGTCGCACTGGGCGTGCGCCCGGAATTCGTGCAGCTCCGCTCCGGCGGCGAGGGCGTACCGGTGCGCGTGACCCGCGTCGAGGATGTGGGCCGCCACCGCGTCGTCCGCCTCGACATGGACGGGCAGGAGCTGTCGGCCATTGCGGGCGAGGGCGATCCGCTGCCCGCCGACGCCGACCGCGCCGTTTTCGCCCCCGAAGGCATCAACGTCTACGTCGACGAGTGGCGCATCGCGCCCGAGGTGGCGGCATGAGCGTGCTCCATGGTGCCGTCACCCTCCGGCCTGACCGCAGGGTCTCCGTGTCGAGGGATCCCCGGGTCGAGCCCGAGGATGACGCCCTGATGAACCGCGGCGCGGAAGGAGCGATCGCATGAACAAGACCGTCAACAACAAGGCGTGGTTCCTCGTCCTGCCGGTACTGGTGCTGGTCGCGTTCTCCGCCGTCATCCCGCTAATGACGGTCGTGAACTACTCGGTGCAGGACACGTTTGGTAACAACGACTTCTTCTGGATCGGGCTGGAATGGTTTGAGGAGATGCTGGCCAGTGAGCGCATGTGGAACGCGCTGGGCCGCCAGCTCGCCTTCTCCGCCATCATCCTGTGCATCCAGATCCCACTGGGCATCTTCGTGGCGCTCCACATGCCGAAGAAGGGGTTCTGGGCGTCCTTCTGCCTCGTCGTGATGTCACTGCCGCTGCTGATCCCCTGGAACGTGGTCGGCACGATCTGGCAGATCTTCGGCCGGGTGGATATCGGCCTGCTGGGCTATACGCTCGCGGCGCTCGGCATCGACTATAACTACACGCAGAACTTCTATGCCGCGTGGATCACGGTGATCGTGATGGATGTGTGGCACTGGACCTCGCTGGTGGCGCTGCTCGCCTATGCCGGGCTGCAGTCGATCCCCGACGCGTTCTACCAAGCGGCGAAGATCGATCAGGCGAGCCGGTGGAAGGTGTTCCGCTACATCGAACTGCCGAAGATGGCAGGTGTGCTGATGATCGCGATCTTGCTGCGCTTCATGGACAGCTTCATGATCTATACCGAGCCCTTCGTAGTGACGGGTGGTGGTCCGGGCAACGCAACCACGTTCCTGTCCATCGACCTCGTGAAGATGGCGCTGGGTCAGTTCGACCTGGGTCCTGCCGCAGCGTTCTCGCTGATGTACTTCCTAGTCATCCTGCTGGTGTCGTGGGTGTTCTACACCGTGATGACCAATCTCGACAAAGAGGAGCGTCGCTGATGGCCGAGACCGTCTCCGCCCCCGGTGCCGCCTCGATCCCCGGCAAGGTCACGGGAGAGAAGGCGCGCGTCCGCCGCTTCCGTCCCAATGGCTCGGCCATCGTGATGGGGCTGTACCTGCTGTTCCTCATGCTGCCGATCTACTGGCTCATCAACATGAGTCTGAAGACGAACGTGGAGATCCTGGGGACCTTCTCGCTCTGGCCGCAGAACCTCACCTTCGCCAACTACACGAAGATCCTGACGGATCCGAGCTGGTACATGGGCTACGTGAACTCGCTGATCTACGTGGTGATGAACACGGTGATCAGCCTCGCGGTGGCGCTGCCTGCGGCCTATGCCTTCTCGCGCTACACGTTCATGGGCGACAAGCACCTGTTCTTCTGGCTGTTGACGAACCGGATGGCGCCGCCCGCGGTGTTTGCGCTGCCGTTCTTCCAGCTCTACTCGTCGGTCGGGCTCTTCGACACGCATATCGCGGTGGCGCTGGCGCACTGCCTCTTCAACGTGCCGCTCGCAGTGTGGATCCTTGAGGGCTTCATGCGCGGCGTGCCGAAGGAGATCGACGAGACGGCTTACATTGACGGCTACTCGTTCCCGCGCTTCTTCGTGCGGATCTTCATGCCGCTGATCTCGTCGGGCATCGGCGTGGCGGCGTTCTTCTGCTTCATGTTCTCGTGGGTGGAGCTGCTCCTGTCGCGAACCCTCACGAGCGTGGATGCAAAGCCCATCGCGGCGACGATGACCCGGACGGTGTCCGCCTCGGGCCTCGACTGGGGTGTGCTGGCGGCGGCGGGTGTGCTGACCATCGTGCCCGGCGCGCTCGTGATCTGGTTCGTGCGCAACTACATCGCCAAGGGCTTCGCCCTGGGGAGGGTGTGATGGGATTTGTTAACCCTTCCTGGGTCATCCTCCGACCCGACCCGAGCGTGCCGTTTGTAGGAGACGGTGGGGGCGAGCCCGTGGGTGACGTTGCAAGAGGTGTCATCGTCGGGCTCGACCCGGCGATCTCCCGGCACTGCTCGAGCCGGTCGATGACATCGCTCCGGGACATGCCCGATGAAGCCCATGTACGTCTACCTGGTGACGAACCGACCGCGAGGAACGCTGTACATCGGCGTGACGAACGATCTGGTTCGTCGGGTTCACGAGCACCGGATGCGCGAGGGGCGGAGCTTCACAGCGCAGTACAACCTCGACCGGCTCGTCCATTTCGAACAGTTCGACGACCCGGAGAACGCGATCCGGCGGGAGAAAGCTCTCAAGAAGTGGCTGCGGCAGTGGAAGGTCGATCTGATCGAGCAGAGCAATCCTGCCTGGCGAGACCTTTGGCCGGATATCACGGTCTGATTTCGGGAGATCCTCGGATCAAGTCCGAGGATGACGGCTCCAGCTTGAAGGGAGGTGATCTGTAATGGCCTGGATGGCATGGACGTGGCCCACGGCGGCCTTCTTCGGGACGATCGCACTCCTGCTCATCGTCTTCACCGTGCTGGCGATCCGGTATCCGGAGACGCCGCGCGTCGGCATCCTCAGGATCGAGACGACGCGGGGCGACCGGCTTTTCATCACGCTTCTGGGCTCGGCCTTCATCAATCTGGCCTGGCTGGGCCTGAGCGGACTGCCCCAATGGGGCGCGCTCATCTTGTGTCTCGTCTACGCCGCGGCGGTGTTCCGCTGGGTCTGACGACACGTCAGGGAGGGGGGCCGGCGCCGAACGACCGAGCCCTCCAAAGAAGAGGTTCAACAATGGGAGGAACCACATGAAACTGACCCTCACGTCCACCACGGCGCTTGCGCTGACGCTGGGGCTCGCCGCCCCCGCCTTCGCGGACATGGACGCCGCGCGTGCCTTCCTCGACGAGCACATCGAGCGGTCGACCCTCTCCCGCGAGGAGCAGGAAGCGGAGATGCAGTGGTTCATCGACGCGGCCCAGCCCTTCGCCGGCATGGAGATCAACGTCGTTTCCGAAACGATCACGACGCATGAGTACGAGGCGAACGTGCTCGCCCCGGCCTTCGCCGCGATCACCGGCATCCAGGTCACCCACGACCTGATCGGCGAGGGCGACGTGGTCGAGCGTCTGCAGACGCAGATGAACTCCGGCCGCAACATCTACGACGCCTATGTCAACGACAGCGACCTGATCGGCACTCATTGGCGCTACCAGCAGGTGCGCAACCTGACCGACTGGATGGCGGGCGAGGGCGCGGACGTCACCAACCCCAACCTGAACCTCGACGACTTCATTGGGACGCAGTTCACCACGGGTCCGGACGGCAAGCTCTACCAGATGCCGACCCAGCAGTTCGCGAACCTCTACTGGTTCCGCTACGACTGGTTCACGGATGAGAAGAACATGGCGGACTTCGAGGCCGAGTACGGCTATCCGCTGGGCGTTCCGGTCAACTGGTCGGCCTATGAGGACATCGCGGCGTTCTTCACCGGCCGGGATCTGAGCCACATGGGCGTGGACGGCGACGTCTACGGCCACATGGACTACGGCAAGAAGGACCCGTCGCTCGGCTGGCGCTTCACCGATGCGTGGATGTCCATGGCCGGGATGGGCGATGTGGGTGAGCCCAACGGTCTGCCGGTCGACGAGTGGGGCATCCGGGTGAACGAGAACTCGCAGCCCGTGGGCTCCTGCGTCGAGCGTGGCGGGGCGACGAACTCCCCGGCGGCGGTCTACGCGATCGAGAAGTATACCGACTGGCTGCAGAACTATGCCCCGCCCGCGGCGGCCGGCATGACGTTCTCGGAGTCCGGGCCGATCCCGTCCCAGGGCGGCATCGCGCAGCAGATGTTCTGGTACACCGCCTTCACCGCCGACATGGTGGGCGATGGGGCCGCGGCCGTGCTGAACGAGGACGGCTCGCCGCGCTGGCGCATGGCACCCTCCCCGCACGGTGTCTACTGGGAGGACGGCATGAAGGTCGGCTACCAGGACGCCGGTTCCTGGACGCTGATGGAGAGCACGCCGGTCGACCGGGCGCAGGCCGCATGGCTCTATGCGCAGTTCGTGACCTCGCTGACCGTGGATGTGGAGAAGTCTCATGCGGGTCTGACCTTCATCCGGGAGTCCACGATCGATCACGAGAGCTTCACCGAGCGTGCGCCGCGCCTCGGCGGTCTGATCGAGTTCTACCGCTCGCCGGCCCGCGTCGCGTGGTCGCCGACCGGGACGAACGTGCCGGACTACCCGCGTCTCGCCCAGCTCTGGTGGCAGAACATCGGGGATGCGTCCTCGGGTGCGAAGACCGCTCAGGAAGCGCTGGATGCCCTCTGCGAGCAGCAGGAGGACGTGCTGGAGCGTCTCGAGCGTGCAGGCGTTCAGGGCGATCTCGGCCCGGTGATGAACGAGCCGCAGGAGGCGTCCTTCTGGCTCGACCAGCCGGGCTCGCCTAAGGCGGCGCTCGAGAACGAGGACGAGGAGCCGATCACCGTCAGCTATGACGAACTGATCCAGTCCTGGCAGTAATGTCGTTTCGGCCGGGGCCCTTGCGGGGGCCCCGGCCTTTTCATGTCCACAAATCGTGTTGGTGCTGGCCGGTCGCGTCGTCGGACGCGGTGCGGCTTCTGCCGTGTGACGGAGCGAGGAGGCTGCCATGACGCCATTCGAGTTTGCCGCGCCGAAACGGATCCGCTTCGGCCGCGGGGTGGCGGACGGGGCCGCTGAGGAGGCTGCTCGCTTTGGCACGCGCGTCCTGCTGGTGCGCGGCTCGGTCGGGTTCGCGGATGTGCTGGAGCGTGACCTTGGGGCTGCGGGCTGCACGGTGACCATCGTGCGCAGCCGCGGAGAGCCGGACCTCGCGGCGGTCGAGGCGGCGACGGAGGCGGCGCGATCCGCTGGTGTCGAGCTCGTCGTCGCGGTCGGCGGCGGCTCCACGATCGACCTTGGTAAGGCGGGTGCGGCGCTCGCGCGCTCCTCCACACCGCCCCTCGATCATCTGGAGGTCGTGGGGCGGGGTCTGCCGCTGACGGTCGATCCCTTGCCGTTCATCGCGCTGCCGAGCACGGCGGGGACCGGAGCGGAGGCGACGAAGAACGCCGTCATCGGACTGCCGGATCATGGGCGGAAGGTGAGCCTGCGCCACGCGCGGATGCTGCCGGACCTCGCGCTCGTCGATCCGGTGCTGACGGATGGGTGCCCGCGGGAGGTGACGCTGGCCTCCGGTCTCGACGCGGTGACGCAGGTGATCGAGCCTTGGCTCTCCTCCAAGGCCAACCCGCTGACCGACGCGATCTGCCGGGATGCGATCGGGTCGGGGCTGCGGGCGCTTGTGACGCTGATGGAGCGTGAGGACGCGGCGGCGCGCGATGCGCTCGCCTTCACCAGCCTGTCGGGCGGACTGGCGCTCGCCAATGCGGGGCTCGGCGCGGTGCATGGCTTTGCCGGTGTGATCGGCGGGCGGACGGGTGCGGCGCACGGGGCGATCTGCGGCCGGTTGCTGCCGCCGGTGCTGGCGGCGAATGCGGAGGCGGGCGGCGATCCTGAGCGCCTCGACGCGATCCGGCGGATCATCGTGGAGGTGCTGGGAGGCGCTGATCGGGATGCCTTTGACACACTCGAAGCCTGGATCGACGCGGAGGGCCTGCCGCGGCTCGGGGCAATGGGGCTCGATGCAGCGGATCACGCGGAGGTTGCCGAAGCCTCGCTCAGTGCGTCCTCGATGAAAGGCAATCCGGTGGCACTGTCCCAGCAGGCGCTGGAGGGGGTCCTGGCGCGCGCAGCCTGACGCGCGTTCGTGTCCACAAATCGTGTTGGTGGAGCCGTCTAAAACTGAAAAGGACGCGCGGCCGCAGGGGACGACCGCGCGCCAAGTGTGGGCGCTAGCTGTTGGGGCCGGGGGACAGCAACCCCGCCAAAGCGCCCAGTGCGGTGGAGCCGAGGAACGTGATCGGCTGAAGGAACATCTCCCGCGTGCCATTTGCGTTCGATGTCTCCGTGAGAGCCAGCAGCACGGTGCACGCGAGGGCCAGCAACGTGACGGCGCTCAGCGCGATCACCACGACTCGGTAGATAAAGGTGTTGGGGATCGGTTGGGTGATCCCCAGCTCCCGTGCGATCTTTTCGGGTTCCTCCTGTGCGATGGCGGGGTTCTCCGCCATGCGCCGGGCGACCCCCGGCAGGGCTTCTGCCGAAACGCTGTAGGTCGCCATCACGCCACTCCGAACTCGCCGCCGGCATGGCGGTTCCACCAGGGATCGGACACCGCGATCCAGTGGCGCTGGCCGACGGGCCGCACATGGATCTCGGCCCCGCCCTGCCCGTCGCCGACCAGGATGATCCGGTCGCCGTCGAAGCTGGTCATCCGCATGGTGATACAGTCGCGATAGGTCGCGAGCTGCTCCTGCATGATGCCGATCGCGATCCGCTCACCCAGGCGCAGACTGTCGTAGTAGTCGGTGTAGAAGTGGACGCCCGCGAAGTTGCGCCCGATCGACACGTTGGCGGCCAGCTTGTTAAGCTCGCCCTCCATCGTGATATCGGCCGGGGTGTAGTGATCCGACGGCTTGAGGGACAGGCGCTGGTTGGCGTCGTCCGCGACATAGACGTTGTCGAGGCCGAAGCCCGCCATGGTCTTGCGCGTCCACAGCGTTTCGTCCGTCTTGGCACGCTCGAGCGTGAGCGGACGACCGACGCCGGGCTCGCCCGGCGAGCCGTCCGACATCTCGAAGAACGCCTTGAGCACCGTCACACAGGCACCCGCTACCGTCGCATGCCCCGCACCATAGGCCGCGTGCATCGGCGAGCCCTCGGGGAAGGCCATGGGCAGCAGATAGTTCTTCGCCGAGATGTCGGGCAGGGTGTGGGACCCGGTACCGCCGACCCGCGGGAAGATCGAGGCATCGCCCGCGCGCGCCGCGTTCTGCGCCCCGTTGTGGGTCGAGATCGCGTGCATGATCTTCGGCGCCTTGTGCTCGAGTTCCGCCACCATGGTCTCGAAGCCCATCCTGGAGGTGCCGAGCAGGTCCGCCTTGCCGTTCGCCGCAAGGGTGATCATGGCGGCGAGCTGCTCGGGCCGACCGCGCAGATGCTCCTGGAACTTCTGGAAGCGCACCGCCTTCAGGCCCCGCGTCGCGACCTCGGTCACGAGCGACAGCACATGCGGTCCGCCCCAGGTCGCGAAGGACCCGCGGGTGGCGTGGGAGGACCCGGACGGGAAGCCGAGGTCGAAGGGCACGCCGCTTTCCAGCATCAGCAGGCAGGCGTTGAAGTAGGCCTGGTAGAGCTGGTCGAAATGCACATAGGTCGCGAGGTCTCGCGGCGTGCCCATGAAGCGGGGCAGGATCGCACCCGACCCTTCGTTCATGTAGGCGTCGGTACCGCGCACATCGGCGCCGTTCTGCACGTCGAGCCACAGCGCCCAGTCGGTCATGTGGTCCCGACCTTCGAGGTGCACGTTCACCCGCTGGTCGACGCGCTGGACGCCGAAGTTGATGAAGCCGTCCGCCGGGCTGTCCGCGACCGGGGTTCCGTCCGCGCCGGGTGCGCGGTCCGCCGGATTGCCGCGGCCCACATTGCCGATCAGCATGAACTGCGAGATCTGAGGGCCGTCCTTGGCGCCAGGTGCCGAGCCGCGGAACAGGTTCTGGGTGTCGAGCACCGGATGCGCGGGCTCGTTCGGCGTCTCCGGATCGCGGAGGCGCGCGTCGCGGCGGCGATACTCGTGCAGCGTGCCCTCGTCCACCACGTCGGCGCCGAGGTCGAACCACGGCAGTGCGCCGAGCTCGGCCACGATCTCACCCACGGTGATGCCGCCCGCGGCGGGGGTGGCGGGATCCTTCATCTCCTCGAAACTCACGTCGCGCAGGAGGGCCATGGCGTAGACCTCCGCCATCTCGGCGGTCAGCTCGCTGCCGCCGAGGCGGGGGGCGGGCGCCTGCGCGATCTCCATCGGCTGCGGGCCCTGGAGCACGCCCTGCAGGCCGGCGAGCGGGCTCTCCCAGTTGCGCACATTGGGCGGGGTGCCCGGCGCGGTCTCGCTGAAGAAGACGTCCACGGCCTTGACCGCTGGGCGATGGGCCATGCCGTCGCGCCAGGCGCCGACCGCGTTCTCCGGCCCCAGCGGCACGTTGAACTCCGCGTTCACGTTCGGCGCGTAGTCGAAGCCGGTCAGCGCACGCAGGAACGTCTTGAAGGCGTGCTCGTCGGGCAGGCCGTTCACGCAATGGGGCAGGCCCTTGTGAAAGCTGGTCGGGCGCGGGCCGGGCTGGTTCTTCTCACCATTGTTGCCGCCGGCGTGGCGGGGGCGGCGGTCGGCGACATCCTTGGCCGCGCCCCGGGGGTCGGGCGCGTCACCGAAACCGTTCATATCGAAATCGTAAGACATGTACTGGACCTCTACTCTGATCTGCGGGGGGACCGCCTTTTTCGGGGGGAGGCGGGCAGTGTCGTGGGTCTTCGGTCTTGATCTTGCGACGGTCGAAACGTGGCAAAGGGACGGCTGCGCATGGCGGTGCGCCGTCGTCGAATAAGGTCGGGATCCTCCGTCCTGAATGCGTTGCGATGGGGGAAAGAAGGCGGATCCGGTCCGCCAAATGTCCCCGCCCGGCGTTCGCCGTCGTCGTAGGAAGAGTTTTAGGGATTCGCCGTTCGCGCAGCGTGAGGAGGGCGTGAACGGTTCGTCAAAAGACCTGAACAGGACGGCTCAAAGGGCCGTCCACGCTCCATTATCCTGCGACGAGGCGACGCAGGCCGCGATGAAGCGCATGCCGTCGAGGCCATCCTCGATGCCTGGAAGCAGGTTGGCGTCACCGCCACCGATCAACTCTGCCGCCTCGGTGTAGAGGGTCGCGAAGGCTTCCAGATAGCCCTCCGGATGGCCCGAGGGCACGCGGGTACCGCCCGCGGAGGTCCCGTGCCCGGCGCGGGTCAGCCATTGCGGCGCCTCGCCGAGACGGGAGAAGCGCAGGCGGTTGGGATCCTCCTGCCGCCATTCCAGCGCGGCCTTCTCACCGTAGATGCGGAGGGCGAGGCCGTTCTCGTTGCCCGGGGCCACCTGGCTTGCCCAGAGCATGCCGCGCGCGCCGCCTTCGAAGCGGAGCATCATCTGCGCGTCGTCGTCGAGGCGGCGGCCGGGGACGAAGCTGGTGAGCTGGGCGCTCAGCGCCTCGGTCCTGAGGCCGGTCACGAAACTCAGCAGGTTGAAGGCGTGGGTGCCGATGTCACCAATGGCCCCCCCGGCGCCGGAGCGGGCGGGGTCGGTGCGCCAAGCTGCCTGCTTCTGCCCCTCCTGCTCGATCGGCTTCGCGAGCCAGTCCTGCGCGTACTCCGCCTGCACCACGCGGATCGCGCCGAGCTCACCGCGCGCTACCATCTGACGCGCCTCGCGGATCAGCGGGTAGCCGGTGTAGTTGTGGGTCAGCACGAAGGGCGTGCCGGTGCGGCGCACGACCTCGGCCAGTGCTTCGGCCTCGTCGAGCTGGGCGGTCAGCGGCTTGTCGCAGATCACCGGGATCCCCGCTTCGAGGAAGGCGGTCGCGACCGGCGCGTGCATGTGGTTGGGCGTGACGATGGAGACCGCGTCGATCCCGTCTGGGCGTGCCGCCTCGTCCTTCGCCATCTCGCGGAAGTCGGCGTAGCTGCGCTCCGGCGCCACGTTCAATCGGGCGGCGGATGCGTGGGCCACGTCGTCTCGGGAGGAGAACGCCCCGGCCACCAGCACCCACCGCCCATCGAGGCGCGCCGCGATGCGGTGCACCGCCCCGATGTTTCCGCCGATGCCGCCACCGACCATGCCGAGCTTGAGCGGTGCGGTCATCGGTTCAGTCCCAGCATGGCTCGGTTCCTTTCAGGGTCGGTCGCAGCACCCGCGAAGTCGTCGAACGCCTTGTCCGTCCGCTCGATGATATGGCGCGCGATGAAGGGCGCGCCTTCGGCGGCCCCCTGTTCCGGCGATTTCAGGCAGCACTCCCATTCGAGCACCGCCCAACTGTCGTAGCCATATTGCGTGAGCTTCGAGAAGATGCCGCCGAAATCCACCTGCCCGTCGCCCAGCGAGCGGAAGCGTCCGGCGCGGTCGGTCCAGCCAGCATAGCCGGCGTAGACACCCTGCCGGCCGGTCGGATTGAACTCCGCATCCTTCACATGAAAGGCGCGGATGCGCTCGTGGTAGAGGTCGATAAAGGCGAGGTAGTCGAGCTGCTGGAGCAGGAAGTGGCTCGGGTCGTAGTTGATCGCGGCGCGGGGGTGCTCGCCCACGGCGTCGAGGAACAGCTCCCACGTCGCGCCGTCGAACACGTCCTCGCCCGGGTGGATCTCGTAGGCGACGTCCACGCCGTGCTCCTCATAGACGTCGAGGATCGGGCGCCAGCGGCGGGCCAATTCGGCGAAGGCGTCCTCCACCAGCCCCGCGGGCCTCTGCGGCCAGGGGTAGAGGAACGGGAAGGCGAGTGAGCCGGTGAAGCTGACGGAGACGTCGAGGCCGAGGTTGCGCGACGCCTTCGCCGCGTTCTTCATCTGGTCGACGGCCCATTCCTGCCGGGCGGCCGGATTGCCGTGCACGGCCTCGGGCGCGAAGGCGTCGAAGGCGAGGTCGTAGGCGGGGTGAACGGCGACAAGCTGGCCCTGCAGATGGGTGGCAAGCTCCGTGATCTCCACGCCCGCATCGGCGCAGATGCCCTTCACCTCGTCGCAATAGGTCTGGCTGTCGGCCGCACGGTCGAGGTCGAAGAGACGCGCGTCGAAGGTCGGGATCTGGACACCCTTGTAGCCGAGGCCCGCCGCCCAACGGGTGATGGCCTCCAGGCTGTTGAACGGGGCGTCGTCACCGGCGAATTGGGCGAGGAAGAGGCCGGGGCCCTTGATGGATCTGGTCATGATGCTCCTTCTCGGTGTCCCCGAACCTCTGTCCCGCCCGGCGAGTGCGCCGGGCAGCGCCCTCCGCTCCCCCCGAGGGAGGGCACGTTCTGGACGCCGCGGCCAGGCCGAAGCGCCATCATTGGTGGCGGCGCCCTCCGGAGAGGGCGCCGCGCAGTCGTCTTAGTACGGGGAGTCCTCGTAGTAGAACGCCTCGGCATTCGCCTCGGTGATCAGCGGCGAGGCGAGGTTGAAGGTCCCCTCCACCGGGCCGTTCGACATGAAGCGGGCCACGGTCAGGTCGATCGCGGTTGCGATCATCGAGGGCGGGTAGAGCACCGTCGCCGGGATCGTCGCGTCGCCCTCGGCCACGCCGCGGATCACGGCCGCCGCACCGCCGCCGCCGACGAGGAACATCTCGTCCTCGCGACCGGCCTCGCGGATCGCCTCCAGCGCGCCGAGTGCCATGTCGTCATCGGCCGCCCAGACCGCGTCGATCTCGGGGAAGCGGGTCAGGTAGTCCTGCATCACCTCGAAGGCGTCGTCGCGGGACCAGTTGGCATGCTCGGCGGCGAGCAGTTCGATGCCGGAGCCGTCGATCGCCTCCTCAAAGCCCTGCATCCGCTGGTCGTCGATCACCGTCGGAATGCCGCGCATCGCGACGACCTGCGCGCCGCTCTCAAGCCGGTCCACCATGTACTCCCCGGCGGAGCGGCCGAAGCCCACGTTGTCCCCGGCGACGTAGATGTTCTGGATCGACGGGTCGGTCAGGCCGCGGTCGACGACGGTGATGAAGGCGCCGCTCTCGGCCACCTGACGCACCGGATCGGTGAGCGGGTCGCTCTCGAAGGGCAGGATGACGAGGGCGTCGACCTGCTGGACCGCGACCATGTCTTCCAGCGCGTTCGCCTGCTCGGTGGCCGAACCCGCGGCGGCGATCACGATGTTGAGGCCCTCATGTGCGGCCTCAAGCCGGCGCTCGGCCTCCTGCGCGTGCCAGTTCAGGCCGCCCGCCCAGCCGTGGGTCGCGGCGGGAATCGAGACGCCGATCGTCACGTCCTCCGCCTGGGCGACACCGGCGCATAGTGCGGCGGCCGCGAGTGTTGAAAGCAGATGCTTCATGTCTTCCTCCCTTGGATGTCCCGTTTTCAGGACTGTTTGCGGCTCAGGCCCCGTTGCAGGAACACGGCCGCGATGATGATGACGCCCTGCACCGCCCCGTTGAGGTAGTTGGAGATCAGGTCGGTCAGGTTGAGGATGTTGCCGATCAGGGTGAGAATCAGCGCACCTGTCACGGTGCCGCCGATCCGCCCGTAGCCGCCTTTCAGGAGCGTGCCCCCGATGATGACGGCGGCGATCGCCTCCAGCTCCCACAGCACGCCGGTCGTGGCGGAGGCGGAGCCGAGGCGCGGGACGTAGACGATGGTGGCCAGCGCCACGCACGCGCCCTGGATCATGTAAGCGAAGACCTTTACCCGGTCGGTGTTGATGGCGGAGTAGCGCGCCACGTCCTCGTTCGCGCCGACGGACTGCACGTGGCGGCCGAAGGCGGTGTTGTTGAGCACGATCCAGCCTGCGAGGGCGGCCAGCGCGAACAGGATCACAGGCACCGGCAGGCCGAGGATGTCGCCGTAGTAGACCGGCCGGTAGAGCCCCCGCACATCGCTGTCGAGCGAGAGCGTGCCGCCATCGGCGAGGTAGGTGACGAGGCTGCGGTAGATGCCCATGGTGCCGAGTGTCACGATGAACGCCTCGATCCCGCCGCGCGTGATGAGCAAGCCGTTCAGCAGCCCCGCACCCGTGCCGATCAGCGCCCCGGCGGCGATGCCGGTCAGCACGATCAGCCAGACCACGTCCGTCACGCCCAGCATCCAGTTCATCAGGAGGATCATGACCCCGGCCGTGAACGCCGCCATCGAGCCCACGCTCAGGTCGATCCCGCCCGAGGAGATCACGAAGGTCGCCCCGATCGCGATGATCCCGATGAAGGCGGAGCGTGTGAGGATGTTCAGCAGGTTCGCGCTCGACAGGAAGTTCTCGTTGAGGAACGCCCCGATCACGAGCAGCAGCACGAGGGCGGCGAGCGGACCCAGCAGCTTCCAGTCGAGGGAGAAGCGCGGCCGCGCCGGTTTCGCTTGGGTGATGTCGGTCATGGTCCTGCCCCTCACGCCGCGCTGCGGGCGGCGAGGCCCGAGGCGAGACGCATGATGTCTTCTTCGTTGATGGCGTCGCCTTCGAGGCAGCCGGTGGTCCGGCCGCTCTGCATGACGGTGACGCGATGGCTCAGCCCGATGATCTCCGGCAGTTCGGAGGAGAGGACGATGACGCCCCGCCCCTGGGACGCGAGCTCCGCGATGAAGCCGTAGATCTGCGACTTCGCGCCCACGTCGATGCCGCGGGTGGGTTCGTCGATGATGATGATCTCGGGATCGGTCTCCAGCACCTTGGCGAGCAGCAGTTTCTGCTGGTTGCCGCCGGAGAGGGAGCCAGCGGTGAGCGAGGGGCTCGCTGCGCGCAGGTCCACGCGGGCGGCGGCGGCGTCGAAGGCGGCGCGCTCGGCGCCACGGTCGATCAGGGGCTTTGCGAACTTCTCCAGCGAGAAGAGCGAGAAGTTCCACACGAGGTCGTTGCCGAGGAGCAGACCCTTCCCCTTGCGGTCCTTGGTCAGATAGGCGATGCGCGCGGCCTTCGATTGCGCGACGTCGGTGAAGCGCACGTCCTGACCGCGCAGGCTGATCCGGCCGCCGGTGGCGGGATGCAGGCCGATCAGCGCCTCCATCACCGCGGTGCGGCCCGCGCCCTGGAGCCCGGCGAAGCCCAGCACCTCGCCACGCCGCAGGGTGAAGCTGGCATCGCGGACGCCAGGGGCGGCGAGGCTCTCGACCGCGAGCAGCGTCTCCGCATCGGGTCCGGGCGCCGGGATGTGCGGATAGAAGTCGGTGAGCTCGCGGCCTACCATCATCCGCGCCATGTCGTCGGGGCTCACGCCGTGGGCCGGCACAGTCTCCACCAACTCGCCGTCGCGCAGGACGGTGATGCGGTCCGCGATCTCCTCTACCTCGTCGAGCTTGTGGGAGATGAAGACGATGCCAACGCCCTCCGCCTTCAACCGGCGGATCAGGGTGAAGAGGGTGGCGGTCTCAGCCTTGGTGAGCACGGCAGTGGGCTCGTCGAGGAAGAGGATGCGCGCCTTGCGCGACATCGCCTTCGCGATCTCCACCATCTGCTTGTCGGCGACCGGCAGGTCCGCGACGCGGGCGGTTTCGGGGGCCATGCAGTGCAGTTCGTCGAGCAGGCGGCGCGCCTCGGCCCGCATCGCGGCCTTGTCGAGGAAGAGGCCCCGACGCAGCTCCCGCCCGAGGAAGATGTTCTCCTCCACCGTGCGCAGTTCGGCGAGGTTGAATTCCTGGTGAATGAGGACGATGCCCGCCTCCTCGGCCGCGCGCATGGTCGGGAAGGTGATGGGTGCGCCGTCGAAGGTGAGGGTGCCTGCGCTGGGTGCGACGAAACCCGAGAGGATCTTGACCAGCGTGGACTTGCCCGCGCCGTTCTCGCCGAGCAGGGCATGAACCTCGCCCGGGCGGACGTCGAAATCGACGCCGTGCAGCACCTCGACAGGTCCGTAGGACTTGCGCAGTCCCTGCCCCGCCAGAAGCGGTTCCCGATCCACGGGTGCGTTCATCATTCCTCCCCGGCGTGGTCGCCGACCGAGCTTTGCGCTCATGTAATCGTTTACATAAGAATGTAATCCTTTACATTCGAGTCGGGCAAGCGTTTTCTGCGAAGATGCCACCGGCGGCGATCGGGGCTGCGGATCAAGGGGTTACGGATGAACAAGCGCGCGACTATCGGGGATGTGGCCCGGCTGGCCGGGGTCTCCACCGCCACGGTGAGCCGCGCGATCCACACGCCTGACGTCGTCTCCGAATCGACGCGGGAGGCGGTGCAGAGCGCGATCAGCGAGACGGGCTTCACACTCAACATCGCGGCCCGCACCCTGCGCCAGCAGCGGGCGAACGCGGTGCTGGTGCTGGTGCCCGACATCGGCAACACCTTCTTCTCAGAGATCCTGGCGGGGATCGAGAAGGTCGCCTCGGCTCGCGGGCAGACGATCCTGATCGGCGACACCGCGGGCGACCGGACGCGGGAGGAGCGGTTTCTCAGCTATCTCGTGAACGGCCGCGCGGACGGGGCGCTGCTGCTCAACGGGCATCTGCCCGCCGGAGTACGGGGTGCGGTGGTCTCCGTCTCAGAGGCGTTGGAGCCACAGGAGGTACCCCATGTCGGGATCGACAACGCGGCCGCTTCGGCCGTCGCCGTGCGCCACCTGAAGGCGGCGGGACACCGGCGCATCGCGCATCTTTCAGGCCCACAGAACAACATCCTGACCCGCCAGCGGATCGAGGGTTTTCGCGCCGAGGCTGGGCCAGACGCGCCCGTGCTGCCCGGAGCCTTCACCATCGCGAGCGGCCGCGCCGCGGCGGATGCGGTGCTGGCGCTCGATCCGCGGCCCACCGCGGTCGCCTGCGCCAATGACGAGATGGCGATCGGCCTGATCGCGGGGCTGGCGGCGCAGGGCGTGCGCGTGCCGCAGGACATCTCTGTCATCGGTTTCGACGACATCGCCTTCGCCGAGGCGACGATCCCGGCACTCACCACAATCCGCCAGCCGCGGCTCGCGATCGGGGAGCGGGCGATGACGCGCCTGATCTCCGCCATCGAGGGGACAGCGGAAGCGGGGGCGGAGATCCTGGACGTGGAGCTGGTCGAGCGGGCGAGCGTGGCGCCGCCCGCCTGATCACTCGGCGGCCACGCGGCCGTCGGGGTCCACCAAAGCCACCAGATCGAACATGATCCGGTTCAGCTCGAAATCCTTCGGCGTGTAGACCCGCGCGACGCCCTGCGCGCGCAGCCGCTCCGCATCGGCCTCCGGAATGATGCCGCCGACGATGAGCGGGGTGTCGAGCCCCTCCTCGGCGAGGCGGCGCTGCACCTCCTCGACCAGCGGCATGTGGGAGCCGGAAAGGATGGAGAGGCCGATGACGTGTGCCTTCCCCTCGCGGGCGGCGGCGACGATCTGTTCGGGCGTTAGGCGGATGCCCTCGTAGATCACCTCCATCCCCGCATCGCGGGCGCGGCAGGCGATCTGCTCAGCGCCGTTGGAGTGGCCGTCCAGCCCCGGCTTGCCGACGAGGAAGGTGAGCGGGCGGCCCAATCGAGCGGAAGCGTCGGCCACGGCGTCGCGAATGTCGTCGAGGCCGGTCGCGGTGTTCGAGATGGCCTTGGAAACGCCGGTCGGCGCGCGGTACTCGCCGAACTCGGCGCGCATCGCCGTGCCCCATTCGCCGGTGGTCACCCCCGCCTTCGCGCAGGCGATTGAGGCGGGTATGATGTTGCGGCCCTCGCGCGCGGCGCTGCGCAGCTCGGTCAACGCCCGGCGCACGGCGAGGTCGTCGCGGCCCGCGCGCCATTCCTCGAGCCGGGCGATCTGCTCTTCCTCGACGGCGGGGTCCACGACCATGATGCCGCCCTGCTCATCGACAAGTGGCGAGGGCTCGCCCTGTTCGTACTTGTTGACGCCGACGACGGTGGTCTCGCCGCGCTCGATGCGGCCGAGACGCTCCGAATTGCTCTCCACCAGCCGGGATTTCATGTAGTCGATGGCGGCGACCGCGCCGCCCATCTCGTCGATGCGCTTCAGCTCCTCGCGGGCGCCCTCCTTCAGCGTTTCGACCTTGGCATCGACCGCCGGGTTGCCGTCGAAGAGGTCGTCATATTCCAGGAGGTCCGTCTCGAACGCCATGATCTGCTGCATGCGCAGCGACCACTGCTGGTCCCAGGGGCGGGGCAGGCCGAGCGCCTCGTTCCAGGCGGGGAGTTGCACGGCGCGGGCGCGGGCCTTTTTCGAGAGCGTCACGGCCAGCATCTCGATCAGGATGCGGTAGACGTTGTTCTCCGGTTGCTGCTCGGTGAGGCCCAGGGAGTTGACCTGCACACCATAGCGGAAGCGGCGGAGCTTCGGATCCTCGACGCCGTAACGCTCCCGGCAGATCTCGTCCCAAAGGTCCACGAACGCGCGCATCTTGCACATCTCGGTGACGAAGCGGATGCCCGCGTTCACGAAGAAGGAGATGCGGGCGACGAGGCCCGGGAAGTCCTCCGCGCTGACCCGCGGCCGCACCTCGTCCAGCACGGCCTGCGCGGTGGCGAGCGCGAAGGCGAGCTCCTGCTCCGGCGTCGCTCCGGCCTCCTGCAGGTGGTAGGAGCACACGTTCATCGGGTTCCACTTCGGCACGTTGCGGTAGCAGTACTCGGCCACGTCGCCGATCAGGCGCAGGCTGGGCGCGGGCGGGAAGACGTAGGTGCCGCGCGACAGGTACTCCTTGATGATGTCGTTCTGCACCGTGCCCTTGAGAGCGGAGATGTCCGCGCCCTGCTCCTCGGCCACGGCGATGTAGAGCGACAGCAGCCATGCGGCCGTCGCGTTGATCGTCATCGAGGTGTTCATCTGGTCGAGCGGGATCTGGTCGAACAGGGTGCGCATGTCGCCCAGATGGCTGACCGGCACGCCGACCTTGCCCACCTCGCCACGGCTCAGCACGTGGTCGCTGTCGTAACCGGTCTGCGTCGGCAGATCGAAGGCGACGGAGAGGCCCGTCTGCCCCTTCGCGAGGTTCGCGCGGTAGAGCGCGTTGGAGGCCGAAGCGGTCGAATGCCCGGCATAGGTCCGGAAAAGCCAGGGGCGATCCTTCTGAACTTCGGCCATGACGCGATTCCTCTGCTGCACTGCGAAAGGACGTAGCGCGAGACAGATTGTTTCACAAGTCCGCATCACTACGGAACATCGTGACCGCGTCATTTCCGTTGCGCCGGGGCCGCGGCAACCATGCCGGGACCTGTCGCAAAAAGTTCAAAAACGCGCATCCTCATAATAAATACGGATCGCCGGAGCCGCTCCGACAACCGCAGGGAGAAAAGACCTAAAATCCGGCTTCGAAATTAATCTCAAAATACAATTCAAAGTGACAGTTTATGTTTACGACGACTATCGTGACAGGGCGTCAGAAAAATCTGACGCCGTCCGGCGACTGCGTGAGCAGAAGGCAAAACATGATCAGCCTGTTTTCGAAGAAGCGGACGGAGCACGTCGAGCCCTGCGAAGCGGTCCATCGGGAGCCGGAATTCAGGATCGGCACGGTTGAACCGGTGGCCGACGCCGCCCGTTCTTTTGTGGGGAAAGATAGAATGCAAAATCAGGATCTCAGCGGGCTGCACGGCCTGTCCGGCTTCATCGGGGCGTGCCTCGTCGATTCCGACTCCGGCATGGTGCTGGCCAAGGATGGTGGCGGAAAGCTCGACATGGACGTCGCCGGTGCAGCCAACACCGATGTGGTGAAGGCCAAGCTGCGCGCCATCAGCAGCCTCGACCTCGACGACAATATCGAGGACATCCTCATCTCGCTCGGCAAGCAGTACCACCTGATCCGTCCGCTCTCGGACGATCCGAGCGTGTTCCTCTACCTCGCGTTGGACCGCGAGCAGTCCAACCTCGCCATGGCGCGGGTTGCGCTGCGCAAGACCGATCTCGGCATCGCGGCCTGAGCTGCCGTCGAAGATCGCAGGCGGGCCCGGTCCCCGTGGGGGGAGGCCGGGCCCGCCGTTTCGGTAAATCTGGACCTGTGCCGCCGCGCCCGTCAGGGTGAGCCGGATGCTGCAGACCGTCGAACTCCCCCTCTGGCTTGTCATATTGGGTGGCCTGGCGCTGGCCTCGCTGACGCTGAACCGCGTGCTGGTGCCCTCGGTGCGCTGGGTGCTGCGGGCGCGGGTGAACCGGGTGCTGAAGCGGGCGAATGAAAGCCTGCGCCTCTCCATCCAGCCGCTGACGCTGACCAAACGGCAGGTCCTGGTGGATCGGCTCACCTACGATCCGCAGGTCATGCAGGCCGTGCGGGAGGAGGCGGCGGAATTCGGCGAGCCGCGGGAGGTCGTGGCCGAGCGCGCCGCCCGCTATGCTCGTGAGATCGTGCCGGGCTTCTCGGCCGCCACCTACTTCCTGTTCGGCGTGCGGGCGAGCCGCTGGATCGCGCAGGGCCTCTACCGCGTGCGGCTGGGGGCCGAGGCGCTGGGCGATATCGACCCGGACGCGACGGTGGTCTTCGTGATGAACCACCGCTCCAACATGGACTACCTGCTCGTCACGTATCTCGCCAGCGAGCGCACCTCGCTGAGCTATGCCGCGGGCGAGTGGGCGCGGGTCTGGCCTCTGCAGCAGATCGCGAAGGCGATGGGCGCGTTCTTTATCCGCCGCCGCTCGGATAACCCGCTCTATCGCCGGGTGCTCGCCCGCTATGTCCAGATGGCCACGGCGGATGGTGTGACCCAGGCGGTGTTTCCGGAAGGTGGGCTCAGCCGCGACGGCAGCTTGCGGCCACCGAAGCTGGGCTTGCTGAGCTACATCCTGCAGGATTTCGACCCCGAGGGACCGCGCGACGTGATCTTCGTCCCCGTCGGTCTGAACTACGACCGGGTGCTGGAGGATCGGATCCTGACCGAGGCGGAGGTGGACGCCGATGGCCGTCCACGCTTCCGCGCGAGCGTCTGGACCGGGCTCGGCTTCGCTCTGCGCCACGTCTGGCTGCGGCTGCGCGGCAAGTGGAATCGCTTCGGCTATGCCTCGGTCAGCTTCGGCGCGCCGCTCTCCCTGCGCGACTTCGGCACCGATCAGCCGGAGGCGCTGGGCGATGCGTTGATGGAGCGGGTCGGCGCGGTGGTCCCGGTTCTGCCGGTGCCGCTGGTCGCCGACGTGATGCTGCGGGCAGCAGGCGCGCTGTCACGGGCCGAGATCACGGCGCGGGCGGGGGTGCTGCGCGATGCCTTGGTCGAGAAGGGCGCGCATTTCCACCTGCCGCGGGGCGATTTCGACTACGCGGTCGAGGTCGGGCTGCGTGGTCTCGTCCGCCGGCACATCCTGCGCTGTGAGGGCGACGATTTCGCCGTCGCGCCCGAGGGCCGGGATCTCCTCGCCTACTACTGCCGCTCCATCGCGCACCTGCCGCGCTGAGGCCGCACCGCGAAATTTACGCTGCGCCGCACAAAGATTCTGCTTGCCATGCACGCAATCTCATTCCATATGCGTAGTCAGTCTTGAATTTTTGTTGCGCAATTAAATTGCGCGGAGGATCGCATGATGGCGCTCGACGCAAATACCACCGCCGACCGGCCAATGAAGGACCTGTACGAGATGGGCGAGATCCCGCCCCTCGGTCACGTGCCGGAGAAGATGTACGCTTGGGCGATTCGGCGCGAGCGCCATGGCGAGCCAGAAAAGGCGATGCAGCTCGAGGTCGTGGACGTCCCGAAGCTCGACAGCCATGAGGTGCTGGTTTTCGTCATGGCCGCGGGCATCAACTACAATGGCGTCTGGGCCGGTCTCGGCCAGCCGATCTCGCCCTTCGACGGGCACGGTGCGCCCTACCACATTGCGGGCTCCGACGCCTCGGGCATCATCTGGGCCGTGGGTGACAAGGTGAAGCGCTGGAAGGTCGGCGACGAGGTCGTCATCCACTGCAACCAGGACGACGGCGACGACGAGCACTGCAATGGCGGCGACCCGATGATGTCGCCGACCCAGCGGATCTGGGGCTACGAGACGCCCGACGGCTCCTTCGCGCAGTTCACCAATGTGCAGGCGCAGCAGCTCATGCCGCGGCCCCAGCACCTGACCTGGGAGGAGAGCGCGTGCTACACGCTGACGCTCGCCACCGCCTACCGCATGCTGTTCGGGCACGAGCCGCATGACCTGAAGCCCGGCCAGAACGTCCTGGTCTGGGGCGCGTCCGGCGGCCTCGGCTCCTACGCGATCCAGCTCATCAACACGGCAGGTGCGAACGCGATCGGCGTGATCTCCGACGAATCGAAGCGCCAGTTCGTGATGGATCTCGGTGCCAAGGGCGTCATCAACCGTAAGGATTTCGACTGCTGGGGCCAGATGCCCACGGTCGGCACGGACGAGTACAAGACGTGGTTCGCCGAGGCGCGCAAGTTCGGCAAGGCGATCTGGGAGATCACCGGCAAGGGCAACAATGTCGACATGGTGTTCGAGCATCCGGGCGAGAGCACCTTCCCCGTCTCCGTCTTCGTCGTGAAGCGCGGCGGCATGGTGGTGATCTGTGCCGGGACCACCGGCTACAACCTCACCTTCGACGTGCGGTATCTCTGGATGCACCAGAAGCGGGTGCAGGGTTCCCACTTCGCCCATCTCAAGCAGGCGATGGCCGCCAACCAGCTCATGATCGAGCGTCGGCTGGATCCGTGCCTGTCCGAAGTCTTCGAATGGAACGAGCTGCCGACGGCGCATACCAAGATGATGCGCAACCAGCACAAGCCCGGAAACATGGCTGTGCTGGTCAATGCCTCGAAAACCGGCCTGCGCACCTTCGAAGACACGCTGGACGCGGCAAAGGGCTGAACCCCACCTCTCCCCTTGCGCGTACTGGCCTCACCCCGCCCTGCTGCCCCAGGGCGGGGTTTTCGTATCCAGCCTGTGGAAAATCCCCACGATCCTCCGGAACTCTGATGTCAGATCAGAGTTAACCGCATGTGAAGGCGGCTCTTTTTCGGCTGCCCAAGGTGCTGCGGATGACCCGCGCACCCATCGGAGGATCATTGATATGAAGACCTTTTTGACCACGACCGCATTGGCTCTGACGCTCGGCGGTGCCGCGATCGCGCAAGGTGCGGACGGCTACATCACCACCGCGTCCGAGAGCGAGCTGATGGCGAGCGATCTGCTCGGCGCGACCGTGCATGCGACCGAAGTCGAGGGTGAGATCACCTACTCGGCCGGCATGGAAAGCGAGTGGGACAATATCGGCGAGATCAACGACGTGATCATCGCGCCGAACGGTCAGGTGGCAGGTGTCGTGCTGGGCGTCGGCGGCTTCCTCGGCATGGGCGAGAAGTCCGTCGCGCTGCCGATGGACCAGCTGCGCTTCGTAGAGGGCGAGGACCGCGAAACGCCTTTCATCGTGGTGAACGCGACGGCCGAGACTCTGGAGCAGGCACCGGCCTTCACTATGGACGGTAACGAGCAGCAGGCCGACGCCAGCAGCACCGAGATGCAGGCCGAAACCACGGCCGAGGTCGACGCGAGCGCCGAGATCGAGCAGGAGACCCAGCAGGCCGCCGATGCGATCGAGCAGACCGGCGATGACATCGCGGCCGGCGCAGCCCAGCTTGCCGCGGACGCCGAGGCCACCGGCGAGGCCGCCCTGCAGGAGATCGAGCAGACGGCCGACGCAACTGGCGAAGCGATCGCGCAGGAGAGCCAGGAACTCGCCGCAGAGACCGAAGCTGCAGGTCAGGAGGTGATGGAGGAGACGCAGCAAGCTGCCGACGCCACCTCCGATGCGGTGACCGAGACGACGGCCGAGATGTCGGCTGAAGCCGATGCCGAGACGTTCGTCGCGGTCACTGCGCAGGACATCACGGTCGAGGAGCTCAACGGCGCCAGCGTCTTCACCGAGCAGGACGAGAATATCGGCGAGATTGGGGATCTAGTGATGGAGGGAGAGACGGTCTCCGAAGCGATTATCTCCTTCGGCGGTTTCCTCGGCCTCGGCCAACGGGATGTCGCGGTGCCGATGGACCAGCTCAGCCTGATGATGTCCGAAGAGGGCGGCGAGCTGCGCGTCTACGTGCAGGCGACCGAGGAAGAGCTCGAAGCCATGCCCGAATACGAGGCGCCCGCCGAGTGATCGGCTGCGCCTGACCTAACGGAAGGCCGTGTCGCCCGGCGCGGCCTTCTTCCCTCCGCGGGCCATCGGCGGCAGGCTGAGCCCAAAAAGGAGGACCGTCCGTGACCCTGCCCCATCCCGTCATGCTCTACGACACCCCGCGCGCGCCGAACCCGCGCCGCGTCCGGATCTTTCTGGCCGAGAAGGGGATCGAGTTGCCCACGACCTCCGTCGACATCATGGCGGGTCAGCAGTTCGGCGAGGAGTATCTGGCGAAGATGGGCTCCCACAATGTACCTGCGCTGGAGCTCTCCGACGGGACGATCCTGACGGAAACGGTGGCAGTCTGCCGCTACCTAGAGGCGTTGTACCCGGAGCCAAACCTGCTGGGGCGCGATCCGCTGGAGGCCGCGCGGATCGAGATGTGGTCGCGGCGTGTAGAGTTTCAGCTGATGCTCCCCATCGCGGCAGTCTCGCGGCACGGCATTCCGGCAATGAAGGTGCTGGAGGGCGAGCAGTGTCCGGAATGGGCCGAATTCAACCGCGATCGCGTGGTGAGTGGTCTGGCATGGTTGGAGCGCAGCCTTGCGGAGCGGGAGTGGCTGGCGGGCGACCGGTTCTCGCTCGCGGACATCACAGCGATCTGCACTGTCGGCTTCATGAGGCTGATCCGCGTGTCGGTCCCGACAGAGCATGCTGCAACGTTGGCTTGGATGGAGCGTTGTGAAGGGCGCGGGACCATGGTGGGCTAGGCGGCATCCGGCCGATGTGCTGGTGTCCGCAAAACGTGTTGGTCGTGCAAAGTGTTTGCAGTTTGTTCATGTCTTGACGCGACAAACGTTGCGTGGAAGCTCGAGAGACATCGGATTCTCCGCCTCGTTGTTCGCATTGCGCCGGCGCGACGATGGGATGGGGACGAAGTGCGGCAGGTCATCGCCGCCGGCGCTGCCGTGACTGCAATCGAACCCACGTCGAACGGCCGCCTGTTCTGAAGCGGATGCATCGGTCCGACGTGCTGCAATGGCTTCTTAGGGACATGCTGTCTCGTTCTCCGAGTTCCGTCCGTGCTTTCGCGGCCCGATACGGTCTCCATCGAACGTCCGTGTGGCGGTGGCGTTTGCACTTGCTGAGGCACAGCATGCCGCGGCACCTCGAACAGTCGGCGCTGGACGGGCTCGTCATACGCGAAAGCCGGAAAGGTTCGCGTGAATGGGTTCGGCACGAACGGGATCCCGGACGATGGCCGTGTCCACCGCGATCCAGATGGGCGGACAGGCCGAAGCTCTACATGGAGAGCGACTGGCTCGTTTGGATCATGACGGATCGCGATGGTGGATCGATCCGTCTTGCTGCGGGTCGATCGGCTCAGCGTTCGTTGACGCGGCCGAATGCGACGCGCTTCAGATCTCTGATCTGCGGGGCATCTGACACGCTGCGGACGTTTCTCGCTCCGTTCTGTGGTCCCGCGACGCGATACCTGCATCTCTACGCAGCTTGGCATGCACTCCGTGACGGCAAGCGCACGCTGCCCACCTCCGTCCACCAACACGATTTGTGGACACCATCGAACCGGGACCGCCAGCGGCCAAACACAAACCCCCGAGTTGAGGTCCCGACCCCGGCGGAGATAGTCTCCACCCAGCATGAACGCCGAGAATCGCCATACATCCCCTGACACCGCGGAGCTGCTCGCCGCCCTCGCCTGGCAGTTCGATCTCGGCATCGACGAACCCATTGCGGACGCTCCGATCGATCGCTACGCCCTTGCTGCGGCGCCCGCGCCCACTCCGAGCCTGACCCCGGCCGCTCCGAAGCCCCAGCCCAAGCCGGCCGACACCGCCTCCCACGTCGTCGAAGCGCAGCGCCTCGCCGCGACAGCTACCGACCTCAAGAGCCTCGCCATCGCGATGGAGCAGTTCGACGGCTGCGAGCTCAAGCTCGGCGCCCGCAACTTCGTCTTCGCGGACGGCGACCCGGGGGCCCATCTCATGATCGTGGGCGAGGCGCCGGGCCGGGATGAGGACCGGCTGGGTCGCCCCTTCGTCGGCCGCGCCGGTCAGCTCCTCGACCGCATGCTGGCGGCGATCGGCCATGACCGGACCTCCGAACCCCCGGAGCAGGGCGTCTACATCACCAACGTCTTGCCCTGGCGCCCACCCCAGAACCGCGATCCAACGGTGGAGGAGATGGCGATGATGAAGGCGTTCCTGCGCCGGCATATCGAGCTCGCCGCGCCCGAGGTCCTGCTCCTCATGGGCAACTCCGCGATGAAGACGCTCTTCGAGGTCGAGCGCGGCATCACCGCCATGCGCGGCCAGTGGCGGGAGGTTGCGGGCATCCCGGCCATCGCGACCTTCCACCCCGCCGCCCTGTTGCGCCGGGGCGAGCAGAAGCGGGCCGCCTGGCAGGATCTGCTTGACGTGAAAGCCCGGCTCGCCGGTAAGGAAGGTTCATGACGACACGCGAATTCATCCCTGTCCGCATTGCGGTGCTGACCGTGAGCGACACGCGCACGCCGGAGGATGACCGCTCCGGCGATGTCCTCGCCAAGCGATTGACGGAGGCGGGCCATCATCTGGCCGCCCGCGACATCGTGAAGGACAACCGCGCCGCCATTTCGGACAAGCTGCGAAGCTGGGCGGGCGATCCCGAAATAGACGTCGTGATCTCCACCGGTGGCACCGGCCTCACCGGGCGGGACGTGACGGTCGAGGCGCATCGCGATGTCTACGAGAAGGAGATCGACGCCTTCTCCACGCTATTCACCCAGGTCTCCATCGGCAAGATCGGGACTTCCGCCGTGCAATCCCGCGCCTGCGGTGGCGTCGCCCAGGGCACCTACATGTTTGCCCTGCCGGGCTCCCCCGGCGCCTGCAAGGACGGCTGGGACGAGATCCTCGCCCACCAGCTCGACTACCGCCACATGCCCTGCAACTTCGTCGAGATCATGCCGCGGTTGGAGGAGCACAAGCGGCGCAAGTGATTTTTATCGCTGGAAAGTGACGGAAGCTGTGCGCTTGCGCGTATATTCTCTGTCACGGCCCGCGCGTGGGGCTCGGGGGAGTTGAGAGATGCGGTTTCTGCTGCGCGGCCTGCTCGGCCTGTTTCTGGTGTTCGCTACGGTCGGCCTGATCGCGATCGGAGCCATCACCCTGCGGGACGCCCGGCAGGCGGAGGACGAGGGGCCGCGCTTCGGCCGCGGCGGGGGCGAGCGCTCCTACTCCGTCGCGCTCGGGGTGGTCGAGAACGGCCGCGCGGAGCCTGTCATCCAGTCCTATGGCGAGGTCGAGGGCGCCCGGATCCTCGAGCTGCGCGCGCCGGCCACCGGCACCATCACCGAGCTTGCCGAACAGTTCACCAACGGCAGCGCCGTGGAGGAGGGCGAGCTCCTCTACCAGATCGACCCGGCCGAGGCGCGAACGGCCCGTGACCGCGCCGAAACCGAGCTGCGAGAGGCGCAGGCCACGCTGACCGAGGCACGCGCTGCGCTCGAGCTCGCTGAGGATGAACTGGTTGCGGCCGAGCTGCAACGCGACCTGCGCCGCGCCGCACTCGCCCGCCAGCGCAACCTCGAAGGGCGCGGCGTCGGCACCGCTGCTACGACCGAGGAGGCGGAGCTCTCTCTCAGCCAGTCCGAGCAGACCGTCGTCTCCCGCCGCCAGGCGGTGCTCGTGCAGGAAAGCGCGATTGCGCGCGCCGAGATCTCCGTCGCCCGCTCCGAGATCGCGCTGGCCGATGCCGAGCGCACGCTGTCGGACACCCGCGTCACCGCACCCTTTCCGGGCCTGCTGGATGAGGTCACGGCCGTGCTTGGCCGGCGCGTCAGCCAGAACGAGCAGGTCGGCGAGCTGATCGACCCGGCAGCACTCGACGTCGCCTTTCAGGTCACGAACGCCCAGTTTGCCCGGCTGCTCGACGATGCGGGCCGGCTGGCGGAGCTTGCCGTCATCGTCTCCCTCGATCTCGATGGTGTGCCGTTCGAGGTGCCGGGCCTGATCGAACGGGCGGGCGCGCAGGTGGCCGAGGGGCAGACCGGGCGGCTGATCTACGCCCGCATCGTCGATCAGGGCACCGCGGTCCTGCGCCCCGGCGATTTCGTCAGTGTCCGCATTGCTGAGCCGCCGCTCGAGAACGTCGCCGTGCTGCCTGCCAGCGCGCTCACCTCCCGCTCCGAACTGTTGATCGCGGATGAGGACAACCGGCTGAGCGTCGTACCCGTCCGCTTGCTGCGGCGCCAGGGCGACGACGTGATCGTCGCGGATGCGCCCGAGGGTGCGCGCTACGTCCGCGAGGTCCGCCCTCAACTCGGCCCCGGCATCCGCATCGAGCCGGTCGAGCGGCCGGAGGTCGCCGACGCCGTGCAGGTCAGCGCGACCGTGCCCGAGATGATCGCCCTCGCCCCCGATCGTCGCGCCCGCCTGCGCGCCTTCGTCGAGGGCGACTCCAGCATGCCGCCCGATGCGCGCAGCCGGATGCTCGGCGCGTTGGAGGAGGACGAGGTGCCGCGGCAGGTCGTCGAACGCCTCGAACGCCGGATGGGGGGCTGAGGCGATGCTGGCCTATTTCGTCCGCCACCGGACCGCCGCCAACCTGATCCTCGTGGTCATGGTTGCGTTGGGCCTCGCCTCCATGACGCAGATCCGGGCGCAGTTCTTCCCGGACGTGGTGGTGGACAACGTCACCGTCTCCGTCACGTGGGAGGGCGCGGGGCCGGAGGATGTGGACAACGCCATCGTCGCGCCGTTGGAACCCGCGCTCCTCGCCGTCGACGGCGTGATCGAGAGCGAGGCGACGGCGACCGAAGGCTCCGCCCGCATCCAGCTCGAATTCGAACCCAACTGGGACATGACCCGCGCCGTCGCCGACGTGGAAACCGCGGTGAACGGCGTGACGACCCTGCCGGAGGAGGCCGAGGAGCCGGAGGTGCGGCAGGGCGCCTGGCGCGATCTGGTAACGGATGTCGCCATCACCGGCCCCGTCGGGATCGAGCAGCTCGCCCGCTACGGCGACGAGTTCGTCGCCCGCCTCTTCCGCGAGGGCGTGACCCGCACCACCGTCTCCGGCATCGAGGCGCCCGAGATCTCCGTCACCGTTCCGGAGGCGAGCCTGATCCGCAATGACATCACCCTGTCGGAGATCGCGCAGGCCATCACCGAGAGTGCCGAAACCGACCCGGCGGGCGAGCTCGCCAGTGGTGCCGCCCGGGTGCGCACCGGTGTCGAGCGGCGCACGGCGGAGGAGATCGGCGCCATCGCCATCCGCACCGAGGCCGACGGCACCACGCTGCGCGTCAGCGATGTTGCCGCGGTGGTCGAGGAGGGGCCGAACCGCGAGCGCGCCTATTTCGTCGGCGACGACCCCGCCGTGTCGATCCGCGTTGACCGCTCCTCGGACGGTGATGCGATCGAGATGCAGGCCATCGTCGAACGCGTGATCGCCGAGATGGAGCCCGCCCTTCCCGAGGGCGTACGCATCGAGATGATGAACACCCGCTCCGACGCGATCAGCGGGCGCCTCGACATCCTGCTCGACAACGGCATCGTCGGCCTCGCCTTCGTGGTCGGGTTGCTCTTCTTGTTCCTTTCCGCCCGCACCGCATTCTGGGTCGCGGCTGGGATCCCGGTGGCGATGCTGGCGGCCATTGCGCTGATGTACGCCTTCGGCATCACGCTCAACATGATCTCGCTCTTCGCGCTCATCATCTGCCTCGGCATCGTGGTGGACGACGCGATCGTGGTGGGCGAGCACGCCGATTTCCGGCGCCGCGTCCTGCGCGAAAGCCCCACGGACGCAGCAACCAACGCCGCCCGGCGCATGAGCCTGCCGGTTCTCTCATCGACCATCACCACGATCATCGCCTTCTCCGCCCTCGTGGTGATCGGCGGGCGGTTCGGGGAGCTGATCGCCGACATCCCCTTCACCGTCTCTGTCGTGCTGGCGGCGAGCCTTATCGAATGCTTCCTGATCCTGCCCGCCCACATGCGCCACGCGCTGGAGGCGCAGGGCGACAAGGTCGCGTGGTACGACCTGCCGTCCCACTGGTTCAACAAGGGCTTCCGCATCGTCCGTGACCGCGTCTTCATCCCCTTCGTGAAACTGGTGCACCTGCTGCGCTATCCGGTGCTGGGCGGCACGATCGCGTTGCTTCTCTTCATGGTCTCGATGTTCTTCAGCGGTGACGTCGTCTGGCGCTTCTTCAACGCGCCCGAGCGGTCGGAGCTCACGGGCAACGTCACCATGGTCTCCGGCACCACGCGGGAGGAGACGATGGAGATGGTGCGCGAGCTCCAGCGCGCGGTGGACGCCGTCGGCCTGCGCTATGAGGAGGAGTACGGCACCAACCCCATCGTCTTCGCGCTCGCGCAGATCGGCGGGAGTGCTGGGCGCGGCATCTCCGGCTCCGACCGCAAGACGCCCGACCAGCTTGGCGCCATCGCCATCGAGATCATCGACGCGGACCTGCGGCCCTATTCCTCACGCGAGCTGCAGCAGTCGATCGAGGAGGAGATCCGCCGCCTGCCCAAGCTCGAAACCCTGAGCTTCCGCCGCTGGGGTTCCGGGCCCGGGGGCGACTCGCTCGCCGTGCAGTTCTTCAACGCCGATGCGCAGACCCTGAAGGACGCCTCGAACGCGCTGCAGGCGGAGCTGGTGGGCGAGCCCGTGATCTCCGGTGTCGAGGATGACCTGCCCTACGACAAGACGGAGTACATCCTCGACCTAACGCCCCGTGGTGCTGCTCTGGGCTTCACCATCGAGGCCGTGGGGCGGGAGCTCAGCCGCCGCCTCGGTGGGATCGAGGCGGTGACCTTCCCCGCCGGCACCCGCTCCGGCACCGTCGACGTGGCCCTGCCCGACAGCGACCTGACCGCTGATTTCATCGAACGGATGCGTCTGCGCACCCCGGCCGGAAGCTGGGTTCCGCTCAGCGAGATCGTGACCGTGGAAACCCGCCTCGGCTTCTCCACCGTGCTGCGGGAGAACGGGCTGAGGATCATCACCGTGACCGGCCAGGTGTCCGAGGACGACCCGGCCGCGGCTGCCGAGTTCTCGCAGCGGCTCGCCGACGAGATCGTGCCCGCCATCGCCGACCGCTTCGGGGTCGAGTACCGCCAGAGCGGCCTCGCCGAGCAGGAGCGCGAGTTCCTGAGCGAAGCGCTGATCGGCTTCGGCCTGTGCCTCTTGGGGATCTACCTCACGCTCTGCTGGATCTTCTCGAGCTGGGTACGGCCCTTCGTCGTGATGGCGATCATCCCCTTCGGCCTGATCGGCACGATCTGGGGGCACTACCTCTGGGACGTGCCGCTGAGCATGTTCACCGTCGTTGGCCTCATCGGCATGACGGGGATCATCATCAACGATTCCATCGTGCTAATCACCACGATCGACGAATACGCCAAGGACCGCGCGATCATCCCGGCCATGGTCGATGCGGTCGCTGATCGCCTCCGGCCGGTGCTGCTGACGACCCTCACCACGGTGCTGGGCCTCGCCCCGCTGCTCTACGAGACCTCGATCCAGGCGGAGTTCCTGAAGCCCACCGTGATCACGCTCTGCTACGGCCTCGGCTTCGGGATGATCCTCGTGCTGGTCGTCGTGCCTGCCATCGTCGGCATCCAGACCGATGTCGGGCGGCTGTTGCGCAGCGCCCGGCGCGGTGTGCGCGGCCCGCTGAAGATGGCGGCGGGGCTGACGGCAGTGTCCACGGCGCTCGCGGTTGCCCATATGGTCCGGCCCGGCCTGCTGCCGGTCGTGCCGGAGGGCGCGGTCGGCGCCATCGCCATCTTCCTGATCGGCTACACTCTTGCCGCAGGCCTCGCGATCCTGCGCGCACGGCCCGCGCTGCGGACCTGATCCTCTCTCTTCGCGAAATATCCACGCCGGAGGCAGGCCGGCGATCTCAGCAGCCGCTGATCTCGATGCTGCGCACGCCCGGTTCGATCAGGGTGATGCGGATGTCGTCGCGCACCAGCGCCAGCGGCCCGTCACCGAACCAGTCCATCCGCGCCTGCGCCGTCAGCGTATCGCCCCGAGGGGCGGCCTGCGGCGTGCCGATCCACAGATCGGGCTCCGGCACCTCGAAGACGGCCACGAGGTTGCCGGGCGCAGCCTCGGAAAATCCGATGCTCGCCTCGATCGAATAGGCGTACTCGCCTTGCGGCGCGACGTTGCAGCTCGTCCCCGTGACGCCCGCCGATTCCGGCCCGATCGCCCGCGCATCGAGCGCGGCGCTCAGCACCGACACGTTGACCGGCTCACCGCGGGTGAGCGTGTTCGCAGCCTCCGCCTGCGCCGGGATGCAGATGTCGGAGCACACGCCATAGGACATGGCGAGCGTCGCGCGCACCGGCTCGGTCGCGTCCACCGGCGTCAGCATCATCGGGAACACCACCCGGTCGCTGTAGCCGAGCGTGCGCATCCCGTAGGTGTCGAAGATGTCGGGCGTCGGCCACACCGCCTCGACGGAAGCCACGTTGTCCGAGGCCGACCAGTCGAAGATCGGCGGAATGCCGCCCTCGCCAGGCTGTCGCCAGTACGTCTTCCACCCCGGGCCCAGCGTGATCTCGACCCCTGCGAGGTAGCGGCCGTCCGCCATCTGCCAGCCCGGCAGGATCGCGACGCGGCTATGATCCTGAGCCGCGGCGGGCAGGGTCGCCGATAGGGCGAGAGCGAGGCAGGCGAGGCGCTTCACGGTTGAGAACTCCGGGCGTTCGGACACATTTCGATCCCAAAAACATACTGGCCTGCCGCGGGATGGAAAATCACATCGGCGAGATGTCGCCGCGCTTGATTCCCCGGCGCGTCAAGACAGCTAGTCGTTCATGTTCGAAACCGATCCCAGTTCACCCTTTCTGGATGGCGCGCTTCTGATCGCGTCGCCTGCCATCGGCGATCCGCGCTTCGAGGGGTCGGTGATCTTCCTGTGTACCCATTCCGATCAGGGTGCGATGGGCCTGGTCCTCAACCGGACCGCTCAGGGCATCGAGTTCCCGGATCTCGCCGAGCAGCTCAAGCTGCCGCGCATCGTCCGCAACCCCGAGGTACCGGTGCTGATCGGCGGCCCGGTGGAGCCGAGCCGCGGCTTCGTGCTCCACAGCTCCGACTACGCGCTCGACCGGGCGACGCTGCGGGTCAACGACGACTTCGCGATGACCGGGAACGTGGACGTGCTGCGCGACCTCGCCCGCGGCCGCGGCCCGCGCCGCGCGATGCTCGCCCTCGGGCATTCGAGCTGGGGGCCGGGGCAGTTGGAGCAGGAGCTCAAGGACTGCGCCTGGCTGACGACGGAGGCCTCGCGCGAAATCGTCTTTGCCACCCAGCCGGAGCTGATGTGGTCCGCCTGCCTCTCCCGCCTCGGCATCGAGCCGGGCATGCTGCACGCCGCCGCCGGGCGCGCCTGAGGTCACTCCGAACTCAGCCGATCCTCGCGCAGTGCGGCGTAGATCACGTGGTTCCGCCAGCGGCCCGCGATGTTCAGATAGCTCTGCGCGATGCCCTCGTAGTGAAAACCGCATTGCTCCAGAAGCCCGCGGGAGGCGGCATTCTCTGGCAGGCAGGCGGCCTGCACGCGGCTGAGGTCGAGCTCCTTGAAGGCATGCTCGACCGTCCGTGTCAGCGCCTCGCGCATGTAGCCCTTGCGCGCGTGGTTCGCCCCGATCCAGTAGCCCACCGTGCAGTACTGCGCCGGGCCGCGCTGGATGTTGTCGAGCGTGATGGCGCCGAGGAGCTTGTCATCCTCGCGCCGGAACAGGAACAGCGGCACCGCACGGTCGCCGCGGATCGCTTGCCTTGACCAGTGCACGCGACCGCGGAAGGATGAGCGGCTGAGGTGGTCCGGCGCGCGCACCGGCTCCCACGGCGAGAGGAAATCCCATCCCTCGCGCCGCAGCCGCGCCCACTGCACGTGGTCGTCGAGGATCGGGGGCCGCAGATAGAGCCGGTCCGTCATCAGCACCGGTGTGGGTCGACGGATCAGGCGCATGGCGCTCAGGCGGCGAGCCGCGTGGTCAGCGCCTGAAGCGGCGGCGTGCTCTCAACCGGACCGTAGACCGCCATCGCGACGCGGCCGGATGTGGCGAGCCGCCCGGCGTGATCCATGACGCTGCGCGGGGTGACCGCCTCGATCCGCGCGATGGTCTCGTCGAGATCGGGCACGCGGTCCCAGATGGCGAGCAAACGCGCCAGCCGCTCGGCCCGGCTCGACGGGCTTTCGAGGCCCATGAGCAGCCCCGCCTTCATCTGCGCCTTGGCCCGCGCGATCTCCGCCGGGCTCATATCGTCGGCGGCGCGGCGCAGCTCGTCCACGGTCAGCTCGGCAAGGCCCGCCACATCGTCACCGCTCGTCCCGGCATAGATCGTCAGCATCCCAGTATCGGCATAGGAGCCGGGCTGCGCGAAGATCGTGTAGCACAGGCCCCGCTTCTCCCGGGCCTCCTGGAACAGGCGGGAGGACATGCCGCCGCCCATCGCCGTAGCGAAGACCTGGCTGTCGTAGATGTCGTCGGCCCGGTAGCCGGAGCTTTCGAGTGCGAAGGTGAAGTGCGCTTGCTCCAGATCCTTCACCTGCCGAAGCTCGCCGCCGGTAAAGGTGGCGGGTGCCTGCGCAGGCCGCGGGCGGCGGGTGAGGTGGCCGAACGTCGCCTCGGCCAGCTTCACGATCCGGTCATGGTCCACTCCGCCGGCGGCCGACACGATCAGGTTCTCCGGCCCGTACTGATCGGCGACGAAGCGCTGGAAGTCCGCGCGGGTGAAGCTCTGCACCCGCTCCGCCGGACCCAGGATCGTGCGGCCGAAGGGCTGTCCGGGATAGGCCGTCTCCTGCAGCCAGTCGAAGATGATGTCGTCGGGTGTGTCGAGCGCCTGCCCGATCTCCTGCAGGATCACGCCGCGCTCCACCTCGATCTCCTTCGGATCGAAGGTCGAGTTCAGCACGATGTCGGAGATCACGTCGAAGGCGAGGTCCACGTCCTCCGCCAGCACCCGCGCGTAGTAGGCCGTCATCTCGCGGGAGGTGTATGCGTTGATGTAGCCGCCCACATCCTCGATGGCCTCCGCAATCTCCAGCGCGTTGCGCCGCGCCGTGCCCTTGAACGCCATGTGCTCCAGGAAATGCGCGATCCCGTTCTGCTCCGCCGCCTCGTGTCGCCCGCCGGCCGTCACCCAGACGCCGAGCGAGGCGCTCTTCAGGCCGGGCATGTTCTCGGTCACGATGCGGACGCCGTTGGGAAGGCGGTGGATCTGGACGGTCATGGGGACTCGGTACTGCTTGAGCGAAGCCCCTTCAATAAACACTCAGCGGTTTTGTTCAATATGCCGCTCCAGCGCGGCGAGCTCTCCGGGCAGCCGCGTCACCCGCTCGGACCGGTCGTAGAGGTCGGCCATGCGCGGCGGCAGGGCGGGGCGATGGCCGGTCGCGGCCTCGACCGCATCGGGGAATTTCGCGGCATGGGCGGTGGCGAGCGTGACCATGGGGTTGGTCCCCAGATGCTCCCGCGCGACGCGGGTGCCGATGGCGGTGTGGGGGCAGAGGATATGGCCCGTCAGCTTCGCCATGGTGGTGATCTCAGCCAACGTTTCGTCCTCGCCCACACGGCCCGAGGCGAACTCCTCGCGCAGCCGGTCGAGCGCGCCTTGGGAAAGGTCGAAGCGCCCGTTCTCCTTCAGCTCGGTCATGAGCTGCGCCACGGCATCCCCCTCCCGGTCGTAGAGGTCGAAGAGCAGGCGCTCGAAGTTGGAGCTGACCTGGATGTCCATGGACGGGCTGATCGAGGGCGTCACGCCATGCTTCTCATGCGCGCCCGATTCCAGCGTGCGGTGCAGGATGTCGTTCTGGTTGGTGGCGATGATCAGCTTACCGATGGGCAGGCCCATGCGCTTGGCCACGTAGCCCGCGAAGATGTCGCCGAAGTTCCCCGTCGGCACGGTGAAATCGACGGTCCGCGCAGGCGCGCCGAGCGCGGTTGCAGCGGTGAAGTAGTATACCGCCTGCGCCAGCACCCGCGCCCAGTTGATCGAGTTCACCCCGGCCAGTCCCACCCGGTCGCGGAAGGTGAGGTCGTTGAACATGTCCTTCACGAGCTGCTGGCAGGTGTCGAAATCGCCGTCGATGGCAAGCGCGTGGACATTTGCCTCGGAGGGCGTCGTCATCTGCCTGCGCTGCACCTCGCTGACCCGGCCGTGGGGGTAGAGGATGAAGACGTCGACCGCGTCGAGCCCCCGGAACGCCTCGATCGCCGCGGAGCCGGTGTCGCCGGAGGTCGCGCCCACGATGGTCACCCGCTCGCCGCGCCGCTTCAGCGCCAGCTCGAACATCTGGCCGATGAGCTGCATCGCCACGTCCTTGAAGGCAAGCGTCGGCCCGTGGTGCAGCTCCATCAGCCAGTCGTTGGCGCCGGTCTGGACCAGCGGCACGCGCGCGATATGGCTGAAGCCCTGATAGGCGCGCGCGATGATCCCGCGGAACTCCTCATCGGTGAACGCATCGCCGATGAAGGGTTTCATGACGCGGAAGGCGACCTCCTCGTAGGACTGCCCGGCCATGTCGGCGATTTCCGCCTCGCTCAGCGTCGGCCAGCTCTCCGGCACATAGAGGCCGCCGTCGCGGGCGAGCCCGGTCAGCATCGCCTCTTCGAAGCTCAGAACCGGGGCCTCCCCCCGCGTGGAAATGTAGCGCATCGGTCCCTCCCGGCTGGCGGCGCCCTGAATAGCCGGGGCCGGGCGGGCGTGAAAGTCGGAAAGCGTCACGGATACATTCGGATTCGTCCAAATATCCATGTCGCCACAGTTGCCGTGCGACCGACATGGATATTTGGGCGAAGCCGAAAGCCTCAGGCCATGCGGAAGGCGCGGCCCGCCATCAGGATCGGCTCCGGGCTGCGCTGGATGCGGGCGAGCATCCAGCCGCCCTCGATCGCGGTCAGCAGGGCCGTGCCCATCGCGTCGATATCCCGATCGTCGCCGAGGCGTTCGGCATGGCGGACCAGCACCGCGCGCCATTCGGCAAAGGCCGCGCGGCCCGCCTTGCTGAGCATCTCCGATTGCGGAACGGTATCGAGCAGAACCGTCGTCACCGGGCATCCGGCGGTGTAGTCTGAGGCGGCGAAGCCCTCCGCAATCATCTGCGTCAGCCGCTCTGCGCCCTCGTCCATGCTGGTCGCGTCGGCGAAGGCTGTCTCCATCAGTTGGGCGATCCTGTGTCCGGCGGTGCGGACCGCGACGGCGCCGAGCTCCTCCTTCCCGCCTGGGAAGTGGTGGTAGAAGCTGCCCTTCGGCGCGCCCGAGACCTCCAGCAACTCCGTCAGCCCGACGCCGTGGTAGCCGCGGCAGCGGAACAGGCGGATGGCGGTGTCGATCAGTCGGGACTTGGCATCGGATGGGCGCGGCATGGCTCTTCTTAATTGTTGTATGGTGATTGGTCTAGTGCTACGACTCGTTCTATGGCGATCACCATAGGAGCGTGCCATGCGGACCACCTTCCAGAGCAATGACGGAGCCCGGCTGGCCGGCGAGTGGCGTTTCGCCGAGGCGCCGCGCGCCGTCGCGGTGCTGCATGGCGCAACGGGTGTCCCGGCGGGCTACTACGGCCCCTTCGCGGACTGGATGGCGGCGGAGCGCCGGGTACACGTTCTGATCTACGACTACCGCGACACCGGCTGGTCGGCCGATGGGCCGGTGCGCCGCTCTCGCGCGCGCATGTCGGATTGGGGCGTCGCGGACCAGTCGGCGGCACTCGACCACGCGCTTGCCACCTTCCCGGACCTGCCGGTCTGGACCATCGGGCACTCGCTGGGCGGCATGTGCCTCGCTTTCCATGAGAACGCCGATCGGGTCGAGCGGCACATCGCCATCGCCTCCGGCCCCGCGCACTGGACGCGGCACCCATGGCACTTCATGCCACAGGTGCTGGCCTTCTGGTTCCTGATCGGGCCGCTGGCCACTCGCCTGCGCGGCTACCTGCCGGGTGCGGCGATGGGGCTGAAGGCCAACCTGCCCGCCGGGGTGTTCTGGCAATGGCGGCGCTGGTGCACCAGCCGGGAGTTCCATCGGATCGACTGGGGCGGCGTGATGCCGGAGCCGCAGCCGAGCCGCGTGCGCTGCCCGGTGGAGCTCGTCGCCTTCGAGGATGACGTGATGATCCCGCCCTACCAGGTGCAGGCGCTCGCTGCATTCTATCCGCTCGCCGAGGTCAGCTTCCGCTCGATCGCGCCGCGCGCCGTGGGGCTGAAGGGGATCGGGCATATCGCCGGGTTCGCCCGCCGCTCCGCCGCGGCCTGGCCGCGCATGGTGCCCGAGTTCGCATGACAGGCCCGGCCTCCGACGTTATGTGGAGGCCATGCCGCTCGATGACGCCTTTCTCGACCGCCTCCGCGCGCTGGATCTCGGCCTGACCGAGGCTGCCCCCGCCTATCTGGAGGAGCCGCGCGGCCGTTGGCACGGCGCCGCCGCCCCGCTCGCCAGGCCGCGGGATGTCGAGGGCGTCTCAGCGCTGCTGGCCGCCTGCAACGAGGCGGGCGTGCCCGTCGTGCCCTATGGCGGCGGCACGGGCCTCGTCGGCGGGCAGATCCACGAGGCGGGCGGCGCCGTGCTCCTGTCGCTGGAGCGCCTGAACGAGGTGCGCGAGGTGGCGGCCGCTGACGGCGCCCTGATCGTCGAGGCCGGCGTCACGCTCGCCGAGGTCCAGCAGGCGGCGGAGGAGGCAGGCTGTCTCTTTCCCCTCTCCATCGCTTCGGAAGGCACCGCGCGGATCGGCGGTGTGCTCGCCACGAACGCGGGCGGCGTCAACGTCCTGCGCTACGGCAACGCCCGCGATCTGGTACTGGGCATCGAGGCGGTGCTCGCCGACGGTACCGTGATCCGCGACCTGAAACGCTTGCGGAAGGACAATAGCGGCTACGACCTGCGGCACCTGCTGATCGGCTCCGAAGGGACGCTGGGAGTCATCACCGCGGCGAGCCTGCGCCTGCTGCCCCGCCCGGCGGAGGTCGCGACGGCCTTCCTTGCGGTGGAGAGCCCGGCGGGTGCGCTCGACCTGCTGCAGGATCTGCAGGGGCAGCTTGGCGAGGTGATCTCCGCCTTCGAGCTGGTGCACCGGCAGGGGCTCGATTTCCTCGCCGAGCACTTCCCGGACATGACCCACCCGCTGGAGACGCGGCCCGACTGGATGGTGCTGGTCGAGGTCGGCGGGGCCTACGGGACGGCCAAGGCGCTGGAGACGGGGCTCGCTGACGCCTTCGAGCGCGGCGCAGTCAGCGACGCTGTGATCGCCCAGAACGAAGGCCAGCGCGATGCGCTCTGGGCCGTGCGGGAGACGATACCGGAGGCAAACCGGCTGACGGGCTCGATCAGCTCTCACGACATCTCCGTCCCGCTGTCGCGGCTGCCGGAGTTCATCGAGCGGGGGCGGGTTGCGGTGGCCGAGGTCGCGCCGGACGCCCGGATCAACTGCTTCGGCCATGTCGGCGACGGCAACCTGCACTACAACGCCTTCCCGGCGGCGGGCCGTGACAAACGGGACTACGCGAACCAGCGGGACGCGGTGCAGCGTGCCGTGCACGACCTCGTCGTCTCACTCGGCGGTTCGGTGAGCGCGGAGCACGGCGTCGGCCGGCTTAAAACCGCGGATCTGGAGCGCTACGGCGACCCGGGTCGCCTCGCGGCGATGCGCGCGATCAAGGCGGCGCTCGACCCGCGCGGTATCCTGAACCCCGGTGTCATCCTGACGCAAAGCTGAAACGGCGCCCCCAAGTGGGGTGGCTGGGGGCGCCGTCAGGACCATTGGTCCGGCAAGCAGCTGTCGGATCTCCATGTCCCCGACAGGCCTCGGAGTAGACCCTGATCGTAAAGAGAGGGTTAACGCCGGTTAGGCGCCTTCAAATGCCGTTAGGGCATGCACGTCCACGCCCATCGCCTCGAGCCGCTGGCGCCCGCCGAGCTCCGGAAGGTCCACGACGAAGGCGCAGCCCGCGACCTTCCCGCCCAGGCGTTCGATCAGCTTGATCCCGGCCTCGGCCGTCCCCCCGGTGGCCAGCAGGTCGTCCACGATCAGCACGCTCTCGCCGGCCTGGATCGAATCGGTGTGGATCTCGACCGTCGCCTGCCCGTACTCGAGCTGATAGTCCTGCGCGATCCGGTCATGGGGCAGCTTGCCCGCCTTGCGGATCGGGATGAACCCGATGCCGAGCTGGTGCGCGACCGCGCCGCCCAGGATGAAGCCACGCGCCTCCAGCCCCGCAACCCGGTCGATCGGCTGACCGGCGAAGGGGTGCAGCAGCATGTCCACCGCCATGCGAAAGCCCCGCGCGTCGTTGAACAGCGTCGTCACGTCCCGGAACATGATCCCCTCGTGGGGGAAGTCCGGGATCGTGCGGATGTAGTCTTGGATGGATTTCGAATTCACCATCGGGGCCTCTGCGGCTGGACGAACCTCGCCCTTGTGGCGCAGGCCAGCCCCGATGCGCAAGCCTCAGCGGCGGCGGATCTCCGAGAACGCCCGGTAGAGCCGCTCGGGCAGCCACGTCAGGTGCGGCTTGTTCCAGTCGTAGCGATCCCGGATGACAAGCGCTTGTGCCGTCACGATATTCATGTGTACTCACCTCTTTCCCACGAGCCCCTTTTGGGGCATTCTGTCGTTCGTTACGCTATCGAATGTATATACATCTGCTGCACGTTCAAGAGCCGAGTCGCACCGTGAACAAAAAATCTGAAAAAAGCGGAAAGAAGTCGGCCAAGAAAAGCAGCCAACTTGTCATCAGGGTTGAGAAGTCGGAGCGGGATGCATTCGTACAGTTGTGCGATGAGCTCGACACATCAGCCGCGCGGGAGATTCGCCACTTCATGCGTCGTTTCGTCGACGAGCATAAGAACGGCTAGGCGAGCTCCTCGGGATGCTGCACCACGTGCAGGTCTGCGGTGACCCCGGCCTGCGGCGGACGCTCCAGATACGTCGACAGCGCCACGTAGCTGCGCGTCGCCTGCACGCCTTTGATATCGTAGATCCGCGCGAGCAGCCCCTCCAGTGCCGGGCTGTCAGTGACCCGGACCTTAAGCAACATGCAGGTGTCCCCGGTGACGGAGTGGATCTCCTCCACCTCCGGCAGGTCGCCGAGGGCCAGCATCACTGGCGTCTTGCCCCAGCCGATCGTGTCGACATGCACGAAGGCGAGCAGGGCCTTGCCGACCTGCGCCGGGTCGATCCGCGCCTCGACGCCCTTGATGGCGCCCGAGGCGCGCAGCTTCTTCACCCGGTCATGCACCGCGGGCGGCGACAGGCCGACCTGCTCGGAAAGTTTGGCGTAGCTCTGCCCGGCATCGGTCACGAGGGCGGCTAATATCCTTCGGTCGATTTCGTCCATCGGTGAGGCTCCTTCGCATTCCTTCCGAATGCCATTCGTTTCTGACGATCTACTCCGAACTTCATATTGAGAGGTCGCCGCTTCGATGCAACTCCTTCGCTCAAGCTGGAGGAGTGAACCATGCGCATCCTGACCCCCACGATCCTGTTGCTGACCTCCGCGGTGGGCGTGGTCGGCGCCAATTCGCTGATGCTAGGCCCCATCGCGACCACGGTGGCCGAGAGCTTTCCGGGCGCCGACGCGGCGCGCGTCCTGCAGGCCGCATCGGCCTACGGCCTCGCCACGGCGCTGAGCGCACTTGGCCTCGCGCCGCAGGTCGACCGGATCGGCGCGGGCCGCGTCGTCCTGCTGGCGCTGGCGACCCTTGCCGTGGCGTTGGCGGGTGCGATGCTCGCGATCGGCGTTGGAATGCTGATCGGCGCTCAGGTCCTAGCGGGTCTGGCCGCCGGGGCTGCGCTGCCCGCGATCTACTCCCTCACGGCGGAGGTCGCGCTGAAGGGGCGGGAGGCGGAGACTCTCGGCATCGTGCTCACCGGCTGGACCCTAGCGCTGGTCGCGGGGGTCAGCCTCGCCGCCCCGATCTCCGATTTCGTGCACTGGCGGGCCGTGTTTGGCCTGCTCGCCGGCTTCGCCGCCCTGATCGCCACAGCGCTCGCCTTGCGGCTGGAGCGCGGGAGCGGTGCGCCGGGGCACCGGACCTCGCCACTTGCCGCGCTGCGTGTGCCGGGGATCGGCGCCGGGCTCGTCGGCGTTGCAGGGTTCATGATCGCGTTCTACGGGGTCTACACGTGGCTGGGGCCGCATGTGCAGCAGGTGCTCGGCCGCTCCACCGCGCTGACGGGGCTGCTGCCGCTGGCTTATGGCATCGGCTTCGGCCTGGCCGTCCCGCTCGACCGGATGGTGGACCGCTGGGGCTCCGCGCGGATGCGGCCCATCGTGCTCGCGATCCTCGTCGGCGTCTATGTGGCCCTGGCGCTGGGCATGGGCGCGTTCTGGGTGCTGGTCGCGCTCTGCCTCGTCTGGGGCCTCGTCAACCATGTCGCGATGACGCTGATCGTGGGCGGGCTTACCCAGCTTGATCCAGCACGGCGCGGGGCGATCATGGGGCTCTACTCGGCGACGACGTATCTGTGCGTGGCAGTGGGCGTGAGCGGCTTTCGCCCGATCTACGAGGGCTTTGGCCTCGCGACCGCTGCCGTCGTCTCCGCCCTGTGTCTCATTCCGGCGCTGGTCCAGTCCCTGCGCCGGAGCGGCTGGTTCAACGGCCCATCCCGGCGCGCAGGCGCTTCATGAGGCGGGCGCGCCAACTGTCGCGCTTGGTATAGACCGTGCGCGGCAGGTAGGTCAGGCGATCGTCGGCCCGGTTCTGCCGATGCTCCAGCGGGAGCAGGGCGCGGGCGATCTGGACATGCATCGGACACTCCTTCATCGAAACGTCATCAAACTGTCACATAGCGTGCCCGGGAAATGACCCCACGTCAAATCGGATCGCAGTATTAACGCGTGAATTGTGCGTGAAAACGGTGGGTTGGCGGGATTTTCGCTATCGATCCGCCCCGTCCGACCCCTTCCGCAAGGCGCGCAGGACCATGACCACGAGCACGGCGATGATCATCCCGGCGAACAGAAGCTCCACGACGTAGGTGAAGATGTCCTCGCCATCGAAGACCCGATCGCGGAGTGTGGACGACGCGCTTCCCCCGCGCCGAATGGTGTCGGGACGCCCCTCGATCAGGCCCGTCACCGCGTCATGCGCGATGAACAGCGCGAACAGGAAGAAGCCCAGCAGGCCGAACGCGACCACGCCGTAGACGATTTTCACGCTGGGGTCGTTCGAGGATGGAATGGCCGCTCTCCATACGGTCGAACGGCGCTTGGCCGCGGATGAGGGAGGGTACCGGGCGCTCCGCGAGCGGGCAATGTCCGCTGCTATTGCCCGTCAGCCAGCGCCCGACAGCATCCGCCCTGCGACGACGCCGAGCTTCCGGACCATCTCCGCATCCCGATGCTCGGTCCCGGTGATGATCGCTGCCTCCAGCGCGCGGTCGCAGCCATGCGGACAGGGCGCCCGCTCCGCTCCGAGCAGGCCGGGCAGACGCCGCACAAGGCCGCGTGCCTTATCAGCATTGCCCAGCAGCGTCTGCACGATGGTCGAGACCTCGACATTGTCGTGATCCGGGTGCCAGCAATCATAGTCCGTGACCATCGCGACCGAGGCGTAGCAAAGCTCCGCCTCCCGCGCGAGTTTCGCCTCGGGCATGTTGGTCATGCCGATCACGTCGCAGTTCCAGACCTCGCGATAGAGCTTCGACTCCGCGAGCGTGGAGAATTGCGGGCCTTCCATGGCGAGATACGTGCCGCCGCGGTGCACGTTGATGCCCTCGGCCTTCGCCGCCTCCTCCGCCACGTCCGACAGGCGCGGGCAAGTGGGATGGGCGAGGCTGACATGTGCGACGAGGCCGGGGCCGAAGAACGACTTCTCCCGCGCGAAAGTCCGGTCGATAAACTGATCGACGATGACGAAATCGCCGGGCGCCATCTCCTCCCGGAAGCTGCCGGTGGCCGACAGGCTGAAGACATCCGTGACCCCGAGTGCCTTGAGCGCGTGGATGTTGGCGCGATAAGGCACGGTGGAAGGCGTGTGCACATGCCCCCGTCCGTGCCGCGGCAGGAAGACCATGCGCACCCCGTCGAGCATGCCGGTGAAGAGCTGGTCGGACGGCGCGCCCCACGGCGTCTCGACGGAGACCCACTCCGCGCTCTCCAGCCCCTCGATCGCGTAGAGGCCGGAGCCGCCGATGATGCCGATGGTCGTCTGGGTCATTCGGGGCCTCCTCAGGACGCGGTTTCGCGCTTCCGCGCGAGGATACTTGGAACAAGCTGGAAGGCGGCTATTCGCCTGGCCGCTTCAGGCTGAACTTCTCCCGCACAACGGTGTAGTCGCGATAGCCCATCCGGGCCAGCGGGTTGAAGGTGAGTACGTCGAAGATGCCGTCAACCAGGCAATCGTCGCGCAGATGCACGCCCGTGACCTCGCCGAAGACGGTGTAGTTCGCCTCGCCCGGCAGCTTCACGATCTGCGTGAGCTTGCATTCGAGCGACGCCGGCGCGCCCGCGACGCGGGAGCAGGCGATGGTCTCGCACTCCGCCCGCTCGAGGCCCGCCATGGCGAACTCGTCCTCGTCGCCATGGTAGTTGCCCGAGGTCAGGTTCATCACGTCGCGCATCTCGTAGCTGACGATGTTGACGCAGAAGACGCCCGTCTCGTCGATATTGGCAACCGAGTCCTTGCCCATGTGCCGGTCGTCCTTGGCCGACGTGCTCGCGAACATCACCTGCGGCGGCACGTAGGCGACGGCGTTGAAGAAGGAATAGGGCGCCAGATTCTCCCGCCCGTCCTTGCATCTCGTCGAGATCCAGCCAATGGGGCGCGGCGTAACGACGGCGTTGAACGGGTTGTGCGGCAGGCCGTGGCCGTCTTCGGGGCGGTAGAACATGAGGCTCCTCGGTCTTGGCGGGCGGATCGCGGCGTGCTAGCCCGGCGGAATGTAACCGAAAAGGGGCACGGGACCAGATGATGCGACGAGGCTGAGACGAGAGAGCCCTTTCCCGTCCCTGCCCTCGGAGTCCCCATGACCCGCCTGCTTCTCGAACGCGCCGACGACACCTACGAGGTGGAACTGCTCTACGACCTGGCCTTCGCGCCGGGCCGCACGGCGCTGTCGAGCTACCGCCTGCGCAGCGGTCCGCCGGTCGAGGGTCTGAGCTGGATGGTGCGCGACGAATACGACGTGCTGGCCGCTGCGATCCGTTATTGGCCGGTGAGGGTTGGCGAGGCCGCGGCCCTACTGCTCGGCCCCATCGCGGTGCACCCGGTGCGGCAGGGGGAGGGGCTGGGTGCGCTCCTGATCCGTCATACGCTGGAGCTGGCGTCCGGCCTCGGCTGGTCTCGTGTGATCCTCGTCGGTGACGCGCCGTACTATGGCCGCTTTGGCTTCCGGCGCGACCTCGCGCTCGGCCTCGAGTACCCGCCGCCCACCAATCCAGAACGCCTGCTTGCCCTCGAACTGGAGCCGGGCGCCATGACGGGTGTCGCGGGACTGGTGGAGCCCGCCTGATCCTTCATCTTTCCCCAAATACGCAAGCGACGGTGCGGGCAGGCGCCTCCGGCGGGGATATTTGACGAAGAGAGAGGCGAAGGGTACGCGGGGCCGATGACCCGCGCGCCCCTCATCCTCGGCCTCGAATCGAGCTGTGACGACACTGCCGCCGCCGTCGTGAGCGCAGAGCGGGAGGTCCTGTCCTCACGTGTCTTCTCCCAAGCTGACCTCCATGCCGATTTCGGCGGCGTGGTGCCGGAGATCGCGGCGCGCGCGCACGCGGAGCGGCTGGACATCGTGGTGGAGCAGGCGCTTGCGGAGGCGGGCGTGACGCTGGCCGAGATCGAGGCCGTCGCGGTGACCGCCGGGCCTGGCCTGATCGGCGGCGTCCTGTCCGGCGTGATGTTCGCCAAAGGGCTGGCGGCGGGCGCAGGCAAGCCGCTGATCGGAGTGAACCATCTTGCAGGCCATGCACTCACGCCCCGCCTGACCGATGGGTTGGAGTTTCCCTACCTCATGCTGCTCGTCTCCGGTGGGCACTGCCAGTTCCTCGCCGTTGCGGGGCCGGAGGAGTTCACCCGGCTCGGCGGCACCATCGACGATGCGCCGGGCGAGGCCTTCGACAAGACGGCAAAACTCCTTGGCCTGCCGCAGCCAGGCGGCCCGGCGGTCGAGCAGGAGGCAACGCAGGGCGACCCCACCCGCTTCGACTTTCCCCGCCCGCTGATAGACCGGCCCGGCTGCGATATGAGCTTTTCGGGGCTGAAGACAGCGCTGCGCCGGGCCCGCGATCAGATCATCACGGAGAAGGGCGGGCTGACCCTGCAGGATCGCGCCGATCTCTGCGCCTCGTTCCAGGCGGCGGTCGCCGACGTGCTGACCGGCAAGACCCGCCGCGCCATGACGGCCTTTACCGAGAGCCACGGCGCCACCACCATCGCCGTCGCCGGCGGGGTCGCCGCCAACCGCACGCTCCGCGCCGGGCTGGAGGCCGCCGCCACTGAGGCCGGCTTCGCCTTCACCGCCCCGCCGCTCGCGCTCTGCACCGATAACGGCGCGATGATCGCCTGGGCGGGGTGGGAGCGCTATCGTCTCGGCCAGACTGACGATATGACCCTCGCGGCCCGCCCCCGCTGGCCGCTCGACACCACCGCTGCCCCGATGCTCGGATCGGGGCGCAAAGGCGCCAAGGCCTGAGAAGGAGAGCCCATGCTTCACGTCATCATCGCCCACGACAGTCCCGGCGCGTTTGTCCGATACGGCAAAGGCTCGTTTCGAAAGTAGGGGCAGGTGCCGGGCGGCGGATGAACGGAGATATCGTGATCGTGGGACTCACCTTACCCGTTGTTAAGAAAGAGCATGTCGAGGGGCAGTCTCGGTCTCTCATTGCCGGTGCTGCAAATGAATGAGCTCAAGTGCTATCAACTCGCACGGGACTTCGCTTGCCCGACGTCCAGCCATGTGACGTGGGCCCTTGAGAGGGATGGCCCACAGTACAGTCGGGAAGGTGCTCAATGGCATCCGTTGGAAGATCTGCACTACGCCACCGGGGGCAATACGTGGGCAGCGCAGGGGCCGCTAGAATCTGAAAGCAAGGAGCAGCTTTCAAAGCTTTGGGCGATAGTCCGTGGAGGCAAGAAGCCTTACCGGAACAGTCATGTTCTGGGTGACTACATTGCGCGCGTCACCGAAGAAGTGATCGTGGATGAAGCCTTCTTCCAGATCATGACTGCGTTGGACGACACGGCGTTCGATTTCACGCCTCATGACAAGGTCTGGGATCCGGTTCGAGCCTGCCCGCCCTGGGACGGTCCGTTCTTCTTTGCCACGCTTCTGCCAATGTTCGAAAGCTACGATCTCGAACTTAGCAAAATTGGCCCGATGGATCGTGTCGTGGAAAAGTACCGCGGAGCGTATTCCTCCCGTGGCGCCCGGCGGGTCGTCCGCGCCAGCAAGATTGCGGGCCGCTTGATATGGCGTGATGCGTTCATGCGGGATGTGCTCTGCACGCAACCTGTTGTTGATGCACTCAACAAGCTCGGGGTGCCGGAGTGGCAGGCGATCCCCGTTGAAGTGTTGGACGACCGGCACTGATGTCACATAACGACGATACCGCAACTTGGAGAGGTTATGCCTGGTGGATCAATGTCAAGACTGCCCAAATGTGCAAAAAGAGCCGGTCTTGGGCTGCGCACGGCCGATCGGGCCGCCGCCGATCCCTATGCGAAGGCCAGCCTCTTTCGCACCGTCGACATCCACCCCTGGAACCGCGTGATCGGAGGCTGACATGCGCTACTGGCTGTTCAAGTCCGAGCCCAACACCTGGTCCTGGGACGATCAGGTGGCAAAGGGCGACGCGGGGGAGGAGTGGGACGGGGTCCGCAACTACCAGGCCCGCAACAACATGCGGGAGATGAAGCTGGGCGACCGCGGCTTCTTCTATCACTCCGTCAACGAGAAGCAGATCGTCGGCGTGGTCGAGGTCATCGCCGAGGCGCACCCCGATTCGAAGACCGACGACCCGCGCTGGGAATGCGTGGACATCAAGGCCATCGGTCCGTTCGAGACGCCGGTGACCCTCGATGATTGCAAGGCGGAGCCGCGGCTCGCCGAGATGATCCTTGTCAACAACTCGCGCCTGTCGGTGCAGCCTGTCACCGAGGCGGAGTGGAAGATCGTCTGTGAAATGGGGGGCTACAAGGGCTGATGCCTGCCTCTCGGTGGGCGGCAAAAATACAACCATAGGCTGATCTTCGCCGATGCGTTTCCCTGATGTATGATGCCCGCCGATATCCGGGACGGGAGAATACCAATGCTAGCCCTCATCCGCATCGCCGCTGTTCTCGCGGCGGTGTTTCCCCTGCCTGCACTGGCGCAGGAGGAGCTTGTTCCAGCGCAGATCCGCGGCATCCAGACGTTGCTCGCCCATGCCGAGGTCTACGACGGGCTGGTCGACGGAAGCTGGGGGGAGCGGACGGCCGCCGCGGCCGCACAACTCCTGGATCAGGAGTCGGTCAGCGCGGAGCAGGCCACCGGCCTTCTCGCCGACTGGGCCGCGCTGCAGGCGGAACTCGGCTGGGACATCCGCCCGTCCGAGGACGAGGCCGTCGCACTCGGCCTGCCGTGGGAGAGCGTGACGCTGGAACCGGTCGAGGGTGGTGCGACCCGCTATCTCGACCCCACCGGCCTCGACACGCTGGTCTGGCGCAGCGACGCCGCGGGCATGCAGGAGGCCCATGGCCGGATCGAGGAGGCGCTGGCGACCGGCGATCTCTACACGCTGCGCACCGGCGCGCGTCAGGTCACGTCGGCCGAGATCGAGGATGCGCGCATCGCCTATCTCCGCTCCGAACCGCTGGAGGAGGGCTGGATCAACATCCGTGTCCTCGCCCCGACCGAGCGGCGCCCGCTCTTCAACGCCACGGTGGCGAGCATCTTCGTCGGACAGATCCCCGAGATCTCGACAGGGACTCCGGCGAGCGACACAGCGGAGGCCGAGCCGGTGCTTGTGCAGGCCGAGCGTGTGCAGCAGGCCGCGGGCACCGGCTTCTACGTCAACAACACCGACATTCTGACGGCCTTCGCGCTCGTCGATCAGTGCCCGCGGGTGGAGATCCGGGACGGCATCGCGGCCGAGGTCCTGCATCTCGACGGGGCGGGTGAGGTCGCGGTCATCACGGCGCCGGGTGAGCGTTCGACGACGTGGCTCGCCCTGTCCGATGCTGCGCTGCCCGATCCCGGCGACCGCGCCCGGGTCATCGGATACCAGGATGGCGGCGGGCTGAGCGCGAGCACGGCGGAGCGCGGTGCAGGGGCGGAGCCGCAGAACGGCACCGTTGCCGTGCGCGTGCCCGTCTTCGCCGGCATGGACGGCGCACCGGCGCTCGACGCCGGCGATGCTGTCGCAGGGCTTGCCACCAGCGGGACCGGCGCCCGCGACGGTGTGGTCATCGGCGCAGGGGCACTGGCGGCAGTCCTCGACACCGCGCGGATCGCCTACGACCTCCAACCCTCCGAACCCGGCGAGGGGGCAGGCGCGCGCCTCACCGCCTCCACCGCCAACGCGATCGTCCCCGTGCGCTGCGTCGGCGGCTGAGCTTGCCGCGCGGACGCGGCTGGCGCAGGCTGGGCGGCACCCAAACGCGCCCGAACGCGGAGGAGCCGCCATGGAGATCGTCGCCGTTCTGGTCGCCGCCGCCGCGATCTGGGCCATCGGGGCCGCGTGGTACGGCCTGATGTCCGGCCCGTGGCGCGACGCGGCCGGCATCGCGCCGTCGGAAGAGAGTGGCATGAGCCGCGCGGTCTTCGGCCTCAGCTATGCCTGCTTTGTGCTGCTTTGCGGCTTCTTGCAGTGGATCTGGTACCTCGCCGACGTACAGGGTGCGGCGGAGGGCCTGATGATGGGGGCAGGCGTCGGCGCGTTCCTCGGGGTTCCGTGGATGGCGGTGAACAACATGTATAGCGGCCGCCCCTGGGTGCTGACGCTGATCGACGGGACCTATGCGGTGATCGGCGTGGCCGCCGGAGGCGCGGTGCTGGAGCTGTTCTGAACGTGACCGACGACCTCGAACGGGATCTCGAGGTGCTCCTCGATCAGCTCTGCGTGCAATGGGGCTTCTGCAACGAACTGGGGGCTGCCGCGCTGCTGAACCGGCCGGAGCCGCTCTACGCGGACACGTTCGCCGAGGCGGTACTTGCGGCCGAAGGGTTCGTGCCCGAGCACGAACCCGCGTGGCACCGGCGGCTGAAGCGGCGCTTCAAGGACCGCTACGGCGCCTCGGTCTGAGGCCTAGCGGCAGAATCCGCCGCGGTTCTGCATGTGGAAATGGTCGGCATGCAGCGCGTTGTAATCGGGGCCGAGCACCGTTCCGAACCACCGGCAGCCGCCATTGCGCAGACCCTGCCAGAAGGACGTATCCTCCCAGTCCTCGATCAGCTCGATCTGGCGGCCATCCTCCAGCGTGAAGCCTGCGACGTCGATCGCGTCCGCCGTTGCATGGGTGCTCATGCGGGTGGAGCTGCCGCGGATCGTGCGGCAGTTGTAGCTCGACTGGTGGCGGATCGTCGTCACCCGCTCCCCGAACTCCGCCTCGACGAGGGGCTGGAGCGTGTGCCGCTCCCACATCGCCAGCCGCAGCGCGGTCTCGCAGGTCGTCTCCACCGGGCGCAGCTCCGCATCGCCCACGCGGGTGAGCCGCACCCGGTCGCGGATATGGCAGACGTCGGAGACCTCGATGTCGGACAACGCCTCGAACGCCGCACCGGGCCGCAGCGTCGCCCTGCAGGTCGCGCCATCGCGCACCGCCCGCCCGATCTTCCACGAGGTGACGGGCGTGACCGGATCGGTCAGCACCAGCGGCTCGATCGGGTTCCACCAGCGTGGCAATGGCGTCTGCGGATGAACCACAAGGGTCCACCCGCCGAAGCCTGCCAGGACCAGCAAGCCGAGCGCCGCGATGCGGCGCAGCCAGCGCATCCTAGTAGCGGTAGTGCTCGGGCTTGAACGGCCCCTCCGGCGTCACGCCGATATAGTCCGCCTGCTCCTTGTCGAGCCGGGTGAGCTTCACCCCGATTCGGTCGAGATGCAGGCGCGCCACCTTCTCATCGAGGTGCTTGGGCAGGATGTAGACCTTGTTCTCGTACTCGTCGCCCTTGGTCCACAGCTCGATCTGCGCCAGCACCTGGTTGGTGAAGGACGCGGACATCACGAAGGACGGGTGGCCGGTCGCGTTGCCTAGGTTCAGCAGGCGGCCTTCGGACAGCAGGATGATCCGGTTGCCCGAGGGCATCTCGATCATGTCCACCTGATCCTTGATCTTGGTCCACTTGTGGTTCTTGAGGGCGGCGACCTGGATCTCGTTGTCGAAGTGGCCGATGTTGCCAACGATCGCCATGTCCTTCATCGCGCGCATGTGCTCGATGCGGATCACGTCCTTGTTGCCGGTGGTGGTGATGAAGATGTCGGCCGTCTCCAGCGCGTCCTCCAGAAGAACGACCTCGAAGCCGTCCATGGCGGCTTGAAGCGCGCAGATCGGATCGACTTCCGTCACCTTGACCCGTGCACCAGCGCCGCGCAGCGAGGCGGCGGAGCCTTTGCCCACGTCGCCATAGCCCATCACGACCGCGACCTTGCCGGCCATCATCGTGTCGGTCGCGCGGCGGATGCCGTCGACCAGCGACTCCTTGCAGCCGTACTTGTTGTCGAACTTCGACTTGGTGACGCTGTCGTTCACGTTGATCGCCGGGAAGGGGAGCTGGCCCTTCTTCACGAGATCATAGAGGCGGTGCACGCCGGTCGTGGTCTCCTCCGAGACACCCTTGATCGCGTCGCGCGTTTTGGTGAACCAGCCCGGGGACTGCTCCATCCGCTTTTTGATCTGTGCGTGGATCACTTCCTCCTCCTCAGAGGTCGGGATACCCAAATCCTCACCAGCCTCGGCCCGTGCGCCGAGCAGGACGTAGAGGGTCGCGTCGCCCCCGTCGTCGAGGATCATGTTTGCGCCTTCGGGGAACTGGAAGGAGCGGTCGAGGTAGTCCCAGTGCTCCTCCAGCGACTGGCCCTTCACGGCAAAGACCGGAACGTTGCCCGCCGCGATCGCCGCCGCCGCATGATCCTGGGTCGAGAAGATGTTGCAGGAGGCCCAGCGCACATCCGCACCCAGCTCCACCAGCGTCTCGATCAGCACGGCGGTCTGGATCGTCATGTGCAGCGATCCGACGATGCGCGCGCCCTTGAGAGGTTTGCTCTCGCCATACTCTGCCCGCAGCGCCATCAGGCCCGGCATTTCGGTCTCGGCGATGTCCAGCTCCTTGCGGCCGTAATCCGCAAGCTCGATGTCCTTGACGACGTAATCCTTGGCCATGTGGTCCCCCATTGAGCGGTATCGCTAGCGCAGATAGCACCCCGTCTCGCGCCGAACAACGTCACTTACCGGTCATCTTGCCGCTCTGTATCTGGCGCGCCCGTGGACGGCCGCCCTTTGCTCGCGTGGTGCTACGGCCCGCATCGCAAAAAGCAGGACCGCCGCATGGCTTGGGTTCCGATTTTGTTTCACAACCACATGGGGAGCATCACGCAGGCGTCATGCCGCGTGCGGCGCTTGTGCGCCCCGGTTCATCGCCCGGTCATGATACGATCAGGCTCCAGCTAGGGAGGATAAAATGCTCAAGGCTTTGATCACTGCCGCGGCCCTCACCACCGCGCCGCTTGCCCTGTCCGCCGCCGACTGGACCCTCGATTCGGAGGCCTCCACCGTCGGTTTCGTCACGGTGAAGGAGGGCGAGATTGCCGAGGCGCACAGTTTCGACGACCTCACCGGCACCGTGGCGGAGGGTGGCGAGGCGACCGTCAGCATCCCGCTGGCCTCCGTCGAGACGCTGATCGATATCCGGAACGAGCGGATGCGGGAGATCCTGTTCGACGTCGCGAACTTCCCCGAAGCCACCGTGAGCGCCGAGATCGACCTGGCTGCCTACGAAAGCCTCGGAGAAGGCGAGCGGACGCAGGACGACATCACCATCACCGTGGCCACGAACGATCACGAGGCGACCTATGATGCGACCGTCAACGTGACGCGCATTGGAGCGGATCGCGTTGCCGTGTCGACCGCGCGGCCCGTGCTCACCGACGCGCGCGACTTCGGCTATGGCGACGGCGTCGCGCAGTTGCGGGAGATTGCGGGGCTCGAGGCGATCTCCCCGGCCGTCCCAGTCAATTTCGACCTCGTCTTCGACCGCTGAGCCGCTGGACAATCGCCGCACTGCTCCTATCCTCCGCCCGCGTTTCAACGGGCGGAGAACGGGATGTCGCAAGCGCCACGCGCATGGCAAAGGATGCTCTCGGGCCGGCGGCTCGACCTGCTCGACCCGTCGCCGCTCGACGTGGAGATCGAGGACATCGCCCATGGCCTCGCCTTCGTCGCGCGCTGGAACGGGCAGACGCAAGGCGAATGGCCCTATTCGGTGGCCGAGCACTCGCTGTTGGTCGACGACATCCACGCCGCGATCTGCCCGAAGGCACCGGTGAAATGGCGCTTGGCGGCCCTGTTGCATGACGCCCCGGAGTACGTCATCGGCGACATGATCTCTCCGGTGAAATCGGCGGTGGGGCCGGGCTACAAGGCGATGGACGTGCGGCTGACCGAGGCGATCCACATCCGCTTCGGCCTGCCGCCGGAGCTGCCCGCAACGGTGAAGAAGCAGATCAAGCGCGCCGACCGGATCTCCGCCTGGGCCGAGGCGGTGCAGATCGCGGGCTTCACGCCGGAGGAGGCCAACCGCTTCTTCGGCGCGCCCCGCCACAAGGGTATCGCCGGGATCGAGATCGCACCCCGTCCGCCGATGGAGGTCAAGGCGCAATTCCTCGCCCGCTTCGCCGCCCATATGGAGCAGTTGTGACCCGCCCGATCCGCGTCGAGCTGACCGCGGTGCTGGTCGGCGTGATCGAGGCGGAGGGCCGCGCCGTGCCGCATGTTTTGACGTTGCCGGGTCCCGACCTGCCGTCACGCCCCTTCGATCCGGACCGGCACCGTACGCTGGAGCTTAGCTTGCGCGACTGGGTGGAGAGCGACACCGGTCACCCGCTCGCCCATGTCGAACAGCTCTACACCTTCGGCGACCGTGCGCGGGATGCGGAGGGCGAGCGGGAGCACACCGTCTCCATCGGCTATCTCGCTCTGGTGCCCGGCCGAGAACGGCTTGAGGGGCAGGACTGGCGCCCCTGGTCGCAGTTCTTCCCGTGGGAAGACCGCCGCGCCGGCTCGCCCCCGGTCACGACCCCAATTGAGGAGGCGCTGCGAAGCTGGGCCGACACGCCCCGCCGCCAGGACCGCGCGCGCCTGAGCTGGGGCCTCGACGGTCAGCCCTGGCGCGACGAACTGGTGCTGGAGCGTTATGAGCTGCTCTACGAAGCGCGGCTGGTCCCCGAATACCCCCGCGACCGGGGCCGCGACGTCCCGCCGGACCTGCCCGCGACGGGTCGCCCCCTGCCCCGCGACCACCGCCGCATCCTCGCCACCGGCATCGGGCGGCTGCGCGCGAAACTGAAATACCGCCCCGTGCTCTTCGAACTGATGCGGGAGACGTTCACCCTCTTCGAACTGCAATCGGTGGCGGAGGCGGTCTCCGGCCAGACGCTGCATAAACAGAACTTCCGCCGGATGATGACGCAGTCGGGCCTCATCGAGCCCACCGGCGCCCAGACGGCCCGCCGCGGCGGCCGCCCGGCTTCGGAATACCGCTTCGCCGCCGAAGCGGAATGGGAGCGCCGCGTCAGCCCCGTCCGCTTCGGCGGCGCCCGCGCGCGCTGAGTCTTCGCCTCCGGCGGGCGTATTTAGCGAGAGTGATGAGGGGGGGCACCCTGCTGCATCACTCTCTTCAAATACGCAAGATGCTACCCGAGCAGCCGAGCGCTACATCTCCAGGATGACCTTGCAGGCGTCGCCGGCGTTCAGCGCGTCGAAGCCGGACTGGAACTTCTCGAAGGGCAGGCGGTGGGTGATCACCGGCGAGACGTCGAGGCCCGATTGCAGCATCGCGACCGCCTTGTGCCAGGTGTCGAACATCTCGCGCCCGTAGATCCCCTTGATCTGCAGGCCCTTGAAGATCGCGCGGTTCAGGTCGAGCGTCACGTCCCTCGCGAAGATGCCGAGGAGCCCGATATGCCCGCCATGGTTCATGGTACCGATCATGGCGTCGAGAGCCGCGGGCGCGCCCGACATCTCGAGCCCCACATCGAAGCCCTCGCGCATGCCGAGCTCGCCCATGACGGCGCGCAGGTCGGCGTCGGCGCGGACACCCCGGCTCGCGCCCATCGTCTCGGCCAGCTTCAGGCGGCCTTCGTTGAGGTCGGTGACGACGACGTGGCGCGCGCCGACATGGCGGCAGATGGCGGCGGACATCAGACCGATGGGACCCGCACCGGTGATGAGCACGTCCTCGCCGGCCAGATCGAAGCTCAGCGCCGTGTGGACCGCATTGCCGAGCGGGTCGAGGATGCTCGCGATCTCGTCTGGCAGGTTGTCGGGCAGGGGGTAGACGTTGTGCTCCGGGATCACGAGCGCATCGGCAAAGCAGCCCGCTCGGTTCACGCCGACGCCCTTGGTGTCAATGCACAGATGCTCCCGCCCCGCACGGCAGTTGCGGCAGACGCCGCAGACCACGTGCCCCTCGCCGGAGACGCGGTCGCCGGGTTTGACGAGCGTTACGCCCTCGCCGACCTGCTCCACGCGGCCGACGAATTCGTGGCCGATGATGTTGGGCACCGGCACGGTCTTCGCGGCCCAGGCGTCCCAGTTATGAATGTGGAGGTCCGTGCCGCAGATCGAGACCTTGTGCGGACGGATCAGCACCTCGCCGGGTCCGGGTGTCGGGCGCGGCTCGTCGCGCAGGGTGAGGCCAGGGGCGGCGTTGGTCTTGACGAGCGCGCGCATCAGATCACACCGAGGTCACGGCCGACCTTGGTGAAGGCAGCGATGGCGGTGTTGATGTCGGCGTCGCTGTGGGCCGCGGACATCTGCGTGCGGATGCGGGCCTGCCCCTTCGGCACGACGGGGTAGGAGAAGGCGATGACGTAGAGCCCTTCGTCCAACAGCGCCTCGGCGAAACGGGCGGCGAGGGGCGCATCGTGCAGCATGACCGGGATGATCGGATGGTGGCCGGGGATCAGCTCGAACCCGGCATCGGTCATTCCGGCGCGGAAGCGTTGGGCGTTGCGCTCCAGTTGCGCGCGCAGGTCGTGGGCGTTCTCCACCAGATCGAGTGCGGCGAGCGAGGCGGCACAGATCGCCGGAGCGACGGCATTGGAGAAGAGGTAAGGCCGCGCGCGCTGGCGCAGTAGTTCCACGATCGGTTTCGGGCCAGCGACGTAACCGCCCGAAGCGCCGCCGAGGGCCTTGCCGAGCGTGCCGGTCAGGATGTGGACGCGGCCCTCGGTGCCCGTCGCCTCCGGCGTGCCCGCACCACGTTGCCCCAGGAAACCCGTGGCGTGGCAGTCGTCGACAACGACCGTAGCGCCGTACTTCTCCGCCAGATCGCAGATGCCCGGCAGGTCCGCGATGATGCCGTCCATTGAGAACACGCCGTCCGTCACGATCACCTTGAGCCGCGCATCCTTCGCGGCGATGAGCTGCTCCTCCAGCGCGGCCATGTCGTTGCTGGCGTAGCGGAACCGCTGCGCCTTGCACAAACGTACCCCGTCAATGATTGACGCATGATTAAGGGCGTCGGAAATGATTGCGTCCTCCGGGCCCAGAAGGGGTTCGAAGAGGCCGCCATTGGCATCGAAGCAGGACGGGAAGAGGATGCAGTCCTCCATTCCCAGGAACGAAGCGAGCCGCGCTTCCAATTGCTTGTGAAGGTCCTGCGTGCCGCAGATGAAGCGGACGGAGGCCATGCCGAAGCCGTGCGTTTCCAGTGCTTCGCGTGCCGCGTCGAGCAGTTTCGGATGGTCGGCGAGCCCCAGATAGTTGTTGGCGCATAGGTTGAGGAGCGGGCGGCCATTGGCGGTGATGTGCGCTGACTGGGGCGAGGTGATCCGACGCTCGGATTTCGTCAAACCCTCTGCTTCAATTGCATCAAGTTCGGTCTGGGCGGCCTCAGCGAGGGCGGTGGACATGGGCAGGCTCCAATACGATATCTGAAACAAAGTACAGTATATTGTACTTGTCGCGAGAGTCACGCGGGAAGCATGACCAGGAGCAGGGCGCGCGCGCCTTCGTGATCGGCGCGGATCGCATGGTCGGTATCGGCGGCATAGCGCAGCGTGTCGCCCGGCCCCGCGGTCGCGACCCCGGCGGCTGTCTCGACAGATAGCGTGCCGTCGAGGCAGGTCAGGTGCTCGACGGTGCCGGCTGCGTGAGCCGCCGACACGAGCGCTCCACCCGGTGCGAAGCGCAGCTCGTGCCATTCGACCGAGAGGGTGGAGCGGCGGGGCGAGAGCATGCGGATCTCGCAGAGCCCATCCTCGCTGGTGCGTGCCGGCGTCTCGAACGCGCGCTGGTGGGTGATGCCTGCTTCGGGCGGGCGCGGCTCGAGCGAGGCGAGGTCGATGTCGAGCGCCTGGCAGAGCGCCCACACGACGGAGAAGGTGGGGTTCACCACGTCGCGCTCGATGGCCGAGAGCATGGAGCGGGAGACGCCGGAGCGCTCGCTGACTTGGGCGAGGGTGAGGCTCTGAGCGGCCCGGGCTGCGCGGACGATCTGGCCGAGGCGAGGTGGTGTCGTCATGGCCGGATTTGAGCGCGGGGAGGGGCGCGCGTCAATCCGATATATTGGATTCAGACGACGCGGTTGCTTGGCTAGGGTTTGGGATTGGGCTCCAGTGGAAATCGGGTGGGTATGACTTGCGTATGACAGTTGTCCACCCAAGTTTCCCCCTCCCCGGCCCTCGCCCCCGTGGGGGGAGGGGGTGGCGGCGTGCTCAGAAATCGCGGCTGTAGGTGATGCCGATGGAGGAGGAGCCTTCGCCCGCGGCGACCTCCGCATCTAGAGTGATGTTCCGGATCACTTCGAGCTCGACCACGATGTTGTTCTGCCCCGATCCGTCGAGCGCCGTCTCCGCCCCCACGAACACGCCATCGCCGACGGTGCGGCCCACGGTCAGTGAGGAGCCCTCGCCGCCCTCGCCCGCATCGACCTGCAGAACGTCCACGCCGAGCGCACCCCGCGCCACGTCGAGCGGCCCGGCATTCCCCGAGGCGAGCGTTGCGACGCCCGAGGCGAGCTGCAGGGCCTGGCCGGCATTCAGGCTCGCCTGGCTCTGGCCGAAGAGGAGCTGCGGCAGCACCTCCTCCTCAGGCAGAGCCGGAACCGAGGCGAAGTTGATCTGCGGGTCGGAGGCGGGGCCGGTGATCAGGATCTGGCCGGTGAGCTCATCATCCTCGCGCGTCAGGATGATCTCGAGCTGCGGATCGATCGGGTGGGCGCCGTTGAAGGTGATCTCGCCGGTCGTGAGGTCGAAATCCCGCCCGATGAGGGAGAACGAGCCGCGCAGACGCTCGACCGTGCCGCGCACACGGGTGCGGTCGGCGGTGCCGAAGACGTTGAGGTTCATCTGCCATTCGGACTCGAGACCCCGCCCGCGGACGAAGATGCCGTTGTTTGCCGTCACGTCGATGTCGAGGTCGATGTTGCGCGCAGCGGGCGTGCGCTCCGGCGGCGGACGGCGGCCGATGATCTCGACCTCGCCAAGGGTGATGATCTCCGGTGGGCTGGCGTTGACGAGGCGGATCTCGGCCCGGTCGACCTCGGCCTCGCCGCTGATGAGCAAGTCGTTGAACGGACCGTCGATGTCGATCTGCGCGGTGATCTGGGCGGTGACGTCATCGCGGCGGACGATCACGGCCTCCTCCGCCTCGATCAGGCCGTCGACGATGAATGGACCGGTGGTGTTGTTGAGGTCGATCTCCCCGTAGATCCGCCCGTCGCCGCCGTCGCTGGCCTGGAGCAGGACCTCCAGATTGCCGAGGTCGGTGATGTCGGAGGTGATCGTGACCTCGGTCAGGATCACGCCGGCGCGCAGGTTCTCATAGCGCCCGTCGGAGAGCGAGATGACGCCACCGATCTGGGGCTCGTCGATGGTGCCGGTCACGTCGAGGTCGATTGTGGAGCGGCCCGACAGGACCTGGCTGCGCAGGGGGACGAAGGCCCACAGGGGGCGGACCTCGCCAGCCCAGCGGATACTCGCCTCCAGCGGCGCGTCGCGCACGAGGGTCGGGATCGGCCCCGGGGTGCGGGCCGTCAGTGGCACGTCGGCGGCGAGCAGGAAGGGCTCGCCGAAGCCGCCGACGACGGTGATGTCGGCATCCACGATGCGGCCGTCCCACTCGGCGGCCAGCGCGGCGTTGACGGAGATCCCCTCCTCCAGCACGTCGGAGGCAATGAAGTCGGTGAGCGCGCCGTCGAGGCTGGCGGAGGCGCTGGCCGCGCGGGTGTCGAAGATGAGCTCGGCATTCAGATCGCCCGCGACGAAGGGCGCGCCGGTGAGCTCCGCAAAACCGCCTAGGTCGACATCCGCAGCGAAGAGCCGACCAACGAGGCCGCCGCCGCGCAGGTCGACATTGCCCGAGAGGTTGCCGCCGCCGGGCACGAGGATGGAGATGTTGTCGACCGAGGTCACGCCATTCGCGATGGTCACGTCCATAGGGCCCGCGAGCGCGATGGCCGTGGTGCCGAGGGTAGCGGCGAGCTGGTCGATATCGATCCGGGTGCGCCCCGGCTGTGCAGCGATCAGGGCGCGGGTGTCGAGCGTGACGATGCGCTCGCCCAGCGTGCCGGAGATGTCGGCGGCGAGCGTGAGACCGTCGAGCGGGCCGTTGGCCTGGATATCGACGAAGCCGATCTCGAGCGTGTCGCGCCGGATGGCTTCGGTGGCGAAGGCGGCATTGATCCGGGGGGCGCCGAGCGCATCACGGATGTTGGCCGTGAGGCGCGCGCCGTCGATCTCCGCCCCTGAGGCGGTGCCGGTGAAGTTGGCGGTGAGCGCCACGTCCTGCCGCTCGCCAGGGGCCGAGAGGTCGAGCCGGGCATTGGCGCGGCCGGAGAGGCCGAGGTTCGTGCCCGCCAGCGCCTCGATCCGGGAGAGGCTGGTGACGGTGATATCGAGGCGACCATCGACGCTGGGCGCCGCGAGGTTCACATCGGCGCGCCCGTCGATGCGCTGCCCGGCGAGGCTGCCGGACAGGCGACTGATGTTCAGCGTCTCGCCACCATAGCGGGCGACGAGGTCGAGATCGGTGCCGGCGAGGGGGCCTGCGACCGCGCGCAGGTTCGCCTCCGCCGTGATCGGATCGCCGAGGGTCACGTCATGGCCGAGCACCACATCGCCGAAGCGCTGGCCGGTGAAGGTGAAGTCCTCCAGCGAGAGGCGGCCCTGGATCTGGGGTGCGTCGGCGAGCGTCACCACGCCGTCTGCGACGAGGGCGCCGCTCGCTGCCTGGTCGTAGAGCTCCGCGATGGGGGCGAGGGTGGGGACGGCGAGGCGGTAGTCGATGGACGAGGTTTCGGAGAGGGTGCCGCTGGCGTTCCCCGTCAGCAGGCGGTTGTCGATCTCGGCACGCTGAACCTCGATGACATCGGCGAGGCGGATGGTCGCGCCCAGCGTGGTGGGGCCGAGCAGGTCGGGCGTAAGGCGGTCGATGCGGAGGCCCGTGGCGCGGCCGTCGAGGTCGAGGCGGGTCTCCTCGGTGTCCTGCGCCACCTCGGCATCGAGGGTGAGGCGGCCGAGGTCCACAAGCTCCCCGTAAGCCGCGTCCGCCACGGTCCCGTCGAGGGTGATGAGCGTGTCGCCGTCGGTACGGATCAGCGTGCCGTCGAGATCCGCGGAGCCGCGCGCCTGCTGACCATAGGCCGCCGCGATGGGGGCGACCTGCGGCAGGTCGAGTTGCAGGGAGAGGTCGGCGTTGGACGTATCGGTCGTCGCCGTGCCGCTGAGCCGGACCGTGCCGAGTCCGGTCTCCAGCGTCAGGGGGGAGAGCGCCAGTGTCTGCCCGTCGAGCTGTGCGTCGGCGGTGAGAGTGACGCGGCCGAGCTCCTGCGGGCCGAGCTGGTCGGCCTGAACTCCCGTGGCGGTCGCCCGCGCCGTCAGATCGATCGTATCGCCGCCGACGAGGTTCGCGGCGAGCTCCAGCCGTTCCGCCGCAGCGAGATCGTTATAGCGCAGCTCCTGCGCCACGAGGTCGAGGGTGGTGGCGATGACGCCGTCGGTGAGCGAGCCCTCGCCCGACGCCTGCACCCGGCCCTCGGCATCAAGGCCGTAGGCCGCGGCGACCGGCCCGGCATCCGCGGTCTCAACCGCGTAGGAGAAGCGCAGGCCGCCGTTGGCGCGTTCCTGCACGACCTCGGCCAGGACATCGAGGAGGTCGCTGTCGAGGCGGATGTCGCGGGCCGTGATCTCCTCCGCCCCGATCACGATATCGGCGCCGATCCCGGCCTGACCGAGGATCTCCGGCCCCAGCCGGTCAAGGCGCAGGCCGGTCGCCTGCCCGGCGAGGGTCGCACCCACATCCTCACCCTGCTGGCCGAGTTCCACGGTCAGCGACAGCGCGTCGAGGTCCACCGGCGCGCTGCGAACATCCCGCACGGCGGCGCTGATCAGGCCGTCGGTCACGCCCTCCTGCCGCCGGACGAAGCCGGAGGCCTGCACCGCGCCCTGAACCTCCTGCCCGTAGGCATTGCCGATCTGCGAGAGATCGCGGGCGTTCACGTCGAAGCGCAGGTCCGCATTCTCGAAATCGGTCTCGAGGAAGCCCTCGGCATCGAGGCTCAGGAGCGGGCTGTCGAGGCGGGCGGTGGCGAGGTCGATCCGGTCGCCCTCCTGCACCATCTGAATGGCGAGCTGGGCGGTGCCGAGGGTATCCTCCTCCACCTGGTCGATCCTGAGGCCGCGGCCGGTGCCCGCCGCATCGAGGGTCAGCCGCTCCCCGATCCGGCGCAGATCTATGTCGAGGGCGAGCTGCGTGGCGTCGAAGGCGGCGGAACGGAAGGCGTTCAGCTCCGCATCGCCGGTCGCGGTCAGATCCTCCGGCGGGCCGGTGACACGGCCCTCGAAGCCGAAACTCTCGAAACTGATCCCGGCCACCAGCGCCGAAAGCTGGCCGGTTCCGGTGAGCGCCACGCTGAGGTCGCTCGCCTGTGTCGCGGTGTCGAAGGTGCCGTCGCCGGTAAGCTGCAGCGCGGGGCTGTCGAGCTCCAGCTCGTCGACGCGGATGATGCCGTCATTGCCCTGCTGGATGCGCACGGCGAGGTCTGCGCGCTCGCCCACAACGGCACGGATGGTCGGGTCGAGCTCCGGCCCCGGCTCCAGGCTGAAATCGGCGGTGACGCCGAGCGGCTCGGCGTAGGAGACGGTGGCGCGGCCCTCCGCCTCGAACACGTCGTCGGTCTCCGCATCAAAGGTCAGGCGCCAGTCGTCGCGCGGACCCTCGCCGGAGAGGGTGAGGGAGGATGCGCTGTCCTCCGGGAAACCGGCGAGCTGGGCGACGATCCCGCCCGCATCCTCCTGCGCATCGAGGTTGAGAGCGAGGGTGCGGGCCGCGAAGTCACGCAGGTAGCTGAGCGCGATCCGGCCGTCGACCTCGTCGGTGCGGGTGATGGTGAGCTCCACGCGCTGCGTGTCGCCCTCGTCCGCCGCGTCGCCCTGCCCGTCGAAGGTGATCTCCTGCCCCAGCACGGCAGGGCCGATGCGGATGTCGGTGAGCTCCATGTTCTCCACCCGCACCGGGATCGGCGCGCGCGGCCAGTCGAAGGGGGAGGGGGTGCCCTGCGTCGCCTCGACCTCCACCGTCGGGGCCTCTGCATTGGGCGAGGGCGCGCGGGTCATGTCGAGGCCGCGCACGATGATGTTGTTGAGCTCCAGCTCGCCGCGCAGGATGCGGGAGGAATTCCAGTCGACCACGAGCTGGTCGATAGTCATCCACACACCGACGCCGTCGGAGATCGCGACGCCGTTGAGGCGGGTCGCGCCCTCGGCATCCTCCACCAGCTCGGCCGTGATCTCGAAGGAGCCGGGGGAGGAGATCTGGCGCAGGGCGAACTGCACCAGCCGGTTGTCGATGTCGAAGATCGAGGTCTGCGCCATCGTGGCGGTGGCGGTGCAAAGCCAGAGGAGAAGGGCAAGGAGGATCCGCATCAGAAGGCCTGCCCGATCGCGAGGTAGAACTGGAAGGCGTCCTCGTTGTCCTCCCGATCCAGCGGGAAGGCGATATCGGCGCGGACAGGCCCGATGGGGGAGAAGTAGCGAATGCCGGTGCCCACGCCGTAGCGCAGGCCGTCGCTGAGCTTGGGCAGCACCTCGTCGGTGACCTCGCCCGCCTCGATGAACGCGACGCCACCGACATTGCCGCGGATCGGGAAGCGAACCTCCGCGCCGAGCTCGATGGCCGAGAGGCCGCCGCGCGCGTCGCCGTCATCGTCCTCCGGCCCCAGCGTATCGGTGCCGAAGGCGCGGACCGAGCCGCCGCCGCCCGCGAAGATCCGGCGGGTGACCGGCACATCGAACACGTCGTCCGACCCGATCGAGGCGACGCGGGCGCGGGTGGCGAGCACGAAGCGCTGATCCTCGGTCAGCGGAAAATAGGCCGAGGCGCGGCTGTCCACCCGCAGGAAGCTCGTCCCCTCGCCGTTCACCGTGCCGTAGAAAGGGGCCGCCTCCAGCCGGGCGCGGAAGCCGGAGCGGGGGTCGAGCAGGTCCTCGGTGTTGTCGTAGTCGACGAAGGCAGGGATGCCGTAGATCTCAATGTCCTGATCCTCGTCGCTCTCGGTCACGTCCGAGAGCTCGTAGGCGAGGCCGAGGCCCGCGCGCCACTCGTCGTTGAGCTCGCGCTCGAGGCCGATATTGGCGGTGAAGGTCTCCCCCTCGAACGCCTCCTCGTCGCGGTCCTGGTACTCGGTCCCGAAGACGAGGTTCTGCCCGTCGCGGCCCACCTGCGGCACGCGGAAGTTCAGGGCCACGGCCCGCTCCTCGGCACCGAGGCGGACCTCGAAGCGCACGGTCTCGTTCCGGCCGAAGAGGTTGCGGTTCTCGATGGAGGCCTCGGTGGTCGGCCCGATCTCCGTATCGAAGCGCAGGCCGACGGAGAGGGTGCGCCGCTTGCGCTCCGTCACCTCGACCATGATGGGCAGGGCGTTGCCGTTCTCCGGCGCTTCCTCGGGCGGTTCGGCGATGACGGTGTCGAAGAGACGGGTGCGCACGAGGTCCTGCTGGAAATCGCGCAGGGTGGCGAGGTTGAAGGTCTCGTTCTCCTCCCACTCGATATAGGTGCGCAGGTACTCCTCATCGACGCGGCGCAGCCCCTCGAAGGTGACCTCGCCGAAAGTGTAGGGGCGGCCCGCGTCGATGATGGAGGTCACCTCGATCGTGTTGTCGCGCGGGTCGGCGACGGCCTCACGATCCTCGAACCGGGCATAGGCGTAGCCGGCGCGGCGCAGGGCGGCGATGGCGGCGTCCTCTGCCTCGATGATCGGAACGGCCTCGGACCGCGCACCAATGGGGCTGCCGAGTTCTTCAGGATCGAGGCGGGGCGGGGTGCCGCTGAGGTTGCGCAGCTCGAAGGTGTGATCGGTGAGGGTGAAGGGCTCGCCGGGCTCGACGATGACTTCGACGACCAGCGGCTCGCCATTGCCGCCGCTCACCTCGCGCCGGACCTCGGCGGTGTAGTAGCCCTCGGCCTGCAGGATGGTCTCGACCGTCGGCAGATCGTTGTCGGCGCGGCGGCGCAGGAAGGCGGGGGAGGCGGCGCCATCATCCTGCCTGCGATAAAGCTCCAGCGTGTCCTCGGCCAGCGCCTCGCTCTCCTCGTCGGGAAAGCCCGTGAGGCGCACCTCGTACTCCACCCGCTCCGCCGCGTCGGGCACGGCAAAGCCCACGTCGTCCCGGTTGCAACCGGAGAGGAGGGCGAGGCCGGCACCGATGGACAACGTAAGGAAAAGGAGTTTCACATCAGGCCTTTTTGCTCCTGCCGCCCGCCGGCCGCAGCGTGTTCGCTTCGCACCCTAGCGTGAAGGAACAGCGCGGAACCATACCCGCCGCATCAACTCTTCCGCGCCCCGCATGGAAGCGTGAAGTGCGATCGGCGAAAATGCGCCGATCGGACCGCGTCAGGCGCTCGGCGCCGGGAGCATGCGGAAGAAGAGCGCCTGATCGATCAGCACCCGCAGCTTCCGCTCGTCGAAGGGCTTGGTAATGACGAAGGCCGGCTCGCGCCGCTCGCCGGTCAGAAGGCGCTGCGGATAAGCGGTGATGAAGATGACGGGAATGTCGTCCTGCGCGGCGCCGAGAATGTCGTCCACCGCGTCGATCCCCGAGGAGCCGTCGGCCAGCCGCACGTCGGCGAGAATCAGGTCGGGGCGCAGATCCTTCACCGCTTCCACGGCCTCGTTCCGGGTGCGCGCGATCGAGATCACGTCGTGGCCCAGCCCCTCGACGATATTGGACAGGTCCAGCGCGATCAGCGGCTCGTCCTCGATGATCAGCACGCGGGAGCGCTGCTCGCTCTCGAGTTCGGTCATGCCGATATCGACGAGTTCCTCAGCCTCGACGGTGGAGATCTTCATGATGCGGGCGATGTCGCCGAAGCTGAAATCCTCCAGGAGGCGCAGCAGAACCGCCTCGCGCGCCTGGGGGGTGAGGGCGGACAGGCGCTCCTGCATCACGGCCTCGCGCGCCTGCGGAGTGAGAGCGGACAGACGCTCCTGCATCACGGCCTCGCGCGCGGAGCCCTCCTCTCCGATACCGTCGATCGAGCGGCCGGAGGAGCGCCAGATGCTGCCGAAGATCTCGAACAGGGTCCGCTTGGGATCGGGCGTGGCACCGAATTCATCGGGATCCGCGAGAATGGCCTCCAGGGTTGCCGCGGCATAGGCATCGCCGGCCGCCTGTGATCCGCACAGCGCGCGAGCGAACCGCCGAAGTTCGGGGAGGACATCTCCCAACCGGTCGGCGGCGGAGGAGTTTTCTTGCATTCGTTCAGGTCCCGTTCATTGTTTCCGGTTTTCTTTGAAACAAACCGGTCTAGGTCATTGGCATCTGAGTTAGAGCAGGGCCGGACCGGGTCAATCGGACCGGCTGGCCGTGCACGTGGGACCACATCATGGATAAGCGATGAGCGAAGACGAAAAGGAAAAGGTGACATCGACATCCGAAAAGCGGATCGAGAGCCACCTCAAGCAGGTCTACGAGCAGAGCATGCAGGAGCCGATGTCGGACAAGCTTGCCGAGCTCGTGGCGCAACTTCGCAAAGAGGGTGCCAAGGCCGATGGCTGATCCCACATTCGAGGAACTGGTGGTCGGGCTGGTCCCGGACCTTCGCGCATTCGGCCGGTCGCTGACGCGGGACCACGCCCGCGCCGATGACCTCGTCCAGGACACGATCGTGAAGGCCCTGTCGAACCGCGACAAGTTCCAGGAGGGCTCGAACATGCGGGCCTGGCTCTTCACCATCCTGCGCAACACGTTCTACTCCTCCAAGCGCAAGCAGAAGTGGGAGGTCGAGGACGTCGACGGTGCTTATACCGAGGGCCTGCGGCAGAAACCGCAGCAGGACGGCATCATGGATCTCAGCGATTTCCGCCGCGCGTTCGACACGCTGCCGCCCGATCAGCGCGAGGCGCTTATGCTGGTGGGTGCCGCCGGCATGTCCTACGAGGAAGCCTCCGTCATCTGCGAATGCGCCATCGGCACGGTGAAAAGCCGGGTGAACCGCGCCCGCTCCCGCCTGACCGAGATCCTGGGTCTGAAAGAGGACGAAGTCGGCGCAACAGACAGCCGCACCCTTGCCGCGATGGTCGAGAACTCCAACTGACGTCACGGGAAAACCAAAAAAGGAGTTCTGTCATGTCCCGTTCGATCCGTGCCGTCACGGCCCTGACCCTCGTCGGTCTGTTCCTCGCGGCCTGCAACACCGTGGCCGGTGTCGGCCGTGATATCGAAGCCGGTGGCGAAGCCATCACCGGGACGGCCGAAGACGCCGCCCAGTAAGACACGTGCCCTACGCTTCGCTGCCGGTCGCCCGCACCGCGGACGGATCCATCCGGGGCGTAGGGCTCGAATTCGAATTCATCGGTCCCGATGTCGGCCGCACCGTCTCCGCCCTTCGTGAGGCATTGGGCGGCGAGGCGGAGGGCGGTCCCCACAGCCAGTATCTCCGCGACAGCTCGATCGGCGACATCAAGGTCCTGCTCGACATGGGCTTCGTCCAGCGCGAGGGGCCGGATCCCGACCTGCAACGGGTGGTTGGTGAGATCGGGGGCGTGCTCGTCCCGGTCGAGATCGTGCTGCCGCCCCTGCCCCATGACGAGCTCGACCAGATCGATCCGGCGCTCGAGGCTCTGCGCGCAGCCGGAGCGCAGGGGACCAGCGGCGCAGCACTCTACGCCTTCGGGATGCACATCAACACCGAGGTCGTCTCGCTCGAGATCGCCGACATCTACCCGGTGCTCCGCGCCTTCGCGCTGATCGAGGACGGGATCCGCGACAGCCACCCCATCGACCTCGGCCGTTGGATGCTGCCCTTCGTCGATCCCTATCCGCGCGGTTTCATCGACGCGATGGCGCGGGGGGAGGGGCGGAACAACCCGGACGATCTCATCGACGTCTACACACAGCATAACGCGACGCGGAACCGGGGCCTCGACATGCTGCCGATCCTGCGCGCGATCGATGCAGAGCGCGTGCAGGCGCGCCTCCCGGCCGGGGAGAAGGGGGGCACGCGGCCGACCTTCCACTACCGCCTGCCCGACTGCCGCATCGACGAGCCCGGCTGGTCCCCGGCGGTGGAGTGGAACGTCTGGACCACCGTGGAGCGCATCGCGTCCGACGCCGCGCTGATCGACGCACTCGCCCAGGGATGGCTGGCCCATCGCGCGCGCTGGACCACATTGCGCACCGACTGGCCGCCGCGCATCGACGCGATCCTGCGCGAGGGCGGCTACGCGGAGCTGAAGGAGATGATGGCGGCATGACGCGACCGGTGATCGGCGTGACGACCTCGGCACGGTCGGGCTGGCGCATCTTTCCGCTGATCGCGCTCAACGTGCGGCTCGCGGGCGGGCGGCCCATCTGGTGGCGCGTCGGCGCGCCTGCGGACATCCACGAGGTCGACGGGCTGATCGTGGGCGGCGGCGACGACATCTCCGCCGATCTCTACGGCGGCAAGCTGATGGCCGAGGCCCGGATCGACCCGGAGCGCGACGCGCTGGAGTATCGCCTGCTGGTGGAGGCGGACGCGACGGGGCGGCCCGCACTTGGCATCTGCCGCGGCTCGCAGATGATGAACATCGCGCTCGGCGGCACGCTGCACCAGGACATCTACGAAACCTACAAGGATGCGAAGCGGATCTGGACGGTGCTGCCGAAGAAGCGGGTCGAGGTGCAGGACGGCACCCGTTTGTCGGAGATCGCGGGGGCCGATCCGATGAAGGTGAACGCGCTGCACACCCAGTCCGTCGACCGGCTCGGCCGGGGCCTGCGCGTGGCGGCCTGCGAGGCGTCGGGCATCGTGCAGGCGGTGGAGCGGGCGGAGGGCAGCTTCTTCCTCGGCTGCCAGTGGCATCCGGAGCATCTCTGGTACGCGCGGCGGCAGCGGGCAATCTTCCGCGCCCTGGTGGAGGCCGCGCGGGCGTTCCGCGACAGCCGCTCCCAGTTCGAGGCCGTGGACGAGCTGGCCGCGACCACGCCGGCAGGGCAGCCGATCTGAGCGTTGCGCCTCCGGCCGGTGGTGCTTGCGTATTTGGACAAAGAAGAAGCGGGACATGTCCCCTCCCCCGATCCGGGGGAGGGCTAGGGAAGGGGAGCCCGCGCCGCAGGCGCGGCCCGGCCCAACGGGATGAGGTCTGCCGCACCGCGGCGGGCCGAAGATGGGCGGTAGCGCCCTACATGGCGCGCACCAGCACCAGACTGAGCCAGGGTGCGGACACCAGGACCACCACCCGGATCAGGTCGGACAGAACGAACGGCGTCACGCCCGCATAGGTCCGCCGCATCGGCACGCCGACGGCGATCGAGTTGATGATGAAGAGGTTCATGCCAACCGGTGGCGTGATGAGACCGACCTCCACCACGATCAGCACCAGGATCCCGAACCAGATCGCCGTCTCATCCGGCGTCAGTCCGAAATCGAGGCTCTGGATGATCGGGAAGAAGATCGGGATCGTCAGCAGGATCATCGACAGCGAGTCCATCACGCAGCCGAACAAGAGGTAGGCCATCAGCATCAGCGTCAGCACCATGATCGGCGCATAGCCGGACGCGACAACCCAGTCGGCCAGCGCCTGCGGCGTCTGCGTGAGCGCAAGGAACGCGTTGAAGACCGCGGCTCCGAAGAGGATGAAGTAGATCATCGCGGTGGCCTGCGCGGTCTGCAGCACGCTGTCGGTGAAGCTCGCACGGTTGAGCCCGCCGGTGATGAGACCGTAGAGGCCCGTGAGAACCGCGCCCACCGCAGCACCCTCGATCGGGGTGAAGAGCGCCTGGCGACCCGGCTGGAACCAGTTCCAGTCCGCCGCGATCCCGCCAATGACGAGGATGAAGACGGCGACCACCGGCCAGACCTGCCAGAGCGTGCCGAACCGCTCGCTCCACGGCTTGCGCGGCGTGCGCTGGGCCGCGTCAGGCTTCAGCGTCACGTAGCCGAGCACCACCGCGACATAGCCGAGGGCGGCGAGGATGCCGGGGATGATGGCGGCGGCAAACATCTTCTCGATGTTCTGCTCGGTCAGGATCGCGTAGATCACCAGGATGATCGAGGGCGGGATCAGGATGCCAAGCGTGCCGCCGGCGGCCAGCACGCCCGTAGCAAGGCTATCGGAATAGCCGTAGCGCTTCATCTCCGGCAGCGCGACCTGCCCCATGGTGGAGGCGGTGGCGAGCGAGGAGCCCGAGACCGCGCCGAAGCCCGCGCAGGCCCCCACCGCGGCCATGGCGATGCCACCACGCTTGTGCCCCAGCCAGACGGCGGCGGCGCGGAACAGCCGCTCGCTCATCCCCGATTTCGACGCGAACTGCCCCATCAGCAGGAAGAGCGGCACGATGGACAGCGAGTAGGAGGAGAACGTGTCCCAGGTCAGCCCCTTGAGCTGCGCCAGCGCAGGGGCAGGCGTGCCGCGCACCACCCAGATGCCCACGAAGCCCGTGATCGCCATGGCCGCCCCGATGGGAATGCGGATCGCGATCATGCCGAGCATGGCGGCAAAGCCGATGGCGGTGAGCTCGATCCCGGTCATGACAGCACCTCGTTCAGTGCGCGCCAGATGGTGTAGAGCCCGGTGACGAAGAACGCGGCCGCCCCCACGAGGCCCAGCGCGTAGCCCCACCAGACCGGCATGTTGAGCTCGTAGGTCGCCTCGACCCAGCAGAACTGATCGGCGTTGCCGAGCGTGGTCCACAGCCAGCCGACGATGGGGTCGGTCGGGCTGGGGCAGAACTTGTCGAGCATGCCGAGATAGAGCTGCCACATCGCTACGAACGCGACGGCGGTCAGCGCAATATCACCCAGCAGCAGGAAGCCGCGTTGCGTGGCGCGAGGAAAGCGCTCGACCAGGATGTCGACCGTGACGTGGCCGCGGTTGAGCTGACACCAGGGCAGGAAGCTGAAGACGGCGATGGCGCAACCGACCTGCACCAGTTCGAAGTCGCCGGGCACCGGGCCAAGGCCGAGCGGCACCATGGCCCGTCCGATGATGGAGGCGACGGTCATTCCGGCGATCGCGGCGAGGATCACCCCGCCGAACAGCGCAAGATAGCGAGCGAGCGCGCCGAGAATGGCGCCTGTCCGGGCCTCGGCCCGAGGAGCGATGGCGGCCACGTGATCCTCCCTGACCCGGCGGCGCAATTGAACCGTTCGGTTCAGGAAGCGGAACAGGGCGTATCTGTCAAGCAGCTATGCGTCCTGGGGCAGGTCGCGCCAGGCGGGCAAGCGATCTCCCGGCGCGGGTGTGGCTTCGAAGACGGCGCGGGCGATGGCGCGAGCGAGGCAGATGGCTGCGGCATGGCCAAGGGCCAGCGGATCGGCGGGGCCGGCGGCTCCGGTCGCGGCGGCGAAGATCAGATCGCCGTCCATCGGCGTGTGCGAGGGAACGATGGCCCGCGCCATGCCGTCATGCGCAGCGGTGGCGAGCCGCGTGCAACCCGCCTTGTCGAGCGTGGCGTCGGTCGCGACGATTGCGATGGTGGTGTTGGCGCGCTCCATCGCCTCACGCTTCGTCTCGAAGGTCGCGGCAAGGGTTGGACTGGGCATGCCGAGGCCACCGAACTCATCGTCGATCTCGAAGGGCGCGGCCCAGAACCGCCGTCCGTAACAGACATTGCCGAGCGGGTTCGCGGCGACGAGCGCCCCGACCGTATGGCCCGAGGGCAGGACGAGAGAGGCCGAGCCGAGCCCGCCCTTGAGACCGCCTGCAATCGCCCCCATTCCGGCGCCTGCGGTACCGAGAGCGAAGTCCTCGGCGGCGGTGCGATAGGCCGCTGCGCCGAGCTCACGATACGGGTTCTGCGCCCAGTCCTTATCGCCACCATTGATCAGGTCGAACAGGATCGCCGCCGGGACGATCGGCACCCGCACCGGCCCCACCGCGAAGCCACGCCCGTCTTCTCGCAGCGCATCCATCACGCCCGCCGCCGCATCCAGCCCGAAGGCCGAGCCGCCGGAGAGGACCAATGCGTCGACCTGCTGCACCGACTTGTCGGGGGCGAGCAGGTCGGTTTCCCGCGTGCCGGGCGCGCCGCCCATGACGCTGACGCCGCAGGTGAAGGGCTCCTCTCCGATGAGCACCGTGGAGCCGGTCTTGATCGCGCGGTCCTCGGCATTTCCGACGCGCAGGCCGGAAACGTCGGTGATGAGGTTTCGCTGTCCGGGTTTCATTGCGACCGCCCCCTCCCTGACCCTCCCCCGTCTGCGGGGGAGGGGACGCGGGTTGCGGATGGAGCGCAGAAGCCCATCAGATGCGCGGCTTTGCGGCGGCGGTGGCCGGGTCGCCGGTGTTCGGCTCGCCCTTCGGCTCGATCAGCAGCACCTTCGCCTCGGCCTCCGCCCGCGGGCGATGCGTAACACCGGCGGGCACGACGAAGAGCTCTCCTGCCCGGATCCGGTGGCTCTCCCTACCCTCGATATCCATGGTGATCTCCCCATCCAGCACCAGGAAGAAATCGTCCGTGTCCGGGTGGACGTGGAACGGAAACTCGCCCGCGAACTTCACCACCATCACGTCATTGCCGTTGTAGTCGGCGACCACATGCGGGTCCCAGTGCCCGTCGAACTGCGCCAGCTTCTCAGCCAGATTGATCGTCTTCATGCCCATCACTCTCTTCAAATACGCAAAAGCGCGCTCAGATGCAGCGCCCGCCATCGACCTCCATAGCGACGCCGGTAATCATTGCGGCCTCGTCGGAGCACAGGAAGCAGGCCGCGTTGCCCATGTCCGCGGGCGTCGAGAAGCGGCCCAGCGGGATCGTCGAGAGGAACTTCGCTCGCATCTCCGGCGTGTCCTCGCCCATGAAGCTCTTGAGGAGCGGCGTCTCCCCCGCCACGGGGTTGAGCGCGTTCACCCGGATGCCGTCGGGCGCCAGCTCCACCGCCATCGCCTTCGTCGCCGTAATCATCCAGCCCTTGGAGGCATTGTACCAGTTGAGCCGCGGTCGCGGGCTGACCCCGGCGGTGGAGGCGACGTTTAGGATGCAGCCGGAGCCGCGCGCCTTCATCTCCGGTACGAAGGCACGGGCGGTGAGGTAGACCGACTTCGCGTTGACCCGCAGCACCCGGTCGAACTCGTCCTCGGTCACGTCCTCCATGGGTTTCGGCAGGTGCGTGATCCCGGCATTGTTCACGAGGATGTCGGGCACGCCGAAGATCGAGCGGGCCTCGGCCGCCAGACGATTCACGCTGTCACCCTCGCCCACATCGACCTGCACCGCCTCGGCCCCGACCTCGGTCGCCATGGCCCGCGCGGCGTCGCCATCGATATCGGCGACGATGACCCGCGCGCCCTCCGCCACGAACTTGCGCACGATCCCCGCGCCGAAGCCGGAAGCTCCGCCGGTCACGATCGCGGTCTTTCCATCGAGCCTCATGGCGCGCCTCCGTCCAGTTCCAGTCTCCGCACGTGACGCATGTGCCCGTCGCCCTCCGGATCGCCCGGCACGGTGCGTTCCAGCGTGAAGCCCTGCCGCTCCCAGAACCGCCGCCCGGCCTTGTTGGCGTCGAGCACCGCGATGCGGATCACCGGCGCGCCCAACGCCTCGGCCCGCTCCCGGATGAAGGCGAAGGCCGCGGTGCCGAGGCCCTTCCCCCGCTCCGCCGGGTCAAGGACGAGCAGGCCCATGTACCAGTCCTTCGGCGCGTAATAGCCCTGGATCGATCCGGCGAAGCCAGCGAGCGTCCCGTCCGGCCGCTCCAGCCCGTAGTTGTGGTAGCCATCGGGACCAATCTGCGGCGGGGCGCCGCTCAGGCACTCGCGGACATATTCGTCGCCGGGCTCCTTGCCGGTTTCGAGCCGCACGTAGTCCCCGGCGCGATCGAAGAGGTCGCGGACCCGGCCGAAATCCCGCTCCGCATTGAAGCGCACATAGGTGATCTCATCCATGACGCGCCGCCACCGTCTTGAGCGTGGTAAAGCCGTAGAGCGCCTCGAACCCCTTCTCGCGGCCATGGCCGGAGAGACCGGTGCCGCCAAAGGGCAGCTCCACGCCCCCGCCCGCGCCGTAGTTGTTGATGAAGACCTGCCCGGCGCGCAGCCGCTTGGCGAGCCGCATCTGCCGCGCGCCGTTCTCCGACCAGATGCTCGCGACGAGGCCATAGTCCGTGCCGTTCGCGATGGCGACGGCCTCCTCTTCGTCATCGAAGGGAAGGACGACCTGTACGGGGCCGAAGATCTCGTCGCGGGCGAGCGGGTGGTCCGGGCCAATCCCGGTGAGCAGGCGCGGTGCGACGTAGTGGCCTTGGGTGGGGGCATCGTCAACGATCCGCCCCTCGGCTGCGACCTCGCCGCCTTGGGCGAGAAAGCCCTCGACCGCCGCCTTCTGTTTCGCCGAGATGAGCGGCCCCACCTCCAGATCGTCCACCGCGCGCCCGACACGCAGGGCGGCGTAGCGCTCTGCCATCCGCGCCAGCACCTCGTCATGGCGCGACCGCTCCACGAGGATGCGAGAGGAGGCCGAGCAGGTCTGGCCTGCGTTCTGGATGCCCGCGTTGACGAGGAACGTCAGCGCCGACTCCAAATCGGCGTCGGCAAAGACGACCTGGGGGGATTTACCGCCGAGCTCCAGCGTCACGGGCACGATGTGCTCGGCCGCCGCGCACTGCACCGCCCGCCCGACGCCGACAGAGCCGGTAAAGCTGACATGCCGGATGCCGGGATGGGCGGCGAGCGCCGCGCCGGCCTCGGCCCCCAGCCCCGGCACGACGTTGAGCGCTCCTGCGGGCAGACCGGCCTCGGCAGCGATGGCGGCGAAGGCGAGCGCGGTCAGGCAGGCCTGCTCGGCAGGTTTCAGCACGCAGGCGTTGCCGGTGGCCAGCGCGGCACCGACCGAGCGTCCGATGATCTGCATCGGGTAATTCCAGGGGATGATATGACCGGTGACGCCGTGCGGTTCGCGCAGGGTGTAGACGGTGTAGCCGTCGAGATACGGGATCGTCGCACCATGCAGCTTATCCGCAGCACCGCCGTAGAATTCGAGGTAGCGGGCGAGCGCCACCGCGTCGGCCCGCGCCTGGGTGAGTGGCTTGCCGACGTCCTGCGCTTCAAGTGCCGCCAGCTCCTCGACCCGTTCGGCCACGATCCGACCCATGCAGGCGAGCACCCGGCCGCGCTCCGCCGCCGTGGCCCGGCCCCAATCGCCGGAAAGAGCAGCCTCGGCGGCGTGCACGGCGGCGTCGATCTCGGCCGCTCCACCGCGGGCGATCTCACCGATCTGCTGTCCGGTGGACGGATCCTCGAGCGGCAGATGGGCGCTGACGCCCTGCCACACTCCGTCGATGAATACGCCGCGCCGGTCGAACTCCACGGCCGCCCTCCCTTTTTTGCGGATGAGCCAAGCTGGACGACGCCGCAAGGTCAAGCTTGGCTTTCATCTTTCCCGAAATACGCCCGTCGCGCCGCTGGCCGAGGGCGCGCCATGCGTATTTGGAGAAAGGTGAGGGATCAAAGGCGGTCGCGCAGGGCGTACCAGCTCATGGCGAAGGCCAGAAGCGGCGTGCGCCAGCTGGAGGGGCCCGGGAAGGTACGGTGGGCGAGGCGGGCCATGGTCTCGAACCGGGGGCTATCGCCGGTGATCGCCTCGGCCACGAGGGCACCGCAGAGCGTCGCGAGGGCGACGCCGTGCCCAGAGTAGCCGGAGGCCGACAGGACGCCAGGCGCGGGACGCGTCAGGTAGGGCAGGCGGTTCATGGTGATGCCGAGCGTGCCGCCCCAAGCGTGGGTGATCTTCACGTCCCGGAGTTGTGGAAAGATCTCGAGCATCGGCTTGCGGGCCTTGGCGGCGATGTCGTCGGGGAAGCGGTAAGAGTAGCTCTCCCCCCCGCCAAAGAGCAGGCGGTGATCGCGGGTCAGGCGGAAGTAGTTCACCACGAACTTCGCGTCGGCGACTGCGTGGTTGTGGCGGATGAGGGCTCGGGCGCGCTCCTCGCCTAGCGGTTCAGTCGCGAGGATGTAGTTGTTGATCGGCATGACCCGCCGCGCGATGCCGCGGTCGAGATCGCCGAGATAGCCGTTGCAGGCGAGGATCACGTGGTCCGCTCGGATCCGGCCTCGGCGGGTGACGATGGTGGTGCCCTCACGGGCCAGCGCCGGAGTGTTTTCGTGGAGGCGGACGCCTGCGGCCCGGACCGCGCGGGCGAGGCCCAGAGCGTAGTTCAGCGGGTGCAGATGTGCGGCAGTCGGGTCGAGCACGCCGCTGGCATAGGCGTCGGTGCCGAGGTGGTCGCGCAGCGCGTCGTGGTCGAGGAACTCGAGGGGCTGGCCGTACTGCTCGTTCATGTGCCGGGCGTGGCGGCGCATCTCGGCGGTATGGGCGGGCTTGTGATCGGTGTAGAGGATGCCGGGCGCGAGCTCACACTCGATGGCGAGCTCCGCGATCAGGTCCTTGACGAGCTGCTTGGCGTCCTCGCCGATCTGCCAGAGGGTTCGGGCGGTGTCGCGGCCGAACATCTCCTCCATCTCCGGCGCCTCGACCCGCTGACCGGAGCCGACCTGTCCGCCGTTGCGCCCAGAGGCGCCCCAGCCTGCGCGGTGGGCGTCGATCAGCACCACGTTGCGACCCGCGCGGGCGAGGTGCAGTGCGGCGGAAAGGCCGGTATAGCCCGCCCCGACGATGCAAACCTCAGCCCGAATGTCGCCGTCGAGCGCCGGGGCGGGGGGCAGCGGCGTCGCTGTGTCCGCATACCAGCTCGCCGGATACTCCCCCGGCCGGTCGTTGGCGTAGAGCAGGTTCACGCGGTGAACGCTCCCTCCGCCTTCGCTTGCGCCATGCCCTCGTCGAGGCTCTGCCAGGCGAGTTCGATCAGGCGGTCGATCTCCTCGTGCGTGATCACGAGCGGCGGCGAGATGATCATCTTGTCGCCGACATGGCGCATGACGAGGCCGTTGGCGAAGCAGCGCTCGCGGGTCATCAGGCCGACAGTGCCCTCGTTGGCGAAGGCGGCGCGGGCGGCCTTGTCGGGGGTCAGCTCCAGCGCGCCCATGAGGCCGACCATGCGGGCCTCGCCGACCATCGGGTGCTCGGCCAGCGTCGCCCATTTCTGCGCCATGTAGGGAGCGGTGTCCTCGCGGACGCGGTCGATGATACCTTCCTCGCCCAGGATGCGAATGTTCTCCAGCGCCACGGCCGCGGCGACGGGGTGCGAGGAGTAGGTGTAGCCGTGGAAGAACTCGCCGGAGGCTTCGATGACCTCCGCCACACTCTCCCGGATGATCGAGCCGCCGATGGGCTGGTAGCCCGACGAAAGGCCCTTGGCGATGGTCATGATGTCGGGATCGATCCCGAAATGCTGCGAGCCGAACCAGTGGCCGGTGCGCCCGAAACCGCAGATCACCTCGTCGGCGATCAGCAGGATCTCGCGTTCCCGGCAGATGCGGGAAATCTCTGGCCAGTAGCTCTCCGGCGGGATGATGACGCCGCCTGCGCCCTGGATCGGCTCGGCTATGAAGGCCGCGACGGTGCCCTCGCCCAACCGGTCGATCATCTCTTCGAGCTGGCGGGCGCGGGCGCGACCGAACTCCTCGGGCGAGAGATCGTCCCCCTCCGCCCACCAGTGGGGTTGATCGATATGGACTATGTCGGGGATCGGCAGGCCCCCTTGGGCGTGCATCGCGCCCATCCCGCCGAGGCTCGCGCCGCCCATGGTCGAGCCGTGATAGGCGTTCTTCCGCGCGATGATCGTCCGCTTCTCGGGCTTTCCCATGGCGTGCCAATAGTGGCGGACGAGGCGGATGTTGGTGTCGTTCGCCTCGGACCCGGAGCCTGCGTAGAACACGCGGTTCAGGTCCCCCGGCGCGATCTCGGCCAGCTTGGCGGAGAGCGCCACAGCAGGCGGATGGGTGGTCATGAAGAAGGTATTGTAGAAGGGAAGTTGGCGCATCTGGCGCGCGGCGGCCTCTGCCAGCTCCTCTCGCCCGTAGCCGATATTGACGCACCACAGGCCCGCCATCCCGTCGAGGATGCGATTGCCCTCACTGTCGGTCAGCCAGACGCCGTCAGCCTGCGTGATCACCCGCGCGCCGCGCGCCCGCATCGCGGCACTGTCGGAGAACGGGTGGATGTGGTGCGCGGCGTCGAGCGCCTGCAACTCGGCGGTCGGGTAGTGGTTGTCCTTCGGGGCCATGGGCGTCTCCTTCGACGCGAAGGTGGCGCGGATCAGGGGCGAAGGGAAGGGGTGTCGAAGCGCTCCATCCGCTCGGTGCGGTAGCCGTTCGCCTCCAGGAGCGCGAGCGCCTCCGCGATGGCCTCCGGCGTGGGGCAGATACGGCGGGCGAGGATCCAGGCGAGGCCGCCGCCGGGGCTGGCGGTCACCGCGACCTCGCCGTCGAGCGACAGGATCAGGTAGTCGGACCAGGCGAAGGGCAGGGCGGGGGCGAAGCTCACCTCCAGCAGCCCCGGGCCGGCGACGCGGGCGATCCCCTCGGCCCGGCGGACGGTGCCGCCCGGCTCGATGCAGGCGTTGATCACGGAGATATCGCCATCGGGTCGCGGCACATAGGTCGCGGTGGACTGTCCGCAGCCGCGCTGGAAGACGTTGGGAAAGCGCGCGATCTCGACCCAGGTCCCGGCCAGCGCCGCCACGGGGACCTCTGCAGGGAGCACCGCCACCGACCGGTCGCGATAGGCGGAGCAGGCGCCCAGCAGGAGCAGCACCACCAGGATCGTCGCGCGGCTCATGGCACTCCCCTTCCGTTCCACTCTCCCAAAATATCCCCGCCGGAGGCAGCCGTCAGCCGCCTTGCGCGCCTCCGGCGGACATATTTGGTGCACGGAAGACGGCGCGGGCGCTTGACCCCGTCCGGCCCTGCGCCTTAGTGAAGCCGGTCTTTTTCCGGGAAGGAGCGCGTCATGGGATTTCGTTGCGGCATCGTCGGCCTGCCGAACGTGGGCAAGTCCACGCTGTTCAACGCGCTGACGCGCACCGCCGCTGCGCAGGCGGCGAACTTTCCCTTCTGCACGATCGAGCCCAATGTGGGCGAGGTCAGCGTGCCGGATGCGCGGCTGGCGAAGCTCGCGGATCTCGCGCAATCCAAGCAAGTGATCCCGGCGCGGCTGACCTTCGTCGACATCGCAGGCCTGGTGAAGGGTGCGAGCAAGGGGGAGGGGCTCGGCAATCAGTTTCTCGCCAACATCCGTGAGACTGATGCGATCGCCCACGTTCTCCGCTGCTTCGAGGATGACGACGTGACCCATGTGGACGGCCGCGTCGACCCGCTCGCCGATGCGGAGGTGATCGAGACCGAGCTGATGCTCGCCGATCTCGAAAGCATCGAGAAGCGGCTGGTGAACCTCCAGCGCAAGGTGCGCGGCGGTGACAAGGAGGCGAAAGAGCAGGAGCGACTGCTGATCGCCGCCAAGGAAGCCATCGAGGACGGCAAGCCCGCTCGCACCGTCGAAGTGGCCGAGGACGATGAGAAGGCATGGAAGATGCTGCAACTCCTCTCAGCCAAGCCGGTCCTCTATGTCTGCAATGTCGAGGAGGAGAACGCGGCCACGGGCAACGCGCATTCGGAGCGCGTCGCGCAGATGGCGGCGGAGCAGGGGGCGGCTTCCGTCGTGATCTCGGCCGCGATCGAGGAGGAGGTCGCGCAGCTCGAGGATGACGAACGTGACGAGTTCCTCTCCGAACTGGAGCTGGAGGAAGCGGGCCTGGACCGGCTCATCCGCGCGGGCTACGAGCTGCTGGACCTGCAGACCTACTTCACCGTTGGCCCGAAGGAGGCGCGCGCCTGGACGATTCGCAGGGGAACGAGGGCGCCGCAGGCCGCGGGAGTAATCCATGGTGATTTCGAGCGCGGCTTCATCCGGGCCGAGACCATCGCCTATGACGACTTCATCGCCGCGGGCTCCGAGCTGAAGGCGAAGGAGGCGGGCAAGATGCGCGCCGAGGGCAAGGGTTACACCGTGCTCGACGGCGACGTGCTGCACTTCCTCTTCAACACCTGATTTTTTCGCGGCCGCTGTCGATCGGCGGCGGGCTCGCGCCTCATGAGGGCAGAGACGGGATCCCCGTCGCTGACATGAGGAGCGAGACGATGCGGATGCGATACCTGATGCTGACGGCCCTGAGCGTGGCGCTTGCCATGCCGGCGCTGGGCGAGGAATACACATTGCTGAGCTACGAGACCGAGGCGGATCTCGCCGCCCGGGCCGAGGGCGCGGCCCCCTCTCACTGGCAGGCCTATTCGGAGATGCTCGACACGCTGGGTCTGCTGCGGCGGAGCACAGAGCTCGACCCGCGTGCCTCGTGGCGGATCGGTGGAGTGGAGGCGGCCGATGGGGCGCCGTTGTATCTCGCAGGCTATGTCGTGATCGCGACGGAGGACCCGGCGGTGGCCGAGTCGCTGGCGGCGACGATGCCGGCGGCTCTGAGGGGCGGTGCGGTCGAGGTGCGGCGGACGTCGGCGCGCTGAGATGCGGTTTCGCCGTCAGCCGAGGATGCTTGCGACAGGCGATAAAAGGGTGTCGCCCTCAGCGGTGCCGGGCGAAGAGCTGCAGGAAGCGGGTCTGCATCGGGGGCAGGGCCGGGGCGGCACCGGGCTTGGCCTCCTCCACCACGCGCAGGCCGAGCCAGATAGCGAGGAGGCCGAAGGCGACCCCGCCCGCCGCCTGCCCGATCAGCACGCCCGGCGCGCCGAGCCACCACGCGCCGAGCGACACGAAGGGGATCGTACCGAGCGTATTGCGCCCCCAGTTGATCGTCGTGGAATAGAACGGGTGGCCGAGGTTGTTGAAGCTCGCATTGCCCACGAAGATCCAGCCGTTGAAGGCCCAGGCCAGCGCCAATGGCCCGCAGAACAGAAAGATGAGCTCCCGGGTAATCCCCTCCGCATCGAAGAGGGCGGCGATCAGACCGCGCAGGAAGAAGAGCACGAGCGCCGCAAACAGGACGTAGACGCCCACGAAGATCAGGCCGTCGAGGAAGGCGCGGCGCACCCGCGGCTGATCTCCCGCCCCGGCGTTCTGGCCGATGATAGGGCCGATGGCGCCGGACAGGGCGAAGATCACGGCGAAGGCGAGCGGCGTGATCCGCCCGACGATGGCCATGCCGGCGACGGCATCCTCTCCGAAACGGGCCATCTCGCGCACGACCCAAGCTTGGCCCACCGGAGTTGCGATGTTGGTGAGCAGTGCCGGGAAGGCGAGGGCCGCGATGGGGCGGAAGTCGGCGATCATCGGGCCGATCTCAGGCCGGGGTAGCCCGCCATATTGGGTGAAGATCGGGCGCAGCGCGATCGCCGCCATCGCCGTCCGTGCGAAGACGGAGGCGAGGGCGGCGCCCTGCAGCTCCATTCCCATTGCAAAGATGAAGATCGGATCGAGCACCGCGTTCACGGCGGCTCCACCGATGGTCGACCACATGGCCGGTTGTGCGGCGCCATGCGCCCGCAGGATCGCGCCGCCCGCCATGGCGACCACGAGGATCGGCAGCGACGGCACGATGATGGCGAGGTAGTCGACGGCAAGCTCGGCCACCTCGCCCTGCGCACCGAGCAGAGCTACGAGCGCCCCGAGGTTCAACCACACGATGAGGGCCAATATCGCCGAGATCACCACGCCGAAGGTCACGGCGTGGGAGGCGACGCAGCGCGCGTGATCGAGATCTCCCCGCCCGATGGCGCGGGCCGCCAGCGCTCCGGTCGCGATGGCGAAGGCGATGGAGATCGAGGTTGTGAAGAACAGGATCGAGCCCGCATAGCCGATCGCCGCGGCCAGTGCCGCATTGCCCAGCATCGAGATGAAGAGCATGTCGATGAAGTCGACGAGGAACACCGCCATCAGGCCGAGCGATGCGGTGAAGCTCATTACGGAGACATGGCGCATGAGGTTCCCGGAGAGGAACCTCGCCTTCTCAGCCACGGGCCAGCCGCTCCGACCCCAAGAGGTGGACGAGGGCGAGCACCGCCACCAGAGCACCGCCGATGCCGAGCGCATCGAGACCCTGCAGCGTGATGATGTGCCCCCCGATCGTCGAGCCGAGGGCCGCGCCGATGTAGATCGCCGCCGCGTTGAGCGCGAGGGCTACGGTCGCCCGCTCCGGATTGGCACGGACGACGCGGATCTGCTGCCCGGCCACGAAGGACCAGCCGAAGATCGCCCAGAGCAGCATCAGTGCGAAGAGCGCCATGGCGTCCATCGGCAGGAGCGCAAAGCCGGGCATCAGCACCGCCTGCGCGATGCAAAGCATGGTGAGCGTCGGCACAGGCCCCGCCCGGTCCGCGAGCCAACCGCCGAGGAAGTTGCCCGCGACCGCGCCCGCCCCGAACAGGGCGAAGATGCTGGTGACGCCGTCGCGGCTGTAGCCCATCCGGCTTTCCAGCAAGAGGCCGAGATAGGTGTAGACGACGTAGATGCCCGCGAGGAACGTCGCGGTGAATAGGATCACCATCAGCGCCCGCCAGTCCCGCAGCACGCCCGCCAGCGTCGAGAAGTTCGACGCCTGGAACGGCAGGTCCCGCGGAACGTAGCGGATGATGCCGAGCAGGCAGATCGCCGACAGGATCGCGACGACCCAGAACGACGTCTCCCACCCGAACTGGTAGCCGATCCAGGTGCCCGCCGGCACGCCGAGCACCTGCGCGAAGGTGAGACCGGCAAAGACCGTGGCGAGGGCTTTCCCCTCCTTCCCGCGGGCGCTGATGCTGGCGGCGACGCCAGCGGTGATCGGGGTGAAGAGGCCCGCGCCGAAGGCGGACATCGCCCGGGCCGCCAGCAGGATCTCGGCCGACGGAGCCATGGCGATGACGGCGGCGGACACGCCAAAGATGCCCAAACCTGTTATCATCACGGTCCGGCGTGCGAGGTGGCCGGTCAGCGCGACGAGCAGCGGCGAGCCGATCGCGTAGCTGACCGCGTAGATCGTGAGGATCAGTCCCGCGGTCCCGTCGTCGAGCGAAAAAGCGTCGGAAAGTGGTCCGATGAGGCCGATTGCGACGAATACGCCCATGCCGATGGCGAAGTTGCCGAGGGACAATATGGGAATCAGCATGAGAACTCGCTCTGTGGTTGTCGCAACTGAACCTATGGTTGCGGCCGCGTCAACGGAGTTGCAGTAGATGCTTTCGTAGTGTGCGTACGGTTAATCAGGAAGTCCGAAATTAGGATCAATTAAAGGAATTTATGTCGCATTTCCGGAGCTTACGTTACCGTTCATTGATTCCATGCATATGACCTTCAGGAATTTTTAATTGGGACTTTTCTCGTGATATTACAGACGCTCCGAACGTTGCTGAAGCACCATACCGCATCAACTCACGATCGCGTGGACGGAGCAGTGAGCGCGCTCGATTTGACGAGCCGGAGCGGATATCGCGCGTTTCTGCGCGCACAGGCGGGGGCGCTCGACGCGATTGCGCCGACCTGCGCGCGCCTTACGGAGCTCCCGTCGCTTTCGCGGCTGCGTCCGCTTCTCACGCTCGACATGGCGACGATCGGGGCGGCGCCTGCCCCACGGCTCGATGCGCCCGTGGGCCTGCATCCCATGGGGGCCTACTACGTGGTGGCCGGTTCGCGGCTCGGCGCACAGGTGCTGGCGCGTCGCGTGGCGGAGTCCGGGGACAAGACCGTGCGCGCGGCGACCCGCTATCTTGCGGACCGTCGCGCACTCGACGCATGGCGCGCCTGGCTTGCCGCGTCCGAAGCCGTGACCGAAAATGCCGACGCGATCGTAGAAGGGGCCGAGGCGACCTTCGCGCTCTATGAGCGGGCCTTGGCCGCCGTGCTGGAGGAGGTGCCGGAACATGCCTGATCCTCAGCCCAAGATGGAGCCGTTCGGCGAGGTCGACCTGACCAGTTGCGACCGCGAGCAGATCCACATCCCCGGCCGCATCCAGCCCTTCGGCTGCCTCATCGCGCTCGACCCCGACTGGATCGTCAGCCACGTCTCCGAGAATGCGGCGGAGGTGCTCGGCCTGCCCTCGGTCGATGAGCTGATCGGACGGCCGCTTCGCCAGTTCGCCCGCTCCGACGCGATCCACGACCTGCGCGGCCGGATGCAGACCATCGCGACGCCGGACATGACCGAGCGCCTGTACGGCGTTGAGTTGACCGAGGGTGGGGAGACGTTCGACATCGGCATGCACATGGCCGGCCGCACCATCATTCTGGAGCTCGAGCCGCACGACCAGCGGCGCTACCTCGACCAGGCGGGGCTCGTTCGCTCCATGGTCGAACGGCTGAAGCGCTGCGAGGACACCCACACGCTCTGCGAGCAGGCGGGGCGGCAGATGCGGGCGCTGACCGGCTTTGACCGCGTCATGGTCTACCGGTTCGCCGCCGACGACAGCGGCGAGGTCATCAGCGAGTCGCGCCGCCAGGATCTGGAGCCCTATCTCGGCCTCCGCTACCCGGCCTCCGACATCCCGAAGCAGGCGCGCGCGCTCTATACCCGCTCGCTGCTGCGGATCATCGCGGATGTGAAGGGGGAGACGATCCCGGTCCGCGCGACGGCGGAGGCTGCGGCCGAGCCCCTCGACATGTCGCTGTCGGGCCTGCGCGCGGTATCGCCGATCCATCTGGAGTACCTGAGCAACATGGGGGTCGGCGCGTCCATGTCGGTGTCGATCCTGCGCAACGGGCGGCTCTGGGGCCTGTTTGCCTGCCATCACATGACCGCGAAGACGCTGTCCTACGACGTGCGCAGCGCGGCCGAGATGTTCGGGCAGGTCTTCTCGCTGCTCCTCGAACAGACGGAGAGCCGGGCCGAGCGGGACGAGGCGGCGCGCGTCCGCATCCTGCATGACCAGATCATGGGCGAGTTCATGGACGCCTCCGACATCGCGGGGCAGTTCGAGCGGATCTCGGAGGCGGTTCGCACCTTGCTGCCCTTTGACGGGGCGGCGTGCCGGATCGACGGGACATTTGCCAGCTATGGCAACGGACTGGCGCAGGAGGAGTTCGATGCGCTCGCCGATTTCCTCGACGAACAGCCGCAGCGCAGGTCCTTTGTGGCGGACAGCCTGGCGGAGGCCTATCCGGACGGTGCTGCCTATGTGGACCGCGTGGCTGGCGCCATCGCCCTGCCCGTGCGGCGCAGCCCCAACGACTACGTCGTTTTCTTCCGCAAGGAGGAGGCGCAGAGCGTGCGCTGGGCCGGCAACCCCGAAAAACCGGTCGAGGTCGGCCCCAACGGCACCCGTCTGATGCCGCGGGAAAGCTTCGCCGCCTGGACCGAGGAGGTGCGCGGCCGCTGCTCTCCCTGGACCGAGAGTGAGCAGCGCATCGCCGACACGCTGCGCGAAACGATCGTGGAGACGATCCTTCGGATCTCCGACGCGTCGCGCGAGGTGCAGGAGCGGTTGCAGGAGCGGCAGGACCTGCTGATCGGCGAGCTCAACCACCGGGTGCGCAACATCCTCAACCTCATCAGCGGCCTCGTCTCGCAGAGCGCGGATGGCGAGCGCGACGTCTCTGAATTCACCGCGGTGCTCGGCGGGCGGATCCATGCGCTGGCCCGCGCCCACGATCAGGTCAACCGCAAGAGCTGGGAGCCGGCCTCGCTGCGCAAGCTTCTGCAGGCGGAGGCCGAGGCATTCTCGACCGACGCGTTCGACCGGATCATCATCAGCGGCACGGATGCAAAGCTCGAGGCCGATGCCTATTCCACCATGGCGCTGGTGCTGCATGAGCTGGTCACGAACGCTACGAAGTACGGTGCGCTGTCGAGCCGGAACGGCCGTGTGCTGATCTCGATCAAGCAGGGCGAGGAGGGCGGCATCGACCTTGAGTGGGTCGAAATCGGCGGCCCTGCGGTGGCCGAGCCCCTGCGCCGCGGCTTCGGCAGCACCGTGATCGAACGCGCGGTGGTGCACGAGTTGCGCGGCACGGCCGAACTGCTCTTCGACCCGGGCGGCGTGCAGGTCCGGCTCCACGTGCCCGAAAGGCACCTCGCCACCGTCGAGGTGAGCGAGGAGGAGGCGGCGCCGACGCCGGTCGCGCCGCAGGCTCCGGTGCGGGAGATGCGCCTGTCGGGCAAGGCCCTCGTGCTGGAAGACAACATGATCATCGCCCTCGACGCGGAGGAGCTGCTCTACGAACTCGGGGTCGAAGACGTGCGCATCGTCGCCACCAACGAGGAGGCGGCTGCGATGATCAAGGCCGAGAGCTTCGATTTCGCGGTGCTCGACTTCAACTTGGGCGACCAGACCAGCGTGCCGACGGCGAACCTGCTGCGCGGACGGAACACGCCGGTGATCTTCGCTACCGGCTATGGCGACATGCCCGACCTCGTGAAGCAGGTGGAGGGCGCGCCGATCATCCAGAAGCCCTATGACGCGCATGAGCTCGCCCGCGCGCTGCAGGAGGTGGTGTTCGGCTGAGCCTCAGCCGGTCTTCACGTGCCAGGCGACGGTCATCTCGTTGACCGTCGTGCCGTCCTCGTCCGTCACGGTGACGTGCACGTCGAACTTCACGCGGCCCTCGGCCTTGAGCGTGGCAAGCGCCTCGCTGCCCGGGATCGATGTCTTCGCCGTCGCGGTCAGCGCGCCCTTGGCGATGGCGAGGTAGGTGATCTTCGCATCCGCCGCGACGGGCCGCGCCTCCAGGATCACGGGGGCCAGTGCACCGGCCATGGCCGCCCCACTTGCCGTCTCCCCCAGGGTGAAGACGGCGCCGGCGTGCGGCGTTCCGATATGGTTCTGCGTCTCCTTCGAAGACGGCAGAACGGCGGTGGCGGTGCCGTCCGCGATCTCCGTGATCTCGACGCCGGTATGGCGCGCGAAGGGGATGGTCTGGCCCATATGGGCGCGGATCATCTCGTAAGGGTTCATGCGATCCTCCCGTTTTGCCGCGAAGCGTGGCGGGCGCCGGGCATGCGCGCAAGCGTCACGCCGGGTCACCGGACCTTACGTAAGGATAAGGTTGCCCAAGCCGCCGCCGCCCCGGCAGACTTGAGAAAAAAGCGGGGAGGAGGGTGCCGCCATGCCCCTCGACATTCTGATCGCGCTCGTGGTGCTCGGCATCGCCGGGATCGTGGCGCTCGTCCATTTCACGGGCGGCTCCGCCCGGCGCAGCTTCGCCGATGGCGGCGAGGTGCACGATGCGTGGCTGGAGGACTGGCCGCAGGACCCGCCGCGTGGCGTGGACCTGTCCTCGGACGGACGCGCGGCGATCGTGGAGCTTGCGAAGGGTGAGACCGGTCTGATCTGGGTCTTCGGCGCCGATACCGTCTCCATCCGCCTGGCCGCGGGCGATATCCACGACATCCGCCTGCATCCCGGCGGCCTGTCGATCCGTCTGAACCGGTTCGAGACGCCGAGCCTGACCGTCACGCTCGACGCCGCCTCGGTTGCCCTCTGGACCGTCCGCCTCGCCCGGTTCGCCGAGGTTCGGCCCGACACGCTTGCCCCCGAAGGAGCCTGATCATGGAGAGCACGCCCTCCTTTCCCGACATCGTCATGCTCGCCATTCCGGCCTTCATCGTGCTGATGGTGATCGAGGTGCTGGTGATCCGCGCCCGCGGCACGGGCCGCTACGAGACGCGGGACACGCTGACGAGCCTGCTGATGGGGGCAGGCAACGTCGCCTCGGGCCTCCTGCTGGGCTTCATCACCTGGCACCTCTTCTTCTGGCTGTGGGAGTTCCGGCTCTTCGACCTCGGCACCGCATGGTATGTCGTGGTGATCTGCTTCCTGCTCGACGACCTGCGCTACTACTGGGTGCACCGGATCGGGCACACCTCGCGATGGGTCTGGGCGAGCCACGTGAACCATCATTCGAGCCAGCACTACAACCTCTCCACCGCCCTGCGGCAGACCTGGACCGGGGAGCTGACGGGGATGATGGTGCTGCAGGCACCGCTGGTGCTCTTGGGCTTCCACCCGCTGATGGTGTTTTTCGTGGCGGGGATCAACCTCGTCTACCAATTTTGGATCCATACCGAGGCGATCGGCAAGCTGCCCCGCTGGTTCGAGGCGGTGTTCAACACGCCCTCCCACCACCGGGTGCACCATGGTCGGAACGCGCAGTACCTCGATGCGAACTACGCGGGCACGCTGATCATCTGGGACCGCGTGTTCGGAACCTTCGTGCCGGAGGGGGAGACACCGGATTACGGGCTCGTGCACAACCTCGGCACCTTCAACCCGCTGCGGGTGGCGTTCCACGAATATGCCGGCATCTGGCGCGACGTGACCCAGCCCGGGATCACCTGGCGCGACCGCTGGAACTACGTGCAGAAGCCGCCGGGGTGGAGCCATGACGGCTCCCGCGACACCTCCGACGACATCAAGCGGGCCTATGTCGAGGCGAACCCGCACATGGCGGGCAAGCCGGGGCTGTGAGGCTCGACCAGGCGCTGGTGGCCGAGGGGCTGGCGCCGAGCCGGGCGCGGGCGGCTCAGCTCATCGCGGCGGGCGTGGTGACGGTGGACGGCGTCGTGGTGCGCAAAGCGTCAGCAAAGGTGAGCGGGACGCTTGCGCTGACCGAGGACCCGATCCCTTGGGTCAGCCGCGCGGCGCTGAAGCTGGTCCACGCGCTGGATGCGTTCGGGCTGGAGCCTGCGGGTGACTGTCTCGATCTCGGCGCCTCGACGGGTGGCTTCACGCAAGTGCTGCTGGCGCGCGGCGCGGCGCGGGTCTTCGCCGTGGATGTGGGGCGTGATCAGTTGCATCCGGACGTGGCGGCCGATCCGCGCGTCGTGCGCATGGACGCGGTGAATGCGAAGGATCTCGGCCTCGACCTGCTCCCGCCCCTCGACTGGATCGTGACCGATGTCAGCTTCATCTCGCTGGAAAAGGCACTGCCGCCGGCGCTTGCGCTCGCCAAGCCCCGCGCCCGCCTCATCGCGCTCATCAAACCGCAGTTTGAGGTCGGCGCGGCTCATGTGGGCAAAGGCGGCATCGTGAAGGACGCCGCGATCCGTGAGGCCGCTGCGACCCGCATCGAAGCCTTCCTCGCCGCCTCCGGCTGGACGGTCGAGGTACGCACTAAAAGTCCGATCACCGGCGGTGATGGCAACGTGGAGTACCTCGTGACCGCGGTGAAACGGTGAAGTGGCTGCTGGCCGCGCTTGCCGTGATCTGGCTCGCCGCCGCCGGATGGTTCACGGTCTCGCAGCGCGATCTCTTCTACCCGTTCGACACCGCCGACTACCCGGCGAGCGTTGCCGGGCCGGGCGTGCGCATTCGGGACCTCGACGGGCTGCAGGTCTGGTTCCGGCCGCCTGACCGCGACCTGCCGGTGATCCTCTACTTCATCGGCAACACGGGGAACCCGGCCCGGCAGGCTCCGCTGCTGCAGGAGTATACGGTGAACGGCTTCGGCCTCGTCACCCTGCGTTATCGTCAGGAGAGCGCGTCCGAAGAGCAGCTGATCTCCGACGCCCTCCACGTTGCCCGCTCGCTGGAGGAAATCATGGGCGCCCCGGTGCCGCCCGAGCGCCTCGTGATCCACGGCGTGTCCCTCGGCTCGGGTATCGCGACCGCTGTGGCGCTGGAGGTGGAGGCTGCGGGCCTGATCGTCGAGACACCTTTCACCCGGCTCTGCGACGTACCATCGGCGCATGTCCCCGGCCTGCCCTACTGCCTGCTCGCCCCCCGTAACCGCTTCGCCACCGTCGAGCGGATCGGTGCGCTCGACATGCCGCTCCTCGTCCAGCACGGAACGGCCGACAGCCTGGTGCCCTACCACATGGGCGAGGCGGTTTTCGCCGCTGCGCCTCAGCCGAAGCGGTTCCTCACCTATGAAGACGGCGACCACAACGACCTGCGCCTCTATGGCGCCGGCATTGACGCGCGAGCCTTCGCCGTGGAGGTCACGCACTGACCCTCATCTGTCCAGAAATATCCTCGGGGGGAATTGGCCGTGAGGCCAAGGGGTGCAGATGGCCCCCCGTCCCTATAATCGCGCAGCGAGCTCCGACCCCTGTTTGATCGCCCGCTTCGCATCGAGCTCGGCGGCGACGTCCGCGCCGCCGATGACGTGGACCGAGCGGCCTTGTGCCTCCAGGTCGTCGGCCAGGGCGCGCAGCGGCACCTGACCGGCGCAGAGGACCACGGTGTCGGCCTCGATCAGACGGGGGTTCTCCCGCGCTTCGCCGGTGGAGACCTCGACGCCCGCGTCCGTGATGCGTTCGTAGTTCACACCCGCCAGCATCTCCACATCCTTCATCTTGAGGGAGGCGCGGTGGATCCAGCCGGTGGTTTTGCCGAGGCCCGCGCCGGGCTTCTTGGCCTTGCGCTGCATCATGGTGACGGCGCGGGCCGGGGCCTCGGGCTGCGGACCCTCGGGGCGCAGGCCACCGGCGACGTTCGAGGGATCACCAACGCCCCATTCCGCGAGCCAGGCATCGAGGTTCTCGGTCGGGCTCTCGCCCTCGTGCACGAGATATTCGGAGATGTCGAAGCCGATGCCACCCGCGCCGATCACGGCGACCTTCTCGCCCACCTCAGCGCCACCGCGCAGCACGTCGACATAGCTCACCACATTGGCGCCATCCTGCCCTGCGATCCCGGGATCCCGTGGCAGCACGCCGGTGGCGATGACCACCTCGTCGAAATCGCCCAGCATGTCGGCGGTGACTTCGGTGTTCAGCCGCTGCTGCACGCCATGCACGTCCAGCATGGTGCGGAAGTAGTCGACCATGTGCCAGAACTCCTCCTTGCCGGGGATCTTCTTTGCCATGTTGAGCTGCCCGCCGACCTCGCTGTCCTTGTCGAAGAGCGTGACCTTGTGGCCTCGCTCCGCCGCCACCAGTGCGGTGGACAGGCCCGCAGGCCCCGCGCCGACCACGGCGACGGTCTTCGCGGCCGCCACCGGTTCGTAGTTCAGCACCGTTTCATGGCAGGCACGCGGGTTCACGAGGCAGGAGGTAAGCTTCATCGAGAAGGTGTGGTCGAGGCAGGCCTGATTGCACGCGATGCAGATGTTGATCTGCTCGGCCTTCCCCTCGGCCGTCTTCCGCATGAAATGCCCGTCGGCGAGCCAGGGCCGCGCCATGCTCACCATGTCGGCGCAGCCATCGGCCAGGATGTCCTCGGCGGTCTGCGGATTGTTGATCCGGTTCGAGGTGATGAGCGGGATCGAAACCTCGCCCATCAGCTTCTTCGTCACCCAGGTGAAGGCGCCGCGGGGCACGGAGGTCGCGATGGTCGGCACCCGCGCCTCGTGCCAGCCGATGCCGGTGTTGATGATGGTGGCCCCCGCCTTCTCGATCTCCTTGGCGAGGAGCACGACCTCCTCCCAGGTCGAGCCGTTCGGCACGAGGTCGATCATCGACAGGCGGTAGATGATGATGAAGTCGGTCCCCACGGCCTCCCGCGTGCGGCGCACGATCTCGATCGGCAGGCGCATCCGGTTCTCGTAGGAGCCGCCCCAGCGGTCGGTGCGCTTGTTGGTGTGGGTGACGAGGAACTGGTTGATGAAGTATCCCTCGGAGCCCATGACCTCGACCCCGTCATAGCCCGCCTCCTGCGCGCGGACGGCGGCGGTGACGATGTCGGCGATCTGCTTCTCGATCCCGTCTTCGTCGAGCTCGGCAGGCGGGAACGGGCTGATCGGCGACTTCACGGGGGAGGGTGCGACGCATTTCGGGGAGTAGGCGTAGCGGCCCGCGTGCAGGATCTGCATCGCGATCTTGCCGTCCTTCGCATGAACCGCGTCCGTCACGATCCGGTGGTTGGCGATGTCCTGATCGGTAAAGAGGCCCGCGGCACCCGGCAACACGCCGCCCTCCTCGTTCGGGGCCATGCCGCCGGTAACCATCAGGGCGGCCCCGCCCTCGGCCCGCTCCGCGAAGTAGGCGGCGATGCGGTGGTAGTCGCCGAGCTCCTCCAGCCCGGTATGCATCGAGCCCATGATCGCGCGGTTCTTCAGCGTGGTGAAGCCGAGGTCGAGCGGGGCGAGCAGGTGCGGATAGGACGACATGGGCAACCTCCGGAGTGTTTTGCCGGAGAATATGACGCGAAGGTCAACCTCGCACCCGGAAAAGGGCCGACGTCACGGCACGTCATGTTGCATCAAGCGAAACCGCCCGCTGCGGGGTGCAGCGGGCGGTTCGAAAGGCCGGTGGCGGCGCGGATCAGTCGTCTTCGTAGTCCGCGCGGCGGCTCACGTCGTTGTTCAGGCCGTAATCGCGGCCCACGTTGTCGATGTCGGGATCGATCACGACGAGGTTGTAGTTGTTGAGGCAGGATTCCTGCTCGCGGTCCCGCGGAAGGGCGGCGCAGGCCTGGGCGAGGTTTTCCACGCGCTCAGTATAGCTGTAGACATTCTGAGGATTTTCGGCAGAAGCGGCGCCGGCGAAAGCAGTAAAGGCGACAGCAGTCACAATAAGGGTGCGCATCTTGAACTCCCAGTTGATACGTCAAAGCGTTAACGGGGTACTAACGTGAGCCGCTGGCGGTGGTTCCTCATTTTCTCCGCTGTTTTTTTGTCGCAGCGCCGGGGCCGATTGCGCGGCATGGCGTGGCGGTGCTAACTGCGCAGCGACCCCGAGAGCGGAGACCGACCATGCGCCTGACCCTGCGCCGCCCCGATGACTGGCACCTCCACCTGCGCGACGGCGCGATGCTGGAGGGCGTGGCGCCCGAGAGCGCGCGGGACTTCGCACGGGCGCTTATCATGCCGAACCTCGTGCCGCCGGTGGTGACGGGGGCGCAGGCGGCCGCTTATCGCGAGCGCATCCTCGCGGCGTTGCCCGAGCGCGCCGCGTTCGATCCGCAGATGACGCTCTACCTGACCGAGGATACGGATCCCGACGACGTGGAGCAGGCGTTCCGGTCGGGCATCATCCGGGCCGTGAAGCTCTACCCGGCGGGGGCCACCACGAACTCCGCCTCCGGCGTGCGGGACTTCGACAAGGTGATCCCGGTGCTGGAGCGGATGGCCGAGATCGGCCTGACGCTTTGCGTGCACGGCGAGGTCACGACGCACGAGGTCGACATCTTCGACCGGGAAGCGGTGTTCATCGAGACCGTCCTCGACCCGCTGCGCTGCCGCCTACCGGAGCTGCGCGTGACGATGGAGCATGTGACGACGAAGGACGGGGTGGACTACGTGATGGGCGGCGAGGGGATCGCCTGCACGATCACGACGCACCACCTGATCATCAATCGCAACCACATGCTGGTGGGCGGCATCCGACCGCACTACTACTGCCTGCCGGTGGCCAAGCGCGAGGAGCACCGGCTGGCGCTGCGCGCCGCTGCAGTCTCCGGCCATCCGCGGGTGTTCCTCGGCACCGACAGCGCTCCCCATTCCGACGACGCGAAGGAGAATGCGTGCGGCTGCGCCGGCGTGTTCTCGGCCACCAACACGATGCCCCTGCTCGCCCACGTCTTCGAGGAGGAGGGCGCTTTGGACCGGCTGGAGGGCTTTGTCTCGCTGAACGGGGCCGCGTGGTACGGCGTATCCCTGAACGCGGGCGAGCTCGTGCTGGAAAAGGGTGACGCTACAGTGCCGTTCCCGGGCAAGATCGACACGGGCGCTGGGCCGGTGACGCTGTTCGATCCCGGTTTCGAGGTGCGCTGGCGGGTGGTCTGAGGCGGGGGCTACTGGGAAAGGCCCCGGATCAAGTCCGGGGCGGTCGTTCTCTTTACAACCGTCCCGGCCGAAGAGCCGGGACCTTTCCGCGAAGAGCGCTGCAATCGCCGCGTACCCCGCCACTCAAGCAATCAGAATCTGGTCCTCCTCCTGCGGCAGCGCGTTCCACACGCCGTCCAGCAGGTGGCTGTCGATCAGCTCGATCCCACCATCACCGCCGACCTTCGTCAGGTCGTAGACGGTGCCCGCGCCTACATGGCCCCAATAGGTCACCGCGTCGTTGAAGTCGTTGTCGGGGTCGTCGCCAAAGATCTCGATGATATTCTCGTCGCCCTGCCCGTCGAAGACGAAGTGGTCGTAGTAGGTCCCGTCCTGCCCGCCGATGCCGACCGTCTGCAGCACCACCACGTCGTCGAAGCGCTCGGGCGTCTGGCGGTATTGGAGCAGCGCCTCCCCGCCGCCCAGCGAGTGGCCGAAGATGTCGACGCTGGCGCCCTCGGGAATGTCCTCCGCAAAGAACGCGTCGATGATCGAGGTGACGGCGCGGCCGTGCCCCAGCGTGTTGCCCGCGAAGACGAGACCCCAGATGTCGGTGTTCACGTCCGCGAGGCTGTTGGTGCCGCCGACGCTGATCGCGTACTCCCCGGTCTCCACGTTCTTCAGGAGTGCGACATTGGCTTGGTAGGGTCCCTCACCGAAGACGAAGCCTTCCTTCTCCCGCACCCGGATCAGGTCGAACTCGCGCTCGGCCCAGGTGAGCTCGGTGTCCTCCCAGCCGCCGGGGTTGAGCTGGTAGATGGCCTTGGAGTCGAGAACGTAACCGTCCTTGTCGACGAGACCCTTCCGCTTGAGCTGGCTTTCGTCGAGATAGCCATGGCGCGCGGCGCTGATGCTGTCCTTGAGGAACTCGATATCGTCACCGGTCAACTCGTCCTGGGTGATGGTGTCCTGTTGCTGGGTCTGGCCCACGGCCTCGAACCGGGCGTATTTCTCGTCCTGATCGATGATGCCGAGGAAATCGAGCGTCTTCTCCGTCGCGTTGCGGGTCCAGAAATAGGCGTCGAACGCGGCCTGCACCGCGCCGATCGAGAAGTCCGTGAGGCCGTTTAGGATGGCGAGCGGGCCGGAGATGTCGGTGCTCTCTTCCCGGATGTCATCGGTCGCGCCGATGCCCGAGCCCTGTGTGACGGCCATGCCGACCGCGGGCTCCGCATCCCGGCGGAACCAGTCGAAAAGTCCCATGTTTCCCTCCCGTTGGTGTGTTTTGTCCGGAAAGTACGCAGAGGAACGGGGGCTCCAATCAATAAGCGCAGCGAAATGACGTTGCGAGATCTACAAGTTTATAGATCTTTTATTGCGCAACTGCGAATGGTGTTCGCGCACGCATCGCGGCGCGCCGTTGCCTGCGCTGCACCTGCGATGCTAGGGGAGCCGAAACCGCGCAGGGAGCCGATGCCGATGTTCGCCAACACCTACCCGTCCGACGAGGAAATGGCGCGGCTGACCGCGCGGATGCTGCTGGAGGTGGGGGCGGTGAATTTCCGCGCGGACGAACCCTACATCTTCACCTCCGGCATCGCGGCACCGGTCTATATCGACTGCCGCCGGCTGATCTCCTTTCCCCGCGTGCGGTCGGCGCTGATGGACTTCGCCTGTGCGAAGCTGACCCGCGATGTGGGGTTCGAGGCGTTCGATGCGGTAGCGGGTGGCGAGACCGCGGGCATCCCCTTCTCCGCCTGGATCGCGGAGCGGCTTGGTCTGCCGATGCAGTACGTCCGCAAGAAGCCCAAGGGGTTCGGCCGCGACGCGCAGATCGAGGGGTTGATCGAGGAGGGGCAGCGCGTGCTTCTCGTCGAGGATCTGACGACCGACGGCGGCTCCAAGGTGAAGTTCGCCGATGCGATCCGCACCGCCGGGGCGTCCTGCGACCACGCGGTGGTGATCTTCTACTACGACATCTTCAAAGATGCGCCGGAGAAGCTCCGTGGCCACGGGCTGGAGCTGCACTGGCTCGCGACCTGGTGGGACGTGCTGGCCGAGGCGCGGGCGCAGGAAGCGTTTGATGCCGCGACGCTGGATGCGGTCGAAGCGTTCCTGAACTCGCCGCTGGAATGGTCCGCGGCGCATGGGGGCAAGGCCGAGACCTCGGTCTGAGCGCCGGGCGCTGCCCGCTCGGGATATCTGAACAAGGTAGACGGAGCGCGCAGCCGCTTCATAAAAAAGGGCGCCCCGACGAGGCGCCCTTTTCCGTTGTCCGTAGTCGCGATCAGCCGGTCGGCGTGATCACGATCTCCACCCGGCGGTTCTGCTGACGGCCGAAGGAGGTGTCGTTGGAGGCCACCGGCTGCGTCTCGCCCGCGCCGCTGACGAACAGGCGGTTGGACGCCACGCCGTTCTGGATCAGCACGTTCGCAACCGAGCTCGCCCGACGCTCGGACAGGCCCTGGTTGTAGGAGGTCGAGCCGGTCGAGTCGGTGTGACCCGTGATCGACACGCGGGAGTTCGGGAACTGGCGCAGGTTGTTGGCAAGTGCTGCGAGCTGGTTCTGGAACGACGGCATCACGGTCGCGCTGTCGGTGGCGAAAGTGATGTTCTCGGGCAGCGTGACGAGCAGTTCCTGGCCGGTGTTCTGGATGTCGACGCCGGAGCCTGCGAGGTCGCGCCGCAGCTCGGCCTCCTGACGGTCGAGGTCGGAGCCGATGAGCGCGCCCGCGCCTGCACCGATGGCGGCACCGATCAGCGTGCCTTCGGTGTTGCCGCCGATGGCCTGGCCGAGTGCCGCGCCGCCGAGACCGCCGAGAACGGCGCCCTGGTTGCGGTTTGCATTCGGGCCTTGGCCCAGCGGGGCCTGCGCGCAGGCACTGAGCAGGATGGCCGCGACCGCAAGGCCGCCGATGGTGCTCGACTTGAGTTTCATATGTCCGGTTCCCCAAACTGTTTACTATGTCGCGCCGAAACGCATGGACGGAGTGATCCGTTCCGTGGGGTATGGCGTAGCGCTGCGGAAACGCACATCAACTTCGGTTCATCATACCAAAGGTTGGTGGGCGGGATCACGCCGATGTGTGCTGGATATCCTTCAATTCTTCCATCACCGCGACGAGTTCGGCGGTGATGCCGGGTTCGGAGAGGGCGTGACCGGCGGTGCGGATCATCCGCAGCTCGCTGTCGGGCCAGGCGCGGTTGAGCTCGTGCGCGCGTGCAGGCGGACAGATCATGTCGTAGCGGCCCTGCACGATGTAGCCGGGCACGCCAGTGAGGCGGGCGACGTCGCGCAGGATCTGCCCCTCGTCGATCCAGCCGTTGTGGCTGAAATAATGGTTCTCGATCCGGCTGAAGGCCCGGGCGTACTCGCCGGAGCCACCCGAGGACCGGCCGTGCGTCTCGAGTGCCGCAAGGTTCGACTCCCAGGCGGCCCAGGCGCGGGCGTAGCGGACCTGCTCCGCCCTGTCGGGGCCGAAGAGCCGCTTGCGGTAGGCGCCGATCATGTCGCCCCGCTCCCGCGGCGGGATGAGGCCGGTGAACCGCTCCCACTCCTCGGGCCAGAAGCGGGCGGCGCCGCCATTGTAGAACCAGTCGAGCTCGCCCTTGGTCATCAGGAAGACGCCGCGCAGGATGAGGCCGCGCACCCGCTCCGGATGCGCCTGCGCGTAGAGCAGCGCCAGCGTGGCACCCCAGCTACCGCCGAAGACATACCAGCGGTCGATGCCGAGGCGCGTGCGGATGCGCTCGATATCCGCGATCAGGTCATGTGTGGTGTTGTTGTCGACGCTCGCATGCGGTGTCGAACGGCCGCAGCCCCGCTGATCGAACAGGACCGCGCGATAGTGGTTGGGGTCGAAGAAGCGCCGCATCGCCGGGCTGCATCCGCCCCCCGGCCCGCCATGCAGGACGACGACCGGGATGCCGTCGCTCTTGCCCGATTGCTCGACATAAAGGCGATGACCGCCTGGTACCTCCAACACCATCTGTGCGGAGGGTTCCCGAGGCGGGTACAAACTGCGCCTATAGGGCGCGGCGTTTCGGCTTCCGTGTTCGCGCATCTCGGCACTATGTCCTAATGCAAATCGAGATGGAATCCATGGAGAACGGCATGACCGTGCAGACCACCGTTAATGACGGCGAAATCGCGAAGTTCCAGGCGATGGCCGAGGAGTGGTGGGATGAGGAGGGAAAGTTCAAGCCGCTCCACATGCTGAACCCCACGCGGCTCGACTACATCACCAGGCAGATCGCCGGGGAATTCGGGCGGGACCTCGCGGCGGACAAGCCCTTCGACGGCCTGCGCCTGCTCGATATCGGCTGCGGCGGCGGGCTGCTCAGCGAGCCGATGGCGCGGCTTGGGGCCGAGGTGGTGGGCGCGGATGCGGCCGAGCGGAACATCCCCGTCGCGCGCATCCACGCGGAGCAGTCCGGCCTCGACATCGACTACCGCCACACCACCGCGGAGGCGCTTGCCGCCGATGGCGAGCAGTTCGACGTCGTGCTCAACATGGAGGTGGTCGAGCATGTGGAGGACCCGGCGCTCTACCTCAAGTCCTGCGCGGACCTGCTGAAACCCGGTGGGCTGATGGTCTGCTCCACGCTCAACCGCAACCCCAAGAGCTTCCTCTTCGCCATCATCGGCGCGGAATACGTGATGCGCTGGCTGCCCAAGGGTACCCACGAGCATTCGAAGTTCATCACACCCGACGAGCTCTTCGACCTCATTCGCGGCGCGGGGCTGGATCCGGTGGACCGTACCGGCTTCAAGTTCGACTTCGTGAAATGGGACTGGGGTCTGTCCTCGACCGATCTGAGCGTGAACTATGTCACCGCGAGCGTGAAGCCGTCGGCCTGATCCCGGTTTTGACGTCCGTCACGGCGCGCTCCGCCCGCCCTCGTGTATACTGGGTGCCTGTGTAGGCTTACCGAGGGAGGATGTGATGAAGGTCAAAGACGCGATGCACGAGGGCGTCCAGTGGTGCGCCCCGGACACGCCGCTTGCGGAAATCAGCAAGCTCATGGCGCAGGAGGATATCGGCTCCGTTCCGATCGGCGAGGATGATCGCCTCGTCGGCATGGTGACGGATCGCGATATCTGCCTGAAGGCGTTCGGCAACGGGCGCGATCCGGCGAAGCTGACGGCCCGCGACGTCATGCACGAGGGCATCGTCTACTGCACCACCGAGGAGCAGATCGAGGATGCGGTTCACCTGATGGAATCGAAGGGTGTGCGCCGGCTGCCGGTCATCAACGACAAGAAGCGGATGGTCGGGATGCTGAGCCTCGGCGATGTCAGCCACGCCGTGTCTCATGAGTTGACCGGGGAGCTGACCCGCGCGGTCTCCGCCCACCACTGAGGTGGAAAGGTGCCGCCCCGCGCGGGACGGCACCACATTGTCTTACTGGAGCGCCAGATCGGTGATCGCGTGCGTCCAGGCCCCCTCCGGCTCGGCCGTGATGACCGGGTCTGAGCCGCCTGCGAGCAGCGTGTCCACCGTCCGCTGGTAGTCGGCCGGATCGAGCGTGCCGTCGGACCCTGCGGTCAGCTTCGCGATCTCGCCCATCATGCGGATCTGGTGCGCCTCGGTCTGCGCGCCTGTCGCGTCGTTGTCGAGCACGATGATCGCCGCGTCGGTCGGGTTCTCCTCCGCCCACTTCCAGCCACGCATCGAGGCGCGCACGAAGCGGACCATCTTGTCGACGAAGGCGGGATCCTCGAGGTTCTCCTCCAGCACGTAGATGCCGTCCTCCAGGGTGGAGACACCCTGCTCCTCGTAGAGGAAGGTCACGAGCTCGTCCTCACCCACGCCGGCATCCAGAACCTGACCGTACTCGTTGTAGGTCATGGTGGAGATGCAGTCGGCCTGCCGCTGCAGCAGTGGGTCGACGTTGAAGGCCTGGCGCAGCACGGTCACGCCGTCGTCGCCGCCATCGGTCGGAATGCCGAGCTGGCTCATCCAGCTCAGGAACGGATACTCGTTTCCGAAGAACCAGACACCGATCGTCTTGCCGCGGAAATCCTCCGGGCTTTCGATGCCGCTGTCGGCCCAGCAGGTGAGCATGAGGCCCGAGGACTTGAAGGGCTGTGCGATGTTGACCACCGGCACGCCCCGCTCCCGCGCGGCGAGTGCGGACGGCATCCAGTTGAGCATCACGTCGGCCCCGCCCCCTGCGAGCACCTGCGGCGGCGCGATATCCGGCCCGCCGGGCTGGATGGTCACGTCGAGGCCCTCTTCCTCGTAGTAGCCGTTCTCCAGCGCCACGTAATAGCCCGCGAACTGGGCCTGCGTGACCCATTGCAGCTGCAGCGTGACGTCATCATCCTGGGCAAGCGCCGGAGTGGCGAGCAAGCTCGCGGCGGCCAGTGTCTTCAGCAGTTTCATGTCTCTCTCCGTGTTGGAGGCTTCCCGTCAACGTCCCCGTTGCGACGGGTGCCAGAAGGTGGCCGCTCTCTCCAGGAGCGTTACCAGCCCGTAGAAGGCCGAGCCCGCGAGGGCCGCGACCAGAATCACCGCCCAGACGACATCGAGCGCGAGCCGCCCGACCTGGGTGGAGATGCGAAAGCCCATGCCGAGCGTGGGCGAGCCGAAGAACTCCGCCACGATGGCGCCGATCAGGGCGAGCGTCGTGCAGATCTTCAGACCGTTGAAGATGAAGGGTCCGGCGGCGGGCAGCTTGAGCTTCGCGAGCGTCTGCCACGGCGAGGCCGCGTAGGTCCGCATCAGGTCCGCTTGCATCCGGTCCGCTGCGGCGAGGCCCTGGACCGTGTTCACCAGCATGGGAAAGAAGCACATGACAGCGACGACCGCCGCCTTCGACTGCCAGCCGAAGCCGAACCACATCACGAAGATCGGCGCCATGCCGATGATCGGCAGGGCCGCCACGAAGTTGCCGATGGGCAGGAGGCCCCGCTTCAGGAACCCCGACCGATCCACCGCCAATGCAACGAGGAACGCCAGCCCGCAACCGATGGCATAGCCCGACAGGGCGCCCTTCAGGAACGTCTGGACGAAGTCCTCCCACAGCGTCCCGCCATTCACGACGAAGGCGCTGCCGATGGCCGAGGGTGGTGGCAGGATCGCTCCGGGCACGTTGAGCCCGCGCACGACCAGCTCCCACATCAGGAGCACCGTGACGCCGAAGACCACCGGTGCGGCGAGCCCGAGGCCCGGCCGTGCCCGCATCCGCGCGAGCCGCGCATTCATCCACCAGCCGCCTGCCCAGACGACAAGTGCTGCGAGGACGAGACCGCCGCTCATCGCGTGAACCCCATGCGCCGCATCGTGAACTTCTCCACCGCGCCGACCGCCAGGATCAGGACTGCGGCCAGCGCCGCTGCCGCGAACAGCGCGGACCAGATCTGCACGGTCTGCCCGTAATAGCTGCCCGCAAGCAGACGCGCGCCGAGCCCCGCCACGGCGCCCGTGGGCAGCTCACCGACGATGGTGCCGACGAGGCTCGCGGCGATGGCGATCTTCAGCGATGTGAAGAGATACGGCATCGAGGACGGCAGCCGCAGCCGCAGGAAGCCCTGCAGCCCGCTCGCGTTCCACGTCTTCATCTGGTCGAGTTGCATCTGCGTCGGCGCCCTGAGCCCCTTCACCATGCCGACCGTGACGGGGAAGAAGCTCAGGTAGGTCGCGATGATCGCTTTGGGGATAAAGCCCTGCATCCCCACGGAGTTCAGCACCACGATGATCATCGGCGCGATCGCCAGGATCGGAATGGTCTGCGAGGCGATGACCCACGGCATCACGCTCATGTCCATCGCTCGGTTGTAGACGATGCCGATAGCCAGCGCGATGCCGAGCGCCGCACCGAAGGCAAAGCCCGCCAAGGTGACCGACAAGGTGATCCAGCCGTGATGGATCAGGCTGCGCCGCGACGTGATCCGCTGCTCCACGGTCGTGTCCCACAGCTCCACCGCCACCTGATGCGGCGCAGGCAGGCGCGGGCGGTCCTGGCTCCAGGTCTCCGCGACCAGCTCGGAGAAGGTGAGCACACGCTCCTGCCGCTCCGCCTGCTGCCGCGCCCAGTCGGCGTTCAGGGCGACCGCACCCGCGTACCAGATCGCGACGATCGCTGCGAGAATGGTGAGGATCGGGATCAGGCTGCGCATCACGCGCCCGCTCCTTCATCTTTCCAGAAATACGCCCGTCCCGCCGGCTGCGGGCGGAGCGCCATCGCGTATTTGGGGAAAGATGAAAGCATCCTAGTCCTCAACGTGCCCGGCGCGCAGCCCCTCACGGACGCGGTGCGCGATCTCGATGAACTCCGGGGTGTCGCGGATGTCGAGCGGGCGCTCCTTCGGCAGCGGGCTCTCGATCACGTCGGTCACGCGGCCGGGGCGGGGGCTCATCACCACGATCTTGGTGGAGAGGTAGACCGCCTCCGGGATCGAGTGGGTGACGAAGGCGATGGTCTTCTCCGTGCGCGCCCATAGTGCGAGGAGTTGTTCGTTGAGATGGTCCCGCACGATCTCGTCCAGCGCACCGAAGGGCTCATCCATCAGCAGGATATCCGCATCGAAGGCGAGCGCGCGCGCGATGGAGGCGCGCTGCTGCATCCCGCCCGAGAGTTGCCAGGGGTACTTGTTCTCGAAGCCCGCGAGGTCCACGAGCTCCAGCGTGCGGCGTACCCGCCCAGCCTGTTCGGGCTTCGGGTAGCCCATGATCTCCAGCGGCAGACGGATATTGCCTCCGATGGTCCGCCAGGGGTAGAGGCCCGCGGCCTGGAAGACGTAGCCATAGGCGCGTGACTTGCGGGCCTCCTCGGGGCTCATGCCGTTGACGGTGATGGTGCCGCCGGTCGGGTGTTCGAGGTCGGCGGCGACGCGCAGGAAGGTGGTCTTGCCGCACCCCGAGGGGCCAATGAAGCTCACGAAATCGCCCTTGCGGATCGTCAGGTTCACGTCGCGCAGGGCGTGGACCGGGCCGTCATTGGTCTCGAAAGTCAGGGACAGGTCCCGCGCCTCGATCACGGCGGGGGCGGTGGCCGCATCGGGCGCGGTGGTTGCGTGCGCCGGTTCGGGCATGGCGACGGACGTGGGTGACACGTGTGAGGTCCCTTCGTTGGTCTGACCCGAATTGGCACAAATCCTGACCGTTCGGTCAAGTCCGATCGCCCACTTTCCGCCCATGGTGCTCGGCTGTGCCCAAAGCTTGGGCGCAGGTGCTTCTCCCGCATCAGCTCCGGCGGCGTCCGAACTCGACGAGATGCCAGATCAACCCGCAGCAGACCCCTGTCAGGGTGAAGGATATCACTAGACCCTCGGAGGCCGTCAGGGCCTCGAAAACCTCTCGCAGGTTGTCCGCACCAAGGCCCCCTACAACGACCGCAACAAGAAAGCCGACAGCAAGGCCACCGATCGCGGCCGCCCACCGGCTGGTGAGGCCGAACGCCAGCAGAATGAACCGCACGATGAGCGCGGGTATGAATGTGAAGATAGCGGCGAGAAGGCCGAACAGTAGGGTTGAGCTTAAATAATACAACAGCGCTTCGAAGAGTCTGACGGAACTCGCCGGTGCATCGGGCGCGTCGACCACACCAAACACAATCATCCAGAACGTGAGGATGTGCGTCGCGGCCAGACAGGTCAGGACGTAGGCGAGAATGGCCCGGAGCGGCCGGATCCTGACGGGTGAAGCGGGGGCAGGCGACGACATGGCTAGACGGAGTCGCTCCGTCGCGATCGGGTGAGTGACCGCTCGATATACCAGACGGCGAGGCCGATCAGGCCGCCTGGCAGGGCGAAGACCTCGACCGCGATCGCGATGGTGGCGACGCTGAACTGGCCTCCGCTCGCGCCGAAGAGACCGCCGACGAAGCCGACGATCGCCCATGTTGCCGCGGCGCGCGCCGGACTCTCCGGGATGACCCGGCGGGCCAGGATATCGACGGGGACGGCGAGGACCAGTGCCCCGCCGCTCATGGTCAGCCAGAGCCCGGCGAGGCCGAGCAAACGTGTCGCATCGATCGCGCCCCCGGCGTCACCGTCCTTCAGGACGAGCCAGGCGGAGGCGACGAGGCCGGCGAGCAAAGCGCCGCAGATCAACCCGATGATCCGGGTCCGCATCACGCTCTCGTACCGAGAGGGGCGCGGAAGGGCGTTTTCTGGATCATGGGGCCTCTCGCGGCCTTTCTGTGGTGTGCGCTGGAGCGGCATTCTCCAGCTGGCGTTGCTGGCGCCACCAGTACAGCGAAAGCATCCCGGTCGCCAAACACGCGATCGCGATACCCCACGGCGGTGCTAGGGGGATACGACTGTCGGAGAGCGCGGCGCCGGCGCCCTCCATCGCGATCGATGCTGCCGCGATGGGCACTGCTCCGCGAAGCGCTGCCGTTATCTGCCCGGTCATGACACGGTCCATCAACCGCCAAAGTCCGTAGCCGGTCGCAAGGAACACCAGCAGTGTGACAGGCGAGAACAGGAGCATGGCGAGCTTGAGTACAAACATAAACTCCAGTCCCACGAAGGCAGCAAACGCGCCACCATCCGTGACGAGCACTTGTGCCGCCTTCGTTGCTGGCTCGGCCAGGAGCAGGACGACGAGCCCCCATGTCACGACCTCCATGAACTGCCCGTTCACAGATGCCGGAGCAGCGTCGCGTCGGCGTCCTCGTATCAACCAGGTTGCGAGCGCGAGGCCGATCGCAAAAGCGATATGGAGCACGATCATCGCGGTCGGCGCCGGTCGAAAGCCTGTCTCAGCCGCTCACACGCCGCTCGGGATGTTGAGCGGGTTGCGTTCGATCTTGCGCGGAGAATTGAGGCTCTTCCATTTCGACAGGGCCTTGCTGGCGGATGCGAAGGGCGCGCGGCGGACGAACTTGCCGCGGCCCGGCTGCGGTTGGGAGTTCTGGCCGTGGGCCCAGATCACGTCACCGCGCGACAGGGTGTAGCGTGGTGAGGCCGTCACCTCCATCCCCTCGAACACGTTGTAATCGATGATCGATTTCTGCGTGGATTGGTGGACCGTGCGGCTCAGCTTCGGATCCCAGACCACCACGTCCGCATCGCCGCCCACCGTGATCCCGCCCTTCAGCGGGTAGATGTTGAGGATCTTGGCGATGTTGGTGGAGGTGACGGCCACGAACTCCTCCGGCGTCAGGCGCCCGGTCTCGACACCCGTGGTCCAGAGCATCGCCATCCGCTCCTCCAGCCCGCCGGTGCCGTTGGGAATGGTGGTGAAGTTGTCGAGGCCCATCCGCTTCTGCTCGTCGGTGAAGGCGGCGTGGTCCGTCGCCACCACCTGCAGGGACCCCGCCGCGAGACCGGCCCAGAGCGAGGCCTGGTGGTCCTTCGAGCGGAAGGGCGGGCTCATCACCCGGCGCGCGGCGTACTGCCAGTCCTTGTTGAAATACTCGCCCTCGTCGAGGGTCAGGTGCTGGATCAGTGGCTCGCCATAGACCCGCATCCCCTTCTGCCGCGCGCGCCGGATCGCCTCGTGCGCCTGCTCGCAGGAGACATGGACGATGTAGAGCGGGGTGCCCGCGGCATCCGCGATCATGATGGCGCGGTTCGCGGCCTCGCCCTCGACCTCCGGCGGGCGGGAATAGGCGTGGCCCTCGGGGCCGGTGATGCCTTCTGCGAGGTATTTCTGCTGGAGCTCGGCCACGATGTCGCCGTTCTCCGCATGGACGAGGGGCAGGGCGCCGAGTTCTGCGCACCGCTTGAAGGAGGCGAACATCTCGTCGTCCTCCACCATCAGCGCGCCTTTGTAGGCCATGAAGTGCTTGAAGGTGTTGATGCCGCGCTCCTTCACCACGGCCTCCATCTCGTCGAAGATGGTCTCGTTCCAGCCGGTGATCGCCATGTGATAGGAGATGTCGCAGCAGATCTGGTCCTTCGACTTGCGGTCCCAGTCGTCGATGGCGTTGAGCAGCGAGCCGTCCTCGCCCGGCAGGCAGAAGTCCACCAGCATCGTGGTGCCCCCGGCCGCGGCGGCGAAGGTGCCGCTCTCGAAGGTCTCGGCCGCGGTGGTGCCCATGAAGGGCATCTCCAGATGCGTATGCGGGTCGATCCCGCCGGGGATGACATAGGCGCCCGTGGCATCGATGACCTCGTCGCCGGTCAGGTTCTCCCCGATCTGCGCGATCTTCTCCCCCTCGATCAGGATATCTGCGGTGAACTGACGATCCGCGGTGACGACGGTGCCGCCCTTGATGACTTTGGTCATGGGTTTGTCTCCTCGGTCGGTATGGACTCCGAGATTGCTAGTAGGAGCCGTTTCAATTCGCTGTCAGAGAGGTTGTAGCCGCTCTCGAGCAAAGCTTGAGTACAAAGTTCGATTAGTACGCTGATCGGTAGCGATAGGGCGCCGATACGCGTAACGCCGTACTCGCCATAGTCTCCGCCCGAAGCCGAGCTTCTGTACTTCCAAGATAGAGATAGCTCGTCCGCATCAATGCCAACGTTGTATTTAGGCTTTTTGATCCGATCGCTATTAATCCAGAGATAGCTATCGCTAGATTTCACATCCGTGCCAGACCGGACATGTATTTTCTTCACCCCACCACCTCCGCCGTCTCCACCACGGCGTGGAACAGGACGTTGGCCCCCTTTTCGGCCCACTCCGGCGAGATTTCCTCGGCTTCGTTGTGGCTCAGGCCGTCCACGCAGGGGCACATGACCATGGCCGTGGGGGCCACGCGGTTGATCCAGCAGGCGTCGTGGCCCGCGCCCGAGATCAGGTCGCGGTGGGAGTAGCCCAGCCGCTCAGCCGCCGCGCGCACCGCACCCACGCAGCCCTCGTCAAAGGCGACGGGGTCGAAGCCGCCGACCTTCTCGAATTCGACCTCCAGCCCCATCTCGTCGCAGATCGCCTTTGCGCCGGCGCGCAGGCGGCTCTCCATATCCTCGATCACGCTCAGCTCCGGTGAGCGGAAGTCGACGGTGAAGACGACCTTGCCCGGGATCACGTTCCGCGAGTTAGGGTGGACGTCGATATGGCCTGCTGCGCCCACGGCGTGCGGCTTGTGTGACCAGGCGATTTCATCCACCAGGTCGAGGATGCGTGCCATGCCGAGGCCCGCGTTCTTGCGCATCGGCATGGGGGTGGAGCCGGTGTGGGCGTCCTTCCCCGTCACCGTCACCTGCGTCCAGCTCAACCCCTGGCCGTGGGTGACGACGCCGATCTCCTTGTCCTCGGCCTCGAGGATCGGGCCTTGCTCGATATGGAGTTCGAAGAAGGCGTGCATCTTGCGGGCGCCGACCTCTTCCTCACCGCGCCAGCCGATCCGGTCGAGCTCGTCGCCGAAGCGCTTGCCCTCCGCATCCGTCCGATCCTCCGCCCAGTCCTGCGTGTGGATGCCCGCGAAGACGCCGGAGGCAAGCATGGCGGGGGCGAAGCGGGTGCCCTCCTCGTTGGTCCAGTTGGTGACGACGATAGGGTGCTTGGTCTTGATGCCGAGGTCGTTCATCGAGCGGATGATCTCCAGCCCGCCGAGGACGCCGAGAACGCCGTCATACTTTCCGCCGGTCGGCTGCGTATCCAGGTGGGAGCCCACATAGACGGGGAGCGCATCTGGGTCTGTGCCCTCGCGCCGGGCGAACATGTTGCCGATCTGGTCGAGCCCCATCTCGCAGCCCGCATTCTCACACCATTTCTGGAAGAGGGCGCGGCCCTCGCCGTCGGCGTCCGTCAGGGTCTGGCGGTTGTTGCCGCCCGCGACGCCGGGGCCGATCTTTGCCATCTCCATCAGGCTGTCCCACAGCCGGTCGCCGTTGATCTTCAGGTTTTCACCGGGGGCGTTGGCGGCCATGGCGTGTCTCCTTCCTGGAACCGTCCCGGCCGCAGTGCCGGGACCGTCTGAAAAAGGCCCCGGAGCGGGTCCGGGGCGGTCGTCCTCAACTCGGGAAGCTGAACGTCGCACCCTTGGCGATGCCGTCGGGCCAGCGGGTGGTGACGGTCTTCAGGCGGGTGTAGAAGCGGACGCCCTCGGGTCCGTAGATCGCGTGGTCGCCGAAGGCGGAGCGCTTCCAGCCGCCGAACGAGTGATAGGCGACCGGCACCGGGATCGGGACGTTGACGCCGACCATGCCGACCTCGATCCGATCCGCGAAGTCGCGCGCGGCGTCCCCGTCGCGGGTAAATATGGCTGTGCCATTGCCGTATTCGTGGGCGTTGATGAGGTCGACCGCACTCTCATAGGTCTGCGGGCTAAGGACGGAGAGCACGGGGCCGAAGATCTCAGTCCGGTAGATGTCCATCTCCGGCTCGACCTTGTCGAAGAGCGTGCCGCCGAGGAAATAGCCGTTCTCGTAGCCCTGCAGGGTGAAGCCGCGGCCATCGACGACCAGGTCCGCACCCTGCTCGACCCCGCGGTCGATGAGGCCGGAGATGCGCTCCTTCGCCTCCGCCGTGATGACCGGACCCATCTCCGCATCCGGATCGGTGGAAGGGCCGACCTTCAGCGCCTCGACCTTCGGCTTGAGGGCGCTGACGAGCTTTTCACCCGTCTCCGCGCCGATTGGGACGGCGACCGAGATCGCCATGCAGCGCTCGCCGGCCGAGCCGAAGCCCGCGCCCATCAGCGCGTCCGCCGCCTGGTCCATGTCGGCGTCCGGCATGACGATCATGTGGTTCTTGGCCCCGCCGAGCGCCTGCACCCGTTTGCCGGCCGCGGTGCCGCGGGCATAGACGTATTCCGCGATCGGGGTCGAGCCGACGAAGCTGATCGCCTTCACGTCCGGATGGTCGAGCAGCCGGTCCACGGCGCCCTTGTCACCGTGCACGATGTTCATCACGCCGTCGGGCAGGCCGGCTTCCTTCAGCAACTCCCAGGCGAACATCGGCGCGGACGGGTCGCGTTCGGAGGGCTTTAGGACGAAGGTGTTCCCGCAGGCGATCGCGATGGGATACATCCACATCGGCACCATGGCGGGGAAGTTGAAGGGCGTGATGCCCGCGACGACGCCCAGCGGCTGTCGGTCGCCGTAGCTGTCTATGCCGGGGCCGGTGTTGCGGCTGAACTCGCCCTTGAGAAGCTGCGGGATACCGCAGGCAAACTCCACCACCTCAATGCCGCGGGCGACCTCGCCGAGCGCGTCGTCATGGGTCTTGCCGTGCTCGCGGGAGAGCTCCTTCGCCAGCTTGTCTGTGTTGGCGTTGAGCAGTTCGAGGAAACGGAACATCACGCGGGCCCGCTTTAGCGGCGGCGTGCGGGACCACGCTGGGAAGGCGGCCTTGGCCGAGGCGACGGCGGCATCCACCTCATCGGTGGTGGAAAGGGGGAGAGTGCCGATCGCCTCCCCGGTCGCGGGGTTGAAGACGGGCTGGGAGCGGTCGGACGCGCTCTCGACAAGCTGGCCGTTCAGCGCGTTGCGGATGGTGTAGGTCATGGCTTGGCTCCGCAGCGGGATCGCGGGGAGGCGGCGCGCGCCTCCGGCGGGGATATTTCGACAAGGTGGAAGGCGGGGTGTCGCGCCGAAGGCGCGGTAGCGTCGACGACGGGCGGGAGGGCCTCGGTCATGGCAGGTCCTTCAGCACGTCGGCGAGGGTGCCGAAGAGCTCGTCGATATGGTGCTTCTCGATGATCAGCGGCGGGGAGAGGGCGATGATGTCGCCCGTGGTGCGGATCAGGACGCCCTTGTCATAGCAGCGCAGGAACGCCTCGAACGCGCGCTTGGTCGGGTGGCCCTCGATCGGCTCCAGCTCGATGCCGGCGATCAGGCCGAGGTTCCGGATGTCGATGACGTGGGGCAGGCCCTTGAGCGAATGCGCCGCATCCTCCCAATAGCTCGCCATCTCGGCCGCGCGCTCCAGCAGGCCCTCCTCGCGGTAGGTCTCCAGCGTGGCGAGGCCCGCGGCGCTCGCCACCGGGTTGCCTGAGTAGGTGTAACCGTGGAAGAGCTCGATCATGTTCTCCGGCCCGTCCATGAACGCGTCATGGATCGCGCCGGTGGTCAGCACCGCACCCATCGGGATCACGCCGTTCGTCAGGCCCTTGGCCGTGGTGATCATGTCCGGCAGAACGTCGAAGCGCTGGGCGGCGAAGGGTTTGCCGAGCCGGCCGAAGCCGGTGATGACCTCGTCGAAAATCAGCAGGATCCCGTGCTTGTCGCAGATCTTGCGCAGCCGGGCGAGGTAGTCGATCGGCGGGATCAGCACGCCGGTGGAGCCCGCCAGCGGCTCCACGATCACCGCGGCGATGGTGGAGGGATCGTGCAGCGCGCAGATCCGCTCCAGCTCATCCGCCAGATGCGCGCCATAGGTGGGCCGCCCGCGGGTGAAGGCGTTGTGCTCCAGGTCGTGGGTGTGGGGCAGGTGATCGACGCCGGTCAGCAGGCTGCCGAAATGCATGCGGTTCTTCACGATCCCGCCGACCGAGATGCCGCCGAAGTTCACCCCGTGATAGCCCCGCTCGCGCCCGATGAGCCGGGTGCGCGAGCCCTCGCCCCGTGCGCGGTGATAGGCGAGCGCGAGCTTCAGCGCCGTCTCCACGCTCTCCGACCCGGAATTGGTGTAGAAGACGTGCTCCATCCCCTCCGGCGCGATGTCGATCAGGCGGTTGGCGAGCTCGAAGGCCTTCGGGTGGCCCATCTGGAAGGCGGGCGCGTAGTCGAGCTCGCCGACCTGCTTCGACACAGCCTCCGTGATCTTCGGCCGCGCGTGGCCCGCGTTGCAGCACCACAGCCCCGCGGTGCCGTCGAGCACCTGCCGCCCGTTGGCGGTGGTGTAGTGCATGTCCTTCGCTGCGACGAACATGCGCGGGTTCTTCTTGAACTGGCGGTTCGCGGTGAAGGGCATCCAGAACGCGTTGAGATCGTTCGGAACGGCGGTCGTCCGGTCGGACATCGGGACCCTCCTGTCAGGCCCGGCGGTTTCGGCTTTGCGCCGTCCGGCGGTGCGGCTATGGTCTTTTGACCAATTGGTCAGAACGCTATCAGAGCGCCTAACCCAGTCAAGCGCCGCGTCGGGAGGGAAGATGGCAGATGGAGCTCCGCGCAAGGAGACGCGCATCCAGGCCGAGAAGCGTGAGCTGATCCGGGAGGCGGCGCTCGACGTTTTCTCCCGCCACGGCTTTCGGGGCTCGACCCTCGACCAGATCGCGGAGGCGGCGGGGCTCTCCAAGCCCAACCTGCTCTACTATTTCGAGAGCAAGGATGCGATCCACCGTGACCTGCTGGAGCGGCTGCTCGACACCTGGCTCGATCCGTTGCGGGAGCTTGACGGCGGCGGCGATCCGGTCCGAGAGATCCGCGGCTACATCCAGCGGAAGCTGGAGGCGGCGCGCGACTATCCCCGCGAAAGCCGCCTCTTCGCCAACGAGATCATTCAGGGCGCGCCCCGCATCGCCGACGAGCTGCAGGGGCCGCTGCGCGAGCTGGTGGATGAGAAATCCGCGATCCTGCGGCGCTGGATGGCCCAGGGGCGGCTGGCGCGGATGGACCCGCACCACCTGATCTTCGCGATCTGGGCGATCACGCAGCACTACGCCGATTTCGACGTGCAGGTGCGCGCGGTACTCGGCTCCGACGACGAGGCGCGGTTCCACGATGCCGCCGCGGCGATCGAGATGCTGTTCTTCCGCGGGCTGCTGCCGCGTTAACACCTCGTTCAGGGGAATCGGCGAGAACAGCGACTCAACAGGTGGCAGAAGGCCCCTCTTTCAAGTGAGGAGGCGTCAATGGCACTGCTACCGATCAATGTCCTGGGCAACGGGTCCGGCTCGGGCTCGCCCCCTGCGGGGGATGGCGACGGGACCACAACTCCCCCCGATGACGGCAGCACGGGCGGCACCGGATCCACCGGCGGCACGGGCTCGACCGGCGGTACGACGGGCGGCGGCGGAACCGCTCCTGCAGAAGGGGGCGGCAGCACGACGGCCACGCCGGTTAGCCAGCCCTCCCAGACGCCGGCCGTTCAATCGGCGCCCCTGCGTCCGCCGCTGACCGAGGCGGCCGCGCGCTCGCTGCTCGAATCTCTGGCCGAGCTGTCGGAAAGCGATGCCGTGCGCCTGGCCGAACAGGTCGCACGGGAGAGGAGCCTGAACGCGATGATCGAGCGGATCAGCGAAGCGCCCGAGGCCGGAGCGCTGTCGCTCCTGATCCCGCCGACCGTTGCGGCGGAGCGGGAGGCGCTGGCCGAACGACTCTCCGGTGAGGGGGATACCCTGACCTCGACGTCCAGCGGTCGGATCGACGTGGGTGAAAGCTGACGTCGGCCACGCGGCAAGTGGAACACGCCGCCCGGCCCCCCGACCGGGCGACGTGCCATAGGACCCCCCTCCGGTGGCCCTATTCTACTCCGCCGCGACCCGCGCCGGATTGTTGGGATGCGTCGTCCAATCGGCAGGCTCGGCCTCGACCGTGCGCCCGGTCCGCGGATCGACCGTGCCCGCGGCCATCGGCTCCATCGTGATGCACTGCTCGACCGGGCAGACATTCACGCACAGATTGCAGGCGACGCATTCCGCATCGATCACCTCGAACGTCCGATCCGCACTCATCGAGATCGCCTGGTGCGAGGTGTCTTCGCAGGCCGCGTAGCAGCGCCCGCACTTGATGCACAAGTCCTGGTTGATCCGAGCTTTCGCAACGTAATTCAGGTTGAGGTTCTGCCAGTCACTGCAGTTCGGCACGGCGCGCCCGGTCACCGCTGCGATACTCTCGTGACCCTTCTCGTCCATCCACTGCTCGAGGCCTGAGATCATCTCCTGCACGATCTTGAAGCCATAGGTCATGGCCGCCGTGCAGACCTGTACCGAACCGGCGCCGAGCGCGATGAACTCCGCCGCATCGCGCCAGGTCGTGATCCCGCCGATGCCCGAGATCGGCAGGTCCGCCGTCTCCGGATTGCGGGCGATCTCGGCCACCATGTTGAGCGCGATGGGTTTCACCGCCGGCCCGCAATAGCCGCCATGTGCGCCCTTGCCGTCGATCGTCGGCTCCGGCGCGAAGAGGTCCAGATCGACCGACGTGATCGAGTTGATCGTGTTGATCAGGCTCACCGCATCCGCACCGCCACGATGCGCCGCCTCCGCCGGGCGGCGCACGTCGGTGATGTTCGGCGTCAGCTTCACGATGCAGGGCATGCGCGTGTTCTGCTTCACCCAGCGGGTGACCATCTCGATGTATTCCGGAACCTGCCCGACGGCGGAGCCCATGCCCCGCTCGCTCATCCCGTGCGGGCAACCGAAGTTGAGCTCGACCCCGTCCGCGCCGGTCTCCTCGACCAGCGGCAGTATCGTTTTCCAGCTCTCCTCATCGCACGGCACCATGAGCGATACGACCATCGCGCGGTCCGGGTAGTCGCGCTTGACCTGCTTGATCTCGCGCAGGTTCACCTCGAGCGGCCGGTCGGTGATCAGCTCGATGTTGTTGAGGCCCAGCAGCCGCCGGTCCGCGCCCCAGATCGCGCCGTAGCGCGGCCCGTTCACGTTCACCACGTGCGGATCGAGGCCCAGCGTCTTCCAGACCACACCGCCCCATCCCGCCTCGAAGGCGCGGCGGACGTTGTATTCCTTGTCCGTCGGCGGGGCGGAGGCCAGCCAGAACGGATTCGGGCTCTTGATGCCCACGAAATCGATCGACAGATCGGCCATGATCAGGCTCCCTTCATCAGTTCTGCGTGGATGTCTTCCGCCGCGTCGCGACCCTCGGCCACTGCGGTGACGGTCAGGTCGTCGCCGCCCGCCGCGCAGTCACCACCGGCCCAGACGCCGGCCCGCGAGGTGCGACCGGCTCCGTTAACCGCGATCTTACGCCCATCAAGGTCCAGCGGCACGTCGCCGAGCGCCTGCCCGATCGCCACCAGCACCTGATCCGCGGCGAGGCGGAAGGTTTCGCCCGTGCCGGTGAGCCCCCCGCCACTGTCGGTGGTGTACTCGAACTCGACCTCGCGAGCCGCGCCGTTCCCATGCACCGCGACGGGTTGCGCGTTGCAGATGATGCGGACGCCCTCATGCGTCGCATGATCCTGCTCTTTGCCGCTGGCGCTCATGCGATCCTGGCCGCGGCGGTAGACGATCGTGACGTCCTCGGCACCCAGCAGGCGGGACTGGACCGCGGCGTCGACCGCCGTCATGCCGCCGCCGATCACGACGACGCGGCGCCCGACCGGAACCGACGACTTGTCCTCGGTCTGCCGCAGGTAGTCGATGAAGCGCACCGCGTCGGTCACGTTCTGCTTGTCGGCTCCGTCCGTGCCCAACGCATTGACGCCCGAGAGACCCATGCCCAAAAACACCGCGTCGTACTCGGTGGCGAGGCCGTCGAGGTCAATGTCGCGGCCCAGAGCCTTCCCGGCCTCCAGCGTGATCCCGCCGATCTTCATCAGCCATTCGACCTCGCGCTGCGCGAAGCTGTCGGGCGTCTTGTAGGCGGCGATGCCGTATTCGTTGAGACCGCCGGGCTTCGGCTTCGCATCGTAGATGGTGACGTCGTGTCCGTGCAGCGCCAGCCGGTGAGCGCAGGAAAGCCCCGCCGGACCGGCGCCAACCACTGCAACGCGCTTGCCGGTCTTCGCTGCCCGCTCGAACGGGTGAACGTCGCGCTCCATCAGCGTGTCGGTGGCGAAGCGTTGCAGCCGGCCGATCTGCACCGGCTTGCCCTCGGCGGCCTCGCGCACGCAGGCTTCCTCGCAAAGCTGCTCGGTCGGGCAGACCCGCGCGCACATCCCGCCGAGGATGTTCTGCTCGAAGATCGTCTTGGCTGCGGCCTCCGGCGTATCGGTCGCGATCTGGCGGATGAAGAGCGGGATGTCTATGTCGGTCGGACAGGCCGTGATGCAGGGCGCATCATGACAGAAGTAGCAGCGATCGGCCGCAACCTGTGCCTCGTGTCGGTCGAGAGGCGGATAGAGGTCCGCGAAGTTGCGTTCGTACTCCGCCGCGCTCAGGCGGTTCGCGGCTATTCCGGAGACCTGCGGTCCGTTCGGCATGGCTGTGCTCCTTCCCTGTTGAGGGAAAGCTTACAACCGGCCATTTTTTTATCAATTGGTAAAATCATGCCTCATTCAAGTGGGCCCAGATGCGCCTCCAGCGCGCCGCGCATGTCGGCGACCGAGAACGGCTTCGCGACGAAGTGGTCGACCGTCTCGTCCTCCGCCTGCTCGCGGTAGGCATCCGACGTGGCGAGAAAAACCGGAATGCGGGCGAAGACCGGATGCTCCTTGATCCGGCGGGCGAGGTCCACGCCGCTGAGCCCGGGCATGTTGAGGTCGGAAATGACGATGTCGAAGCGCGTCTCCGCCATCATGTCGAGCGCCGCCTCCCCGGTCGCGGCCAGCGCGACCTCCTGCACGCCAAGGCGTGCTAGACATTGGCGCGCGAGACCGCGCATGGACTGTTGATCGTCCACGACCAGGATCTTCAGGGATCGAGGCGACGGCATGGGATTCTCCTCAGTTCGATATGCGGACTTTGCGCCCAGAAGGTTGAGAAAAGGTGGACAAGCGTGCAGCGATGGCGTCGAGCGACAGCACTTCGTCAACCGCGTTGATTTCGCAGGCCACACGCGGCATTCCGAACACGACGGCCGAAGCCTCGTCTTGCGCGATGCAAAGACCGCCAGAGCGCCGCAGTGCCAACAGACCATTGGCGCCGTCGCGGCCCATGCCGGTGAGGATCACGCCGCACCGGACCATATCCAGTTCCGCCATCGCATCGAACATGACATCGCCGGAGGGCCGGTGTCCGCAGGGCGGCGGCGCGTTGCTGAGGGTGCTGACCAGACCGTGCGGTCTCATCTTTGGCACGACATGCAGGTCGCCCGGGGCAAGCCGGATCATGCCGACGTCCAACTGTTCCCCGTCGGTCGCGACGGCAACATCGGGGCGACAGCGGGTCTGCATCCGTTCGGCGAAGCGCAGCACGAAGTTCGCCGGCATGTGCTGGCTGATCACGATCGGCGGCGTGTCCTCGGCAAGCCCTTCGAGGATCCGGCTCAGTGCCGCCACACCACCAGTCGATGACGCGATGCCGATCAGCTCGGGGCGGGTTCCAGTTGTCGAGCCGTAGTGTGTTGCGTGCGCGCGAGGGACCGGTTGATAGCCCACATGTGCCGCTGCCGCCGCCAGCACCTTCTCCCGCAACTTCGCGCGGAAGCCCATGAGGCCGAACGATCCGTCCGGCTTCGCCACCACGTCGACCGCGCCGAGTTCGAGGGCCGCGAGCGTGGCATCCGTGCCCGCCGCGGTGAAGGCGGACACCATCACGGTCGCGGTGGGCCGCAAGGCCATGATTCGCTCGAGCAATGCGATGCCGTTCATGTCCGGCAACTCGACATCGAGCGTGATCACGTCGGGCGCGTGAGTTCGGATCACCTCTCGCGCCTCCGCGGCGGTTCCGGCGGTAGCCACGATCTCGACCTCGGGCAGGGTGGACAGTGTTTCCGTGATCAGCGTGCGCATGAAGCGGCTGTCATCTACGACGGCGATGCGGATCGGCTTTATGTTCATGACGGGCGCTCTCTTACAGCAGCGCCCCGTACCGAGGCATGAGGGTCGGTAGTCGTCCGGATGAGATGGACGGAGACGGATCCGGTCCGCGGCACCAGGAAGATCCGCCGCGCGCGGGTGCCCCCCGTATCCTCCGCATGGATCGGGATGTTCCACTCGTTCAGGATCTGCCGCGCAAAGGCGATGTTGGCCTGACCGATGGAGCCCGACCGCGGCGGCTTGAGGATATCGGCGCCCCCGAAGATCTTGGCGATCAGGTCGCTCTCTTCGGCTCCGGCGCGGGTCATCTCCGCCATCAGGCGCGCCATCGCCGTATCGCCATACCGTGCCGAGTGGTCGGAGGGATCATGGCGACGCGGCAGCAGGAAGTGGTTGAGGCCGCCGATGCGACGGGGGCGATCCAGCAGACAGACGGAGACGCAGGATCCGAGCAGCGTGGTCAGAACGGTGTCGGCCCCGCCGTTCACCGCGACATCGCCCGGTCCGACATCGGTAACCGCAAGCGGCCCCGAGGACAGCTGATCCGGATCGACGAGGCTCATCCGCGTTTCCGATATGCGGTGGTGCCGATGGCCTTGAGCGCGCGCGGGACGGTCATCAGCGCTTCCGAATGGCCGAGGCACAGCAGGCCACCGTCGTCCAGAACCTCGATCAATCGGTGGAGCACGCCCTCCTTGGTGGCGGGTGAGAAATACATCAGCGTGTTTCGGCAAAAGATCACCTGGAACGGGCCCTTGAACGGGAACGGATCCATGAGGTTGAGACAGCGCGGCCGGACGAGGGCGCGCAACGCCGCGCCGGGCCGGAACATCGCGTGATCCCGTTCGAGATGCCGGTGGAGGTGGGCGGGGATCTGCCCGATCTGGCCGAGCGGATAGCTCGGTCGAGCCACCATCGCGACTTGCGCGCGATCCACGTCCGTCGCGAGGAGCCGCATCGCTGTCGATCGGATCGTCGGCAGGGTATCGAGCGCGGTCAGCCCCATGCTCCAGGCCTCCGCACCATTGGCCGACCCGGCCGACCAGAGGCGGAGCGGGGTGTCGCGCAGGCGGTCTTGCCGGAGATGGTCCGCGAGGAGGTCGAAATGGTGCGGCTCGCGGTAGAACGACGTCATGTTCGTCGTGACGGTCTCGATGAACTTGCCGCGCTCGCCGGATCCCGCCGGACTTTCCAGATGCTCCAGATAGTCGTTGAGCGTCGTGAGACCGAGGAGCTCCCCTCGCCGCATCAGCCGCGCTGCAACCGTCGCCTGCTTGTGGGGCCGCAATACGATGCCAAGCTCATGAGACACGCGTTCCGTCAGGCGGGCCAGTTCGCCGCTTGATGGTTCCCGTTGTGCACGCGCCCCTTCCAACCCGGTCAGCCTGCGACGCTTTCCGCGCTCTCGTGCCCGAAGATCAGGGACAGGTCGAGCAGTCCGATCAGTTCGTCCTTCACTGTTACCAGACCCTGAAGCGCCTCGGACGCTGCACTTTCCGCGCCGCCCGGGATGTCCAGCACTTCGTCATCGGCCACGCGCAGGATGTCGGAGACCGCATCGACGACCACCCCGATCATCTGGTCGTTGAGCTGCACGATGACGATGACGTTGGTCGGCGTGGGATCGAGCGCCGGGCCGCCGAGCCGCACCCGAAGGTCGAACACCGGAATGATGGTGCCGCGCAGATTGAGCACGCCGCGGGTATGCGCCGGCTGGTTCGGCAAAAGCGTTGTGCGGGTCCACTGCCGGATCTCGCGCACCTGCCTGATATCGACGCCGTAGGACCGGCCGTCGACCTCGAACGTGACGAACTGGCGGTGCGCTTCATCCGCGGGGGCGGCGCGTGTCTTGGGCGTCGGGGCGGTGGTCAGTTCGACGGTCAATGTATCGTCTCCTGTCGAGCAGCGGGCATGGCGGTGTTGGCGATGGCGGCTCCGGATCGTCGTTCGAGGGCCAGCAGCGCAGTCGGGTCGATGATCAGCGCGACGCGGCCGTCGCCGAGGATGGTCGCGCCGGAGACGCCCTCGATGCTGCGGTAGTTCGCCTCAAGGCTCTTGAGGACCACCTGCCGCTGGCCGATCACGCCATCGACGGCGAGCCCGATGCGACCTTCGTCCTCGGCCTCGATGATCAGGATCATGTCGGGCTCCGCACTCCGCGGCAGGCCCAGCAGGTGCGAGAGGTCGTGGCGTGCGAGGTATTCGCCGCGGCGTCCGATAACCTGTGCGCCGCCGGGCAGTTCCTCGACCTTGAGCTCCGACAAGCGGACAGTTTCGACCACGACGGAGAGGGGGAGCACGTACTGTTCGCCGCTCGTCTCGACAACCATGCCGTCGAGCACGGCGAGGGTCAGGGGCAGGGTGATCTGGATTTCCGTGCCCTGGCCGGGGGTCGAGCGCAGGCTGCATCGGCCGCCCAACGCCTGGATCTTGCGCTTCACCACGTCCATCCCGACGCCGCGGCCCGACACCTCGGAGACCTTGGAGGCTGTCGAGAAGCCGGGGAGGAAGATCAGGTTGTCGATGTCGTCCGGAGACAGCCCCTCGGTGGAACCGATCAGTCCTCGCTCGAGCGCAATCGCGGCAACGCGGGAGCGGTCGATGCCGCGGCCATCGTCGGAGACCGTTATCACGACACGCTCCCCTCGATGTTCGGCGGCGAGGTGGATGTGGCCCTGGCGCGACTTGCCCGCGGCCTCCCTATCCTCAGGCGTTTCGATGCCGTGGTCCATGGCGTTGCGCAGCATGTGGGTCAGCGGCTCGACCAGCTCTTCGATCACCGTCGTGTCGACCTCGGTCTGCTCGCCTGAGACGTCGAGGCGCACCTCTCGGCCCAGCATGTCGGCGAGGTCGCGGACGACGCGGGGCATCCGGCTGAACACCGACTTGATGGGCTGCGCGCGGATCGCCATCACGCTGTCCTGCATCTCCCGCACCTGACGGGAGAGCGTTTCCAGCGAGCGGGAGATTCGGCTTTCGGTAGTGCCGCCCTGCGCGTCGATCCCGCGCAGGTCCTGGGCAAGGGCTGCCTGCAGAATAACGACCTCTCCGACGAGGTTCACCAGCCGGTCGATGCGGGGCAGTTCCACGCGGAGGGACTTGGCGAAGCCGGTGCCGCGGCCCATGCCCGCCGGCTCCCCATCACCATCGGACGGGCGCAGCTTCGGCTTTGGCGTGGGGTCGACCTGGGGCGGCGGCAGGCCGTCCACCTTGGCCGAGAGGTCGTAGACCGCGAAGAAGTCGCGCAGCGTCGCCGGATCGGCGCCCTTGAAGGTGAGCGTCCAGCGGAAAGGGCAGACCATCGGGTCCAGCTCGTCGAGGGACGCGACCGTCCCCTCGACGCTGACATCACTGAGCCCGATATTGCGTGCCGCGCGGACGACGCGCAGCGGGTCGTGGCCGCACAGGATGAAGTCGTCGGCAGGCGCGAATGTTATCGCCATTTCCGTGGCTTTGCCGGTGGCATCGGTTGCCTGCACTTCTGGTGCGGGCTGCGCTGGTTCGGATTTCGGAGCCGGAGCATCGATGCAGGCGCGCAGATCCTCCTCGACCCTTTGGCGGGCTTCGGCGGCGGGCGCACGCCCGCTCTGCGCGCATTCGAGCAGGTCCTGCATCACGTCCGTCGCGCGGATCAGCACGTCGATCGTCCTGTCCTGCAAGGCCGCGGCATCCTTGCGACACGCATCCATCACGCTTTCGAAGAGATGGGCGAACTCGATCAACTCGTGGAGGCCGAAGGCCGCGGCCCCGCCTTTCACCGAGTGGACGGCGCGGAAGGCCGCGTGCACCACCTCGTCGTCCCGCGCGCCGCCCCGCAGTTTCGCGAGCATCTCCTGCAGTTCGGAGACGAGCTCGTCCGCCTCCGCAAAGAACAGGTCCCGGTATTTCTCGTCATCGCCCGCCATGGCGCGCCTATGCCAACTGATCGACCAGGCCGAGGATCTGGTCGGGGTCGAAGGGTTTGCAGAGCCAGCCGGTGGCGCGGATGCGGCGCGCCTCGTCCTTCAGCTCTTGCGCGGTTTCGGTGGTCAGCAGCAGCATCGGCAGCGTCCGGCCCTGCGGCGTCTCCCGCGCGGCGGCGATCAGCTCCAGCCCGTTCATGCGCGGCATGTTGAGATCGGTGATGACCATGTCGGGCTGGTGGCGGTCGAGCTGTTCCATCGCCTCGACCCCGTCCTTCGCGACATAGACCGTGTGGCCCGCATCCTCGAGACAATCGACGAGCATGCCGAGCATGGCGCGGGTGTCGTCCACGGCGAGAATGCGCTTCATTTCGTGAACTCCAGCTTCATCATTTCGGAGAAGAGACCGAGGTCGGAAAAGGCGTTCACGAAGCCGTCCGAGGGGCTCTTGATCAGCAGTTGCTCGCCCTTCTTGCGCAGCGCCTCGCCGCCCGCGACGATGACCGAGATCATCGGCGTGCTCATCTCCTCCACCCCTGAGGCATTGATCGAGCGGACGGCGTCCGCCCGCAGCTTTTCCAGCAGTTCGAAGGCCGCCGTGGCGTCGGAGCGGCCGGGCATGACGAACTCGTGGGGTGCGGACATGTGGATCCTCCTCAAGGGCGTTCAGAGGGGAGACATGACAGCTACGCCTTACCGCTTGGTTACCGATCCGGGGTCGTCATCGATAATTCAATTCAATCTCGTCGCGGTTTTCTCTAGCGTCGCCCGCACCTGACTGGAGACGACCGCATGCGCCTGTTGCTCGCCCTCGTTCTGTTTCTTCTTCCGGCGGCGGCGATGGGGCACGAATTGCGCCCCGCGATCGTCACGCTCTCCCTCGGCGACGGTGCGCAGCTCTTCGTCGACGTCAATCTCGAGGCGGAGCTCGCCGGGATCGGGGGCAATCACGACGATACCGATACGGCGCCGGAGGCCGCGATCTACGACGGCTACCGCGCGATGCCGCCGGATCAGCTCGTCCAGCTGGTGCGCCAGAGCGGGTTCGACCTCACCGAACTCGCGCAGGTGGAGGTCGACGGCGTGGTGGCGTCCTTCGAGGTCGACAACATCACGGTGCCGCGGGAGGACAACCTCGAGCTGCCGCGGCAGAGCGTCGTCAGCCTCAGCGGGGTCCTGCCCGATGGAGAGACGGGGCGGCTCATCTGGAACGGGCAGGTTGAGGTCATCATTCGGATCGACGACGCGGCAGGTGAGGCGATCCACCAGGAATTTCTCCTCTCGATGAGCGCGAGCCAGCCGTTCGACCTCGCCGGCGCCGCGCCGCAGAGCCTCGCCTCCGTCGTGTCCAGCTACATCGTCATCGGGTTCGAGCACATCATCCCGAAGGGCTGGGACCACATCCTCTTCGTCGTCGGGCTGTTCCTGCTGGCGGCGCGCGCCGGGCCGCTGATCTGGCAGATTACTGCCTTCACCCTCGCGCACACTGTGACGCTCGCGCTTGCGACGCTCGACGTGATCTCCCTACCCGCCGCGATCGTGGAGCCGCTGATCGCGCTCTCCATCACCTATGTCTGCGTGGAGAACGTCCTGACCAACCGGATGACGCCCTGGCGGCCGGTCGTGGTCTTCCTCTTCGGACTGCTGCACGGCCTCGGTTTTGCGGGTGTGCTGGGCGAGGTCGGCCTTTCGACGCAGCACTTCGTCGCCTCGCTCATCGCTTTCAATGTGGGCGTCGAGCTCGGTCAGCTCGCCGTCATCACCATCTGCTTTCTCGCCGTCGGGATCTGGTTCCGGAACAGGACCTGGTACCGGCAGGTGATCGTCATCCCGGCCTCCGTCGTAATAGGACTGGTTGGTCTGTGGTGGTTCATCGAACGCACGGTTCTGGCCTGACCGCACGGCGGAGCTCTCCGGTCGTGCATTCGTGGGAGACGACCGAAGGAGCCGACCGTGACCGATTACCTGATCCTCTATGCCCTGACGCTGGCGGTGTTTCTCATTGTCGACGTCGTGTGGCTCAAGCTGGTCGTCCTCGATGTGTTCGAGGCGCGGATCGGTGGCATGATGCGCGACCAGCCCCTGCTGGGCGTCGCGGCGGCGTTCTACGCGGCCTATGTTGCGGGCATCGTCTACCTGGTGAGCGGCCCGGCGATGGCGGCAGACGTCTCCATGGGATCGGTGGCGCTGCAGGCGGCGATCATCGGCCTGCTCGCCTACGGCACCTACGAGTTCACCAACATGTCGGTGATGAAGGGCTGGGACTGGACGATGGTGTCGATGGATACCGCGTGGGGCGGTGTGCTGACCGCTGGCTCCGCCGTCGCGGGCCTCGCCCTCACCCGGCTTCTGGTCAACTGACCCGCCGCAATCCCTGACGCCCCGGCGCGCCGATCCGCTCCGGCGCGTCGCTGGGCGTTACGTGATCGAAGCGCAGGTCGAGGCGGTAGAGGCTCTCCGTCCGCTCCCGCTCGATCCGCCCGGCGAGTTGCAGCACGAAGGCTCCGATCAGACGGTGCCCGATCCCGGAGCTCGACAGGCTGTCGCTGTCGATCACGTCGGGATCGATGGTGTTCTCCACCAACAGATGCACCGTTCCATCCTCCAGCCGAAGCTGCACGGTGATCCGCGCGTCGTCCTTCTGATGGCAGGTGTATTTCAGCGCGTTCAGCAGCGCCTCCGTCACCAGCAGCGAGAACGGCACCGCCTGATCCGGGTTCATCGGGAAGCTGTCGAGCTCCGTCAGGATCGCCGCTTGGCCGGTCTCATCATCGCCCCCCTCGGTGAGGTTCTGGATGATCTCCGACACCAGACCGTCGGCCGGAACCGCCGTCAGGCTCGGCGTCTCGTAGAGCCGCTGATGCACGAGCGCGAGGCCCATGATCCGCTCGCGTAGCCGCAGGATCGTCGCCCGCTCCCGCTCCGACGTCGTGGAGCGGAGCTGGATATTCATGATCGAGATGATGAGCTGCAGGTTGTTCTTCACCCGGTGATAAACCTCGAGCAGCAGAACCGTTTTCTCCTCCACCAGGTTCGACAACTCGCGCTCGCCTTCGTTCACGGTGCGCGCCATCTCGGTGAAGCTCTCGCCCAAGTCACCAAGCTCGCCCGGCGCCGGCGGCAGCGGGCGGATGGCAAAGCCCCGGTTGCCGCCCTTGAACGCAAGGATCGAGCGGTTGATCCGTCGCACCGGGTCCACCACGAGGCGCCGCATCGCGAAATAGGCGAGCATGATGCACAGGATCCAGATCGAGACCGGCAGCGCGATCGCCGTCGCCACAGTCGCCAGCCCCGTTGCATTGCCGGGCGTGTTGGGCAGGGAAAAGATGCCGGCCAGCTCCCCCTCCACGATCGGCACATAGGCATAGAGCCGGGAGGTTCCGCGGGTGTCATTCTCCCGGAATACATATGGACCTGTCTCGGGCTCCGTCGCGCGGTCGGCGAGACCGACGGGCAGCCACCACGACTGTTCGATCGCATAGTCGGAGCGGGCGAGGAACTGCCCGCTATCGTCAACCAGCGCGACCTGAAGCTCGCCGACGCTGTCATCCACCGCATCGAACAGCCGGACCACGTCGCGCGGGACCGAGAGGCTGAGCGTCCCGCGCCACGCCCCGTCGACGATCACGGGGTGGGAGACGATCAGTACCGCCTGCCGGCTGACCGCACCGGATTCAACGACCGTCACGGTGCGGGTGGGGTTCTCGATCTGCAGGCGAAAACCTTCGTCCTCGCGGAAATCCCGAATGACATCGCCGACCGAGGAGCAGCGCAGGAAACCGTCTGCCTCGATAAAGCCGGCGAAGACATAGCGGGTGGATGCGTTGATGAAGTCCGTCAGCTCCGCCGAGCACTGCGCCCGGTCGCCGGACGCGACCGCCGCACTGCGGGCCAGCGCCTTGGCCGACCCGAACCCTTCGGCGATCTCCAGCCGCTCGACCTCCGCCGCGCGGTTTGCGACGCGCAACAGCTCCGCAGCCAGCAACGTCTCGTTCCGCCCGCTGGTACGCACCGCCTCGAACACCGCGAAGCCGCCGATGGGCAACAGTGCGAGGGACAGTAGAAGAACGATCTGCCAGGCGAGCGACAGGTTTCTCAAACGATCTGCAAATCTTCCGATCATCCGTCGTTGCCACTTCGCCTGCCGTCGCGCACTCGGGTGAAGCTCTGCGGTCCCGGTACGTCTTTTCAAGTGGCGGCCGAGACGGGCAGCGGCACTGCCCGACTCACGCCGGTCGAGTCACGGAAACGCGCCCGCGCCCCACAGGTTCCCGGCCTGCAAAGAAAAACTCTCGATCAGCTTTCCGAAGATGTCTCGGGCGAGACAGGTTTCTTCGCTACATCCCGAAGTTGAGCAAGCAGGTCGGAGAACTTCTCATCGCTCTTCGACGTGTCGAAGGCCACGCGCATCTTGCCGCCTAGCGCGTCTTCCAACGCGTCGGATTTTCTGGACAAAGTTTGCACGCCAACCATGGTCAAGCTCCTAAACCTGAATACATAAGCGTTCACAGACAGCGAAAGTTCCGTCCGATACGGGACGGAATTTCGAGGAGGACCCAATGGGAACAGCACCGGATCGCGCCGCCCTCGTCAGCGAGATCGAGATGCACCTGCCCTACCTGCGGCGCTACGCCCGCGCGCTCACCGGATCCCAGGAGCGTGGTGACGATTTCGCGGCCCGCACCCTCCAGAACATCATCGGCGACCTCTCGTTGATGGAGGGGGAGGCGCCCGCCGCCGAACGCCTCTTCAAGGTCTTCCACGGCATCTGGATCGCGGCCGAAGGCGAGCCGGGTGAGACCCCGGCCCCCCTCGGCGAGGGGGAGCGCATCGCGCAGGCCCGCCTTGCGAAGCTCACGCCCCGCGCCCGCGAGGCACTGCTCCTCCGCGTGATGGAGCAGTTCCCGATGGGCGGCGTCGCCAACATCATGGGCATCGCGGAGGACGAGGCGTCCGAACTCGTGCGCATCGGCGCGCAGGAGATCGAGGGCGGCATGTCCTCCCGCGTCATGATCGTCGAGGACGAGCCGCTGATCGCGATGGATCTCGAGGCGATCGTCAGCGACCTAGGCCATACCGTGATCGGTAATCCGCGCACCCGTGCCGAGGCCGTGAGCATGTATGCGAGCGAGAAGCCCGAGCTCGTGCTCATGGACGTGCACCTCGCCGACGGCTCCAGCGGCGCCGATGCGGCGGCGGACATCCTGACGGACATCCCGGACCAGCCGATCATCTTCATCACCGCCTATCCTGAGCGGCTGCTGACGGGCCAGCGGGCCGAGCCCGCCTTCCTGATCACCAAGCCGTTCACCGAGGAGCAGATCCGCGCGACGATCAGCCACGCGCTCTTCTTCTCCGCCCGGGCCGTGCCCGCCTGACCGGATCCGCCGCGCCCGCCTTGCACTACGATGCCGTCATCCTGGGGGCCGGCGCCGCCGGCCTCTTCTGCGCGTTGAACGCCGCCCGGCGCGGTCGGAGGGTCCTGATCGCGGACCATGCCCGCGCCCCGGGGGAGAAGATCCGGATCTCCGGCGGCGGGCGCTGCAACTTCACCAACCTCCATGCGAGCCCGGAGAACTTCCTCTCCGCCAACCCGCGCTTTGCCGTCTCGGCCCTCGCCCGCTACACCCAGTACGACTTCCTGGAGATGGTCGAGGCCGAGGGCATCGCGTGGCATGAAAAGACCCTCGGCCAGCTCTTCTGCGACGGCCGCTCCACCCAGATCGTTGACATGCTGGTGCGCGGAGCGACCGAGGCCGGCGCTGAGCTCGCCCTGTCCGCCCCGGTGCGGGAGATTGCAGGCGACGGTCCTTTCGACATCCGCTTCGAGGATCGGTCGGTGACATCCGACGCGCTGGTGATCGCCACCGGCGGCAAGTCGATCCCGAAGATGGGCGCGACGGGCTTCGGCTACGACGTCGCGCGCCAATACGGCGTGCCGGTGACCGAGATCCGGCCCGCGCTCGTCCCGCTCACCTTCACCGATGCGGAGAAGGCGTGGATCGGTGCGCTCTCGGGCCTCTCGGTCGATGCGCAGGTCTCCTGCAACGACACGCAGTTTCGCGAAGGCATGCTCTTCACCCATCGCGGCCTCTCCGGCCCCTCGATCCTCCAGATCTCGTCCTACTGGCGCGAGGGGGAGGAGATCGCGGTGGACCTGATGCCCGGCGAGGATGCCTTCGCCCGCCTGCGCGACTTGCGCCAATCGGCCGGCCGCCAGTCCGTGCGCGGGGCGCTGGCGCAGGTTCTGCCCCGCCGCCTCGGCGAGCAGTTGGGGGAGGGCTACGGCGGCAACCTCGCCGACATGTCCGACGCGGCCCTGCGCCCGCTGGCCGAACAGCTCTCAAATTGGCGCCTGCGCCCCGCGGGCAGCGAGGGCTACCGCACGGCGGAGGTGACCCTCGGCGGCGTGGACACCGATGCGCTCGACAGTCGGACGATGGCGGTGAAGGCCGTGCCGGGCCTCTACTTCATCGGCGAGGTCGTGGACGTGACCGGCTGGCTCGGCGGCTACAACTTCCAATGGGCCTGGTCCTCCGGCTGGGCCGCCGCGCAGGCAATCTGACCGAGCCCCTCCCGCCCGTCGTCGACGCCTTCGGCATCTCCTCCTGTTGGGCCGGGCGCCGCACCGATGCGCGGCGACGTGGGTGCACTAGGAGGTGCCGTTGGAAAAGAGCGGAGGCAGTGCGCCTGGTCTCGAAAACCCAGAGCTTGAACCCCTCAAGTATGCGGAGCGGCCCGCACCAAGTTAGGATGGCCATTGTCCTCCCGGTTCAGTGTGAGGGTCCAACTCTCAGTGGATGCGCGTTCCGGATCTGCCTCGCCGTGGCAATGCGCAGACCGCACGTAGAGCGAACCGGCCGACAGATCGAACCGCAGCTAGATTGCTCGCTAGACAGTCTGGATCACCCAACATGCGGTGCGTTTCTACAGCACATAGACGGCGCGCCCGATTCAAAACTCAAGCGCCCCGCAGCGCGGAAGCGCGGCGCCGGGCCCAACGGGCGAGCCGGGCTTTACATTGCAAAGGCGGGTGAGACGGGCGGGAGGGGCCTGCTTCAGACGTGCAGCGGGTCTTCCTTGGCCAGCCGGTCGAAGGCCATGAGGGAGGTCATCAACGCTCCCATCCGATCGAGCGGGATCATGTTCGGCCCGTCCGAAGGCGCCTTGTCCGGATCCTCGTGGCTCTCGATGAACACCGCCGCGACGCCCAGCGACACGGCGCACCGCGCCATGACCGGTGCGAACTCCCGCTGGCCGCCCGAGGAGCCGCCCTGCCCGCCCGGCTGCTGCACCGAATGGGTCGCGTCCATCACTACCGGATAGCCCGTGCGCGCCATCTGCGGCAGCCCTCGCATGTCCGCCACCAGCGTGTTGTAGCCGAAGGAGGTGCCGCGCTCGCAGAGCAGGATGCGCTCGTTGCCCGTGCTCGCGATCTTCGCGGCGACGTTCGGCATGTCCCACGGTGCGAGGAACTGCCCCTTCTTCACGTTGATCGCGCGGCCGGTCTTCCCCGCGGCCAGCAAGAGGTCCGTCTGCCGCGACAGGAAGGCGGGGATCTGCAGGATGTCCACGACCTCGCCCGCCACCGCGCACTGCTCCTCGGTATGCACGTCGGTAATCACGGGGCACCCGATCTCGGACCGCACGTCTTGCAGCACGCGCAGCCCTTCCTCGATCCCCAGCCCGCGTTTGCCGGTCAGCGAGGTGCGGTTGGCCTTGTCGTAGCTCGCCTTGAAGACGTATTGCGCGCCGGCATCGGCACAGACCTTCGCCAGATGCTCGGCCAGCATCAGCGCGTGGTCTCGGCTTTCGAGCTGGCAGGGCCCGGACAGCAGGGTCAGCGGCTGGTCGTTGCCAACCTTCAGGGCGCCGATCTCGACGGTTTTCATGTACGTCCTTCTCCGTAGCTCATCTGCTCGCGCAGGATCGAGATCGTCAGGCTCACCATCATGTAGGTGGCAAAGAAGATCACGAAGGCGAGCACCGTGTATTCGAACGCGCGCGGGTAGCTCGGCACGACCGGTTGCACCGGGTTCACCGCCCGCTCGAGGAACGCGTTCTGCTGTGCCGTCGCGCGCCGCGCAATCTCAAGGCTCTCGACCGCGGTCGTCACCATCACCTGCCGGATCTCCAGCTCCTGCTGCGCCCGCTCCAGCTCGGCGGAGATCCGGGCGAGGGAGCGCGCGTCGGGCTGGCTGTTGACGACGAGGGCGCGCTGCTCCTCGATCGCCTGCTCCAGCCGCGCAATCTCCGCGTTCAGGACGCGGACCTGTGCCTGATTGGGGCGCGCGTTGTCGAGCAGCGCCGCAAGGCTCAGCCGCCGTTCCTCCAGCGCGCTGGTCAGCGCCGCGATCTGGCCCTGGACGAGCCCCACCTCCACATCGGCGGAGAAGATGCCGCGCCGCTCCTGCAGCTCCAGCACGCGGTCATAGGCCTCGTCGAGCTGCGCTTCCGCATCCGTGAGCACCTCCTGCGCGGAGTCCACCGCATCGCCCTCGTTCCGGTCCGACATCTCGTCGACCCGCTCCTCGGCGAGCTCGATCAGACGCCGGGCGACGGAGGCGGACATGGCCGGGTCGGCGGTGATCACCTCCATCCGCATCACGCCCTCGGTCGTGTCGAACCCGACCAGCACGCGATCCTTGTAGAGCGCGAAGGCGTCGTTCTCGCTCGCATCCGCGGGCAGCCGCTGGATCGGGTCGATGTCCGGGTCGGAGTAGTGGGCGAGCAGGTCGAGCTCCGCATCCAGCACCCGCATCGCCTCACGCGAGGTCAGGAAGTCCTGCACAGCGATGCTGTCGGAGATCAGCCCGAGCGGGGAGGAGGACAACAGCCCGCCCCCCGACGCCTCCATCATCGAGGCATTGGCCGGCTTGATCTGGAAGACCGCCTCGCTCGAATAGAAGGGCGTCGCGTGGTTGTAGTAGTAGTTGCCGACCAGGAAGGTCGGCAGCACGACGAAGAAGGCGAGGCGCAGCCACAGCAGGACGAAGCGGCGCCGCCGGCGCTGGACCAGCTCGCGCTGGATCGCCTCGATCTCGGCATCGCGGGGGTCGAGCGTCTTGCCGCCATCGTCGTCGCCGCCCCGCCCGCCACCGCCGCGCCCGCCGGTGCGGCCGCCAGGCTCGACCCGGGCGACGCCCTGCTGCTCCCGCTCGGCGGGCAGGTTGGTGGTGTCCTTGGCTTCGGCCGCGCCCTGCCTGGCCTCCTGCCGGACCTGCTGGTTGACCACGGCCATGACGTCCTTGCGTTGCTTGGGGCGCAGCCCGTCGGGCGGCGGCACGCGGCCGTCGGTGGCGGAGTGCTCCTCCCACGTCTCGGCCTCGTTGAGCAGGCGCTTCGCGCGCCGTCGGGCTCGCCGCGCCTTGCGCTCCGCCTCCTCCTGATCGACGACGCTGCCGGGCGCGTCGTTCGCCGCCTTATCGTCTGGTGTAGTCATACATCTGCTTAGCGTCTTCGAGCGTGTCGAAGAAGTGCAACCTTCCATCCTGCAAGACCGCGGCGCGCTCGGCATAGGCCTCAAGCTGCCGCGGCATGTGAGACACCATGACCAGCGTCGCGTGCTTCAGCCGTTCCCGGAACACCTCCCCCGCCTTCCGCACGAACTCGGCATCCGCCATCGTCGGCATGCCTTCATCCACCAAGTATATGTCGAAATCGAGGCTCAGGAGGAGGGCGAGCGACAGCCGCCCCTTCATGCCGGAGGAATAGGTGCTGACCGGCTGCTCGAAATACTCCTCCAGGTCGCACATCCAGCGGCAGAACGCCTCCACATAGTCGGGATCGACGCCGTAGAAGTGCCCGGCGAAGCGTGCGTTCTCCGCCCCCGAGAGCTTCGCATCCACGACGCCCATGAAGCCCATGGGAAAGGAGATCCGGCTCTCGCGCCGGATGATCCCCTCGTCGGGCCGGGTGAGCCCCGCCATCATGTTGATGAGCGTCGTCTTGCCTGTCCCGTTGGGCGCAAGGATCCCCAGCGACTGCCCGAGGTCGACGCGGAACGTCGCCCGGTCGAGGATCACCTTGCGGCGCACCCCCGTCCAGTAGGACTTGCTGACATTGCGAAACTCGATCATCCGTCGCTATCTACGCGGCCCCCTGCCGGAGCGCTAGCACCGGCAGGCTAAGACCGCGTTAACTCAGCCCGGCTGCTTCTCCGTCCGGAAGACGCGGGCGGCGACGAAGGCCATGATGACTGCGCCGAAGCTGAGGAGCGCGCCCATCTTGGCCGCGTCCTGCACCTGACCGGGCGTGAAGGCCACCGACGCGATGAAGAGCGAGACGGTGAACCCGATCGCCGCCACGCAGCCCAGCACGAACAGGTCGGACGTCTTCATGCCCTCCGGCAGGCCCAGCTTCATCGGCCGCGCCGCGAGGTAGCCCATCAGCCAGATGCCGAAGGGCTTGCCGACCAGCAGACCGGCGAGCACCAGCCACGTCGCGTCGCCCACCGCGTTGAAGAGCACGCCCGCATTCGCGAGGCCGAAGAAGAACAGGATGATCTCCACCGGCGCCTTCAGCGCATGCTCCAGCGTGTTCAGCAGATCATGCAGATGCGCTTCCGCCGCGGCGAAGATGCCGAAGGCCCGGTCCGCATGCGGAATCGTCGGCACGATCGGCAGCAGGCCGAGCGCGGGGTGGATCCCCGCCCGCATGAACCCGTACCAGGAGATGCAGCCCGCGATGATGTAGGGCAGGCCGCCCAGCGCCTTACGCACCATGGTGGAGTTCGGCCGGTCCTGCTTGTGCCGGTCCAGCCGCCGCGGCAGGTGGTTGAACAGCAGGAACACCGTGGCTGCCGCACCGAAGGACACCAGCAGCCATTCCGGCGCCAGGTCGCCCGAAGGGTAGAAGATCGCGAGGATGATCAGCCCCGCCGCATCGTCCGCGATGGCGAGCAGCAGCAGGAAGCCCACCGCCGGGTGCCCCGCGCCGAAGATCAGGCGGCCGACGAGGTAGGAAAACGCGATATCCGTCGCCGTGGGGATCGCCCAGCCGTTCGCCACGCTATCGAAGGTATCCGATCCGATCAGCAGGGCGAGGCCCAGATAGACCGCGATCGGCCCGAACATGCCGCCCGAGGTGGCGATGAGCGGCGTCAGCGCCTTCTTCCCGCGTAGGGACCCGTCCTTCAGCGCAACGGCCTCCCACACCTCCTTGCCCGCGATGGCGAAGAACAGCGCCATCAGCACATCGTTGACCAGGTAGTGGAGCGTCAGCGTCCGGTGCCCGTCATGCAGGTGGCCGATGGGCGCGTGGTCCCACAGCGGAAACTCAACGAAGTGATGGTAACTCTCGTAGTCGAGATTGGCCCAGATCAGCGCCGTGATCGCACCGAAGATGAGAAGCAACGAATATTGCTGAAGATAGTTCCAGACGCGATACATAGAGAGGCCTTTGCGCAGATCGGTTGGCTGGACGCTCTAGCAACTGCGTCCCCTCGTCGCAATCGGCGCAATCGGCGAGCCGGTCGCTATGTTACAACTGATGCCATCTGATCTGCGTCCCGTCGAGAGTGCTTTGGTCGAGTGCCGTCATTGCGCGCCACACTTTGCCAAGACGGCAACAGGTCACGCACCGCGCCCTATCGTCCACCTGCATCACGCCGCCCGCATCGTCATCGCGAGCCAGGCGCCGGGGGCCCGCGCCCACGCGAGCGGCGTGCCCTTCCGCGATCCCTCCGGCGTGCGGCTGCGCGACTGGATGGGCCTCGATCAGCAGACGTTCTTCGCGCCCGGCGTCGTGGCGGTGGTGCCCATGGGCTTCTGCTTTCCCGGGCAGGATGCGGAGGGCAACGACCTGCGCCCGCCCGCGATCTGCGCCGAGATGTGGCAGGAGCGCGTGCTCGCCGCCCTCCCTGCTGTCCGCCTGACGCTGGTGATCGGCGCCGTCGCCCAGCGCCAGCGCCTCGGGCGGCGCGGCCCGATGACGGAAACGGTCCGCAACTGGCGCGACCACGCGCCGGGTGTCGTCCCCTTGCCGCATCCGAGCTGGCGCAACACCCCCTGGCTGAAGCGCAACCCGTGGTTCGACGCCGAGCTCCTCCCCGCCCTCCGCCAGCGCGTCGCCGAGGTGCTGGCGGACTAGAGAGCCTGTTCACCACCGCCCCGGCCCCCGAGCCGGGGCCGCTCACACCGAATGTGCAACCGACGTCTCTACCCCGCATGGTGTTCGGGGCTGTTCCCAGGCCGCGCCTCCATCCTTTTCGACGCTGTCGGAGAGTTTCCCAGCGCGGCACTCTCAAAACAAAGCGGTCCCGGATCAGGTCCGGGACGGTTCCACCTACTTACCACCGCCCCAGCCCCACCCATACCGCGCGAAGCCGTGACCGCCCCGGACTTGATCCCGCGCCGCCCGACGCGCACACCGGACGCATGGATGACCTCATCACCCGCATCCGCGCCTGCCGCATCTGCGCCGACCGGTTCGCCGCGACCCACACGGCTCATGCACCCAGACCGGTCGTCTGGCTCTCCAACACCGCCCCGGTGCTCATCGCGGGGCAGGCACCCGGCGCGCGAGTCCACGCCTCCGGCCTGCCCTTCGACGATCCGTCCGGCGACCGGCTGCGCGACTGGCTCGGCGTAGATCGGGAGGCGTTCTACGACCGGGAGAAGTTCGCCATCGCACCCATGGCCTTCTGCTTTCCGGGTTACGACGCCAAGGGCTCCGACCTGCCGCCGCCGCCGGTCTGCGCCAAGACGTGGCGTGGCGACGCGATGGAGGCGATGCCGCAGGTCCGCGTCCGCGTGCTGATCGGCGGCTACGCCCAGAAATGGCACCTCGATACCAAGGCCAAGGTCACCGACATCGTGGCCGCCTGGCGCGATCACCCCGACGGCACCTTCGCGCTGCCGCATCCCTCGTGGCGCAACACGGGCTGGTTGAAGCGAAACCCGTGGTTCGAGGCCGAGGTCGTGCCCCGCCTGCGCGACGCGGTGTCCCTTGCGCTCGGCTCCCGCGGCTGACATGTCGCGGGCATGACCGAAGAGACCCCGCTCGACCGCGCCCACCTCGCCGCCGACGCCGACGAGAGCCTGCGCTCCCGCTTCTGGGACCGGCTGCTCGATGCCGAGCTGTTCCTCGTGCTGGAGGAGGAGCCGAAGGGCGCCACGGTGCGCCCCGTGATCCTGGAGACGTCGGACGGCCGCGTCGCGCTCGCCTTCGATCGCGAGGGTCGGATGGCGGATTTCATGGAAGGTATGACGCCCTTCGCCGCCCTCTCCGGCCGCCGTTTGGTCGGCCTGCTGGCGGGGCAGGGCGTGGGGCTTGCCCTCAATCTCGGAGGCCATGGGTCCGAGACGATCCTGCCGGTCGACGCGCTGCGCTGGGCCGCCGACCAGCTCGCCGACCTCACCGAGGTCCGCGAAAGCGCCCTCCGCGACATCCGCAAGCCCGCGGGTCTGCCCGAGGCGCTGCTGACCGCGATCCACGAGAAACTGCCGGGCCTCGAGGGGCTGGCTGCTGAAGCCTGGCTCGTCGGCGTCAGCTATCGCGACGGGCAGCAGGGCCACCTGCTCGCGGTGCTCGACGCGCTGCCCCCGGCGCAGGAGGCGATCGCGACCGCCATGGCCGAGGCGCTGCGGCTGTCGGGGCTCGACGCGGGCGCGCTCGACATCGCCTTCTTCGACCGTGGCGCGAAGGTGGCGGAGACGATCCGCCGCCACGGCCTCGGCTTCGAGATCCCGCAGCCTGCGGTGGAGATCCGAGAGATCTCCGCCCCCGGCAGCGACCCGTCGAAGCCGCCGATCCTGCGATAGCCGTCGCGTCCGCCTCCGGCGGGCGTATTGGACGAGAGTGATGCGGGGAGGCGTCGTACGGGGCGTCAACCTGCGCGCCCGGCCTAACCGGCGAAACGCGGTGCGGTGAGCGGGCGGGAGTTTCTAGCTCAGCGCGTTCTTCAGCGCGTGCCAGCTCGCCTTGGGCGTCCGCTCCAGCGTCTCGAAATCGACGTGGACGATGCCGAAGCGCTTCTCGTAGCCCGCGGCCCACTCGTAGTTGTCCATCAGCGACCAGATGAAATAGCCGGCCAGCGGCGCGCCCTCGGCAATCGCCTGTCTGGCGGCGGCGAAGTGGTCGCGCAGGTACTTCACCCGCTGCGGGTCGGGGCAGGCGCCGTCGAGCAGGTAGTCGTGGCCTGCCATGCCGTTCTCGGTCACGTGGATTGGCAGATCGCCGGAGAACTCCCGTGCTGCCCAGGTGATGAAGTGGCGCAGGCGGTCCGGGTCGATCTCCCAATCGAAGGCGGTCTTTTCCAGCGGCCCCTCGACATAGCCGATCTGCGGCCACGGCCCGCCGACATTCACCACCCGCTTGCGCGTGTAGTAGTTGATGCCGAGCCATTCGACGGGGGCCTGGATTGTCGGGAAATCGTCCTGCCAGCCCTCCGGCAGATGCCGCTCCAGCCCCTCAAGTGCCGCCGCCGGGTATTCGCCGCGGAAGACGCCGGACAGGAACCACTCGTTGTAGATCGCGTGGTTGCAGGCGTGGGCGGCCAGCGTCTCCGGCCGGTCATCGGCAGGGTCGGAGCCTTCGAGATTGGTGACGATCCCCAGATTGCCGAGCCCCATCGCCCGCATCGCCTCCACCGCCCGGCCATGGGCCAGCAGCACGTGGTGCATCGCGCGGGCCGCCGCTCGGATGTCCCGCAGGCCCGGCGCGTGCGCCCCCCAGAAGTGGGAGAGCCAGGCGACGCACCACGGCTCGTTGATCGTCGCCGTCGCCTCCACCCGGTCGCCGATCCGACCCATGATCGTCTCGGTGTAATCCGCGAACCACCCGGCCACGTCGCGGTTCGTCCACCCGCCCTTGTCCGCCAGCGCGGCAGGCAGGTCCCAATGGTAGAGCGTGGCGAAGGGGCGGATGCCGCGCGCCACCATCCCGTCGACCAGCCGGTCGTAGAAGTCGAGCCCCTCCGCGTTCGGCGTCACCCCGTCCGGCATCACCCGCGCCCAGTTCATCGAGAAGCGGTAGGCGTCGAGGCCCGCATCGCGGATCAGGTCGAGATCCGCCTCCCACCGGTGGTAGTGGTCGCAGGCGACGGCGCCGTCCTCGGCCCGCACCACGTTGCCGGCGGTCGCGGCGAAGGTGTCCCAATGCGACGGACCACAGCCACCGAAGGACGAGCCCTCGATCTGGTAGGCCGACGTCGCGGTGCCGAAGACGAAGCCCTCGGGGAAATCGCCCCGCGCGAAACCCAGCCCGCTCATGCCGGGGCCGGCCCGGTGGAGCGGCCCTCTACGAGCTGGCAGTCCCACACCTCGCTCTCCACCGGCTTGCCGGCGATCAGGTCGAGCACCATCTCCGCACAGCGATGCCCGGCGGCAGAGATCGAGGAGAAGGTGGTGGTAAAGCGCGGCGGATCGCCCTCGTTGCGCAGGAACGAGAGGTCGTCGTCATGGGTGATCAGCGACACGTCGTGGCCGAGCTCCAGCCCCGCATCGCGCACCGCCCGGCTCACCCCGATGGCCGAGATGATCGAGGAGGTGAGGATCGCCGTCGGCCGCTCCGCCCGCTGCATCCACGCCATCGTGGTGTTGTAGCCGTTGGTCTCCGTCATCTCCTGATGGGCGCTGAGGGAGGGGTCGGTGGCGATCCCCCCCCGCTCCATCGCCTGCTCGTAGCCCGCGCGGCGGCGCAGCGCGAAGCTGATCTGCTCCAGCCCGTTCAACAGCGCGATGCGCCGGTGGCCCAGATCGATGAGGAACTGCGTCGCCTGCCGGAAGGCGCGGGCGTTCTTGATGTCGAGGCAGACGCTCGGCCCGTCATCGCCCACCGGCCGCCCGTGCAGGACGAAGGGCAGGCCGAGCTCCGTCAGCAGCTTGATCCGCGGATCGCCGGTGCGCGGCGCATGGACGATCACCCCGTCCACCGAATGCCGGCGGGCGAGGTCGCGATAGGCGTCCTCCTCCCCCTTTTCGGGCACGACGGTCAGGATCGTCTCATAACCGACCTTGCTGTAGACCTCCGACGCGCCGGTCATGAACTCCGCGAAGATCGGGTTGATCATCTGGTGTTCGCCCAGCGGAATCACGTGGCCAACGGCCATCGCCTTCCCGGTCGCGAGCTTCCGGGCCATCGTGTTGGGCTGGTAGCCGTGCTCGCGCGCCGCGGCCTCGATCCGGGCGCGGGTCTCGGCATTCACTTCCGGATAGCCATTGAGCGCGCGGGACACCGTCGTGGGCGACAGGCTCAACATTTCCGCCAGCTCTTTCAGGGTCATTCCGGGGGTCCTCATCAAAGCGATTTGATCCCTGCAGTATCGAAATTCTCTCTGGCAAGGCAACGTGGAAGCGCGCAGGATGGCAAGGCTTGACAGGGCTCGGGCGGCCTCGCATCGTGCCGGGGCTTCAAAGCGGTTTGGTTTTCGCGAGCAACGCGGCCGCCTTTCGGAGCCGGAGAATATCAGGAATGCCGCCTGCAGTGCGGCAGAACACGGGAGAGACTTCATGAAGCGCAACCTGCTTGCAGGCGTCGCACTCTTCGCCCTCGCGGCCTCGGCGGCCCAGGCCCAGGACCTCGTCTTCGAGCCGGGCGAGGATGACCGGTTCAGCTGGGACGCCTATGAGGAGTATGTGGCGAACGCCCCCGACCTCACCGGCCAGACGATCACCGTGGCCGGGCCGTGGCTGAGCTCGGAGCGTGACAGCGTCGTCGCCGTGTTCGACTATTTCGAGGCCGCCACCGGCGCCGTCGTGGACTATTCCGGCTCCGACAGCTTCGAGCAGCAGATCGTGATCGACGCCGAGGCGGGCTCCGCCCCCAACCTCGCCGTCTTCCCGCAGCCGGGCCTCCTGCGCGTCATGGCCGAGCGCGGCCTCGTCGAGCCGCTGGAGGACGAGACCCGCGACTGGATCGCCGAGAACTACGCCGCGGGCCAGTCCTGGGTCGATCTCGCCACCTTCGACGTGGGCGGGACCGAGGACCTCTACGGCATCTTCTTCCGCGTCGATCTGAAGTCGCTGGTCTGGTACGTGCCCGAGAACTTCGAGGATGCGGGCTACGAGATCCCCACCACGATGGAGGAGCTCAAGGCGCTCACCGACCAGATCGTCGAGGATGGCGGCACCCCGTGGTGCATCGGCCTCGGTTCGGGTGGTGCGACCGGCTGGCCCGCGACCGACTGGGTCGAGGACATGATGCTGCGCACGGCGGAGCCCTCGGTCTACGACCAGTGGGTGGCCAACGAAATCCCGTTCGACGATCCGCAGGTGATCCGCGCGATCGAGGAGTTCGGCTACTTCGCCCGCAACGACGACTATGTCGCCGGTGGCGCGGGCGCAGTCGCCACGACCGACTTCCGCGACAGCCCGCAGGGCCTCTTCTCCTTCCCGCCGGACTGCTACATGCACCGCCAGGCGTCCTTCATCCCCGCCTTCTTCCCGGAAGGGACGGAGCTCGGCCTCGACGCCGACTTCTTCTACTTCCCGGCCTATGAGAGCGAGGATCTGGGCGCACCGGTCCTGGGTGCAGGCACGGTCGTCGGCATCACCAATGACAGCGACGGCACCCGCGCGCTGGTCGACTTCCTCAAGCAGCCGATCGCGCACGAGGTCTGGATGGCGCAAGGCGCGTTCCTGACCGCCCATGCCGGCGTCAACCCGGAGGCCTACGCCACCGACGCGCTGCGCGCGCAGGGTCAGATCATCCAGGATGCGACCACCTTCCGCTTCGACGGCTCCGACCTGATGCCGGGCGCGATCGGCGCGGGCGCGTTCTGGACCGGCATGGTCGACTATGCGGGCGGTGCGGATGCCGAAGGCGTCGCGGGCTCGATCCAGGAAACCTGGGAGTCGCTGCAATAGGTTCTGTAACCTGTTACAGTTGCAACAACGGACCGGGCGCGCCCTAGCGCCCGCTCCACCGACCAAGGCGCGCGCAAGACGCGCCATTGCGTAACACGGTTTGGGGAGGAAGACGCGCGATGGATGTCATCGTCTACGCCATCGTCACGATGGTGATCGGGGTGGCGGCCTGCGCCGGCTACTTCTACGGCACGAACGCCCTCTTGGACCGCATCTACCCCGACAGCGGTGAGAATGCGGCGAGCAACATCAGCAAGGCCAACGCGATCCGCCCGTGGCTCTTCCTCGCACCCGCGATGCTGATCCTGGGCCTTTATCTCGTCTATCCGCTCTTCAACTCGCTGATCCTCTCCTTCTACGACGAGCGGGGCGAGAACTGGGTCGGCCTCGACAACTACATCTGGATGATCGGGGACGAGAAGTTTCTCGAGAGCCTGTTCAACAACGCGATGTGGCTGATCATCGTGCCTGCCGCAGCGACCTTCTTCGGGCTGATCGCGGCCGGGCTCACCGACCGGATCTGGTGGGGCAACATCGCGAAATCGCTGATCTTCATGCCGATGGCGATCAGCTTCGTCGGCGCCTCGGTCATCTGGCGCTTCATCTACGACTACTCGGGCGAGGGCGACGACCAGATCGGGCTCCTCAACGCCATGGTCACCAGCCTCGGCGGCACGCCGCAGGCCTGGATCACCATCCCGTTCTGGAACGACATCTTCCTGATGATCATCCTTATCTGGATCCAGACCGGCTTTGCCATGGTCATCCTCTCCGCCGCCCTGCGCGGCATTCCGGAGGAGACGGTGGAGGCTGCGGTGCTCGACGGCGCCTCGCCGCTGCAGATCTTCTTCAAGATCAAGATCCCGCAGATCGCGGGCACCATCGCGGTGGTCTGGACCACGATCACCATCCTCGTGCTCAAGGTCTTCGACATCGTCTTCGCTATGACCAACGGCGAGTGGGGCACGCAGGTGCTGGCCAACTACATGTACCGCCAGTCCTTCATCCAGCTCGACTTCGGCCGCGGCTCCGCCATTGCGATCGTCATCATGATCCTCGTGGTCCCGATCATGTGGTGGAACATCCGCAACGCGATGAAGGAGAATACGTGATGGGTGGCGTCGGCAAGAACCCGGCCCTGGTCTGGGTCGTCAACCTCTCCGCCATCCTGCTGGTGGTGCTCTGGACGATCCCGACCTTCGGCATCCTCGTCTCCTCCTTCCGCGATCGCGACGCGATCTCGACCTCCGGCTGGTGGACGGCGCTGAGCGCGTCCGAGCAGTCGCTCGTCGCCCGCGCCGCGGCCCCGGACGATGCGGAGCAGCGCGGCGGCCAGTGGGTGATCGAGGGCAACGTCTTCGGCGACGCCGAGGGCTCGCTCAACGCCTGGGGCGTCCGCGCGCAGGAGCCCACCGCCTTCACACCAGGCGAGACGACGGAGCTGCGCAGCGGCGGCGTCATGCAGGTCGAGGCCGACGGCGCCTACTCCATCACCTATGCCGAGGAGCCGGAGGGCCGTCGCGGCGACCGGATCTTCTACACCTCCGCGGTGCCGCCCAGCTTCTCGACCGAGAACTACGATCGGGTGATGACGTCCGAAGGCGTGGCGCAGAGCTTCCTCAACTCGCTCACCGTGTCGATCCCGGCGACCGTCATCCCGATCCTGATCGCGGCGTATGCGGCTTACGCGCTCGCCTGGATGCAGTTTCCGGGAAGGCCGCTCCTGATCGCGGCCGTCGTCGGCCTGCTCGTCGTGCCACTACAGATGTCGCTGATACCGCTTCTGGAGATCTACAATGGCGTCGGGCAGATCTTCGGCGTGCCGGCCAAGACCTATGCCGGGATCTGGCTCGCCCATACGGGCTTCGGCCTGCCGCTCGCGATCTACCTCTTGCGCAACTACATGGTCGGCTTGCCGCGCGAGGTGATCGAGAGTGCCAAGGTCGACGGCGCCTCGGATTTCGAGATCTTCATGAAGATCATCCTGCCGCTGAGCTTCCCGGCTCTGGCGAGCTTCGCGATCTTCCAGTTCCTGTGGACCTGGAACGACCTGTTGGTCGCCAAGGTCTTCCTCACCTCGTCGGACAACCAGATGGTGCTGACGGGCCGCCTCGTGGAGCTTCTGGGCTCGCGCGGTGGCGATTGGGAGATCCTGACGACCTCCGCCTTCATCACGATCATCATTCCGCTGATCGTGTTCTTTTCGATGCAACGGTATCTCGTGCGAGGGCTCCTCGCCGGATCGGTCAAGGGTGGCTGAGACATGAACATGGCGATGTCCGTGAAACCTGCGGGACAGCAGGAAGTGGACAAGGACTGGTGGCGCGGCGCGGTGATCTATCAGATCTATCCGCGCTCCTACCAGGATTCGAACGGCGACGGGGTGGGGGACCTTTCGGGGATCATCCACCGCCTGCCGCATATCGCGAGCCTCGGCGTGGACGCGATCTGGATCTCGCCCTTCTTCCGCTCGCCTATGCTCGATTTCGGCTACGACGTCTCAGATTACCGCGACATCGATCCGCTCTTCGGCACGCTGGGGGACTTCGATGCGCTGATCTCGCGTGCCCACGACCTGGGGCTGAAGGTCATGATTGACCTCGTCCTCTCCCACACCTCCGACCAGCACGTCTGGTTTCAGGAGAGCCGGTCGTCCCGCGACAATCCCAAATCCGACTGGTACGTCTGGGCCGATGCGAAGCCCGACGGGACACCGCCCAACAACTGGCTGTCGATCTTCGGCGGCTCCGCGTGGGAGTGGGACGGGGAGCGGCAGCAGTACTTCCTGCACAACTTCCTCAAGGAGCAGCCGGACCTCAACCTGCACAACATGGATGTGCAGGACGCGCTTCTGGACGTAGCACGCTTCTGGCTCGACCGCGGCGTCGACGGCTTCCGCCTCGACACGATCAACTTCTACTTCGCGGACAAGGAGCTGCGGGACAACCCACCGCTCGCCCCCGAGCTGCGCAACGACTCCATCGCGCCCGCGGTGAACCCCTACAACTGGCAGGAACACCTCTACGACAAGAACCAGCCGGAGAACCTGGAGTTTCTCAAGCGCTTCCGCGCGCTGATGGAGGAGTATCCGGCGATCACCTCCGTCGGTGAGGTCGGCGACGCGCAGATCGGGATGCAGATCCAGGCCGAGTACACCTCGGGCGGTGACAAGGTCCACATGTGCTACGCCTTCGAGTTCCTGGCCCCCGATCAGCCCTCGGGCAACCGGGTCTCCGCCGTGCTCAAGAAGTTCTCCGAGGTCGTGAGCGAGGGCTGGGCCTGCTGGGCCTTCTCCAACCACGACGTCGTCCGCCATTCCAGCCGCTGGAATCTGGGTGAGGCGGCGCAGCGGGTCTATGCGGGCCTCCTCCTGTCGCTCCGCGGCTCCGTCTGCCTCTACCAGGGCGAGGAGCTGGGCCTCACCGAAGCCTATGTGAGCTACGAGGAGCTTCAGGACCCCTACGGCATCCGCTTCTGGCCGAAGTTCAAGGGCCGCGACGGCTGCCGCACGCCGATCCCGTGGTCGCCCGACGGGCCCAATGGCGGCTTCACCGACGGCAAGCCCTGGCTGCCCGTCGCCATGGAGCATCTGGGCAACGCCGTCTCGATCCAGGACTGCGACGACCGCTCGATGCTCGCCTTCTATCGCGAGATGATCGCCTTCCGCAAAGCGCATCCTGCGCTCGTGAAAGGCACGTTCGAGATGGTGCAGGCCGAGGCCGACATCGTCTCCTTCATCCGCACCGAACAGGATGGGGAGCGCGTCTTCTGCGCCTTCAACCTGTCCAACACCGCCCAGCCGATCCGTGTGCCCGATGGCGCGTGGCGGCAGGACATGGCCGCGCCCTTCCAGGCGGTGGTCAACGACAAGGGCGTCACGCTGCCGCCCTACCAAGCTTACTTCGCCCAAGAAGACCGATAAGGCCGGGCGTCGCACAACACGGGGAGAACTAGATGTCGTCGCTGCTGCTGAAGGATGTGAAGAAGTCCTACGGGACCGTTGAGGTCCTCAAGGACATCAACCTCGACATCGAGAGGGGCGAGCTCATCGTCTTCGTCGGCCCGTCCGGGTGCGGCAAGTCCACGCTCCTGCGCATGATCGCGGGGCTCGAGACGATCACCGGCGGCGATCTCTTCATCAACGAAAAGCGGATGAACGACGTGCCGCCCTCCAAGCGCGGCATCGCCATGGTCTTCCAGTCCTACGCGCTCTACCCGCACATGACGGTCTACGACAACATGGCCTTCGCACTGAAGGTCGCGAAGATGGACAAGGGCGAGATCGACAAGCGGGTGCGCAATGCGGGCCGCATTCTGCAGCTCGACCAGTATCTCGACCGTCTGCCGAAGGCGCTGTCCGGCGGCCAGCGGCAGCGGGTGGCCATCGGCCGCTCCATCGTGCGCGATCCGGACGTCTACCTCTTCGACGAGCCGCTCTCGAACCTCGACGCCGCCTTGCGCGTCGACACCCGGATCGAGATCGCGCAGCTCAAGGAGAACATGCCTGACTCGACGATGATCTACGTGACCCACGACCAGGTGGAGGCGATGACGCTCGCCACCCGCATCGTGGTCCTCAACAACAAGACCCACACGGTGGCCCAGTTCGGAACCCCGCTGGAGCTCTACGAGCGGCCCGAAAACACCTTCGTCGCGCAGTTCATCGGCTCGCCCAAGATGAACCTCTTCCCCGCCACGATCAGCGAGCCGGGTGACGCGAGCACCGGCATCACCATCACCGCGGGCGGCTCCGGCACCGTGCCGGTCGGCTCGGCCGGCATGTCCGGCGGCACCCAGGTCCAGTTCGGCGTGCGGCCCGAGGATTTCGTGGTCGCGGGCCCCGGCGACACCGTCGTCTACGAAGGCACCGCCGAGTATACCGAGAAGCTGGGCGAGGTGACCGTCGTCTACTTCGCCGCGCGCGAGGGCGAGGCCGCGGCCATCGCCAAGATCCCCGGCATCGCCGACGTGTCCAAGGGCGACAAGCTCGCGCTCACCGTGGACCCGTCCAAGATGCACCTCTTCGACGCGGACGGGCACAGCTTCTTTCACAAGTGATCGGCATACGTCGGCGCGGGCCTCACCCCGTTGACGCAAGGGCGCGTGTGGGCCAGACACGCGCCCTCACTTTGTCCACGAACGGTTTGGAGGCCGGGCGATGTTCCTGATCTGCGGCGAGGCCCTGTTCGATCTCTTCATGGCGCCGGGCGACGACCCGACGGCCGCCCGCTTCGATGCCCGCGCGGGCGGCTCGCCCTTCAACGTCGCTATCGGGATCGAGCGGCTCGAGGGGACCGCGGGCCTCTTCACCGCGCTCTCCACCGACGCGCTGGGCCGCCAGCTCCGCACCGTGCTGGAGGGGGAGGGGGTGTCCACCCGCTACCTCCTCGACACAGACCGCAAGACCACGTTGAGCGTCGTGGCCCTGGATCCCGAGGGCGTGCCCGCCTACACCTTCTACGGCGACAACGCCGCCGATACCGGCATCACCGAGGCTGACCTGCCGGAGCTGGGCGCGGAGGTCCGTGGCCTCCACCTCGGCTCCTACTCCATCGCCGTCGCCCCGGTCGCCGACGCCGCGCTGACACTGGCGAGCCGCAAGGAAGGGCGCCTCGTCTCCCTCGACCCCAACATCCGCCCAACCGTCGAGCCCGACATGACGATCTGGCGCGCGCGGGTCGAGGCGCTGCTGCCCCATGTCGACGTCCTCAAGATCTCGACCGAGGACCTCGAACACCTCTACCCGGGCCTCGCCGCCCCCGCCTTCGCGACGAAGATGCTCGGGGCCGGCGTGCAGCTCGTCGTCGTCACCGACGGAGGCGAAACCGCGATGGGCTGGACCGCCGCGGGCATTGAGGCGACCGCCACCCCGCCAAAGGTGCACGTCGTCGACACGGTCGGGGCTGGCGACACCTTCATGGCCGCCCTCCTGATGCAGTTGGGTCGCCATGATGACATCCATGCTGCAATTGCGAAGATGGACGTTGCCTCGCTGCAGGCGATGCTGCAATTCTGCGCCCGCGCCGCGGCCCTCACCTGCACACGGCAAGGGGCGGACCTGCCCCGGCTCCCGGAACTTCAAGAAGGGTAAACACCCCATGGTCTCCCGCGTCATCCCGGTTCAGCCCTTCGACCTCGTGATCTTCGGCGCGACCGGCGATCTCGCCCGCCGCAAGATCCTGCCGGGCCTCTACCGCCGCATGCTCGCAGGCCAGATGCCGACCGAGGCGCGCATCATCGGCGCGGCCCGCTCCAAGCTCACCGCCAAGGCGTTCCGCGAGATGGTGGAGGAGGCGCTGGAGACCTTCATCGGCAAGGAGAGGCTGGACGCGGGCACCGTGAAGACCTTCCTCGCCGCCCTCCACTACGTCGCCGTCGATGCGGGCGGCGAGGGCGGCTGGAAGGAGCTCGGCGCGATCCTTGGCCAGGATCCACGCCCCGTCCGCGGCTTCTACCTCTCCGTCGGCCCCAGCCTCTTCGGCCCGATCGCAGCACGCCTCCACCATTCCGGCATCGCGACCGAGACCAGCCGCATCGTGGTGGAAAAGCCGCTCGGCCACGATCTCGGCTCTGCCCAGGCGCTCAACGCCCAGCTCGCCGAGAGCTTCGATGAGAGCCAGATCTACCGGATCGACCACTATCTGGGGAAGGAAACGGTCCAGAACCTGATGGCCGTCCGCTTCGCCAACGCCCTGTTCGAGCCGCTCTGGAACGCCCGCTTCATCGACCACGTCCAGATCACGGTGGCCGAGAACATCGGCGTCGGCGGCCGCGGCGGCTACTATGACAAGTCCGGCGCCATGCGCGACATGGTCCAGAACCACCTGATGCAGCTCCTCTGCCTCACCGCCATGGAGCCCCCCGCCCAGTTCGAGGCGGATCGCGTCCGCGACGAGAAGCTCAAGGTCATCCGCTCCCTCGAACCCGTCACACCCGAGGATACCGTCCGCGGCCAGTACCGCGCGGGCAATGGCGAGCCGAGCTATGCCGAGCATGCGGAGAACCCCGACAGCACTACCGAAAGCTACGTCGCGCTCAAGGTGAACATCGCCAACTGGCGCTGGCAGGGCACGCCCTTCTACCTGCGCACCGGCAAGCGCCTGCGCGCCCGCCTCAGCGAGATCGCCGTGGTCTTCAAGGAGCCGCCCCACTCGATCTTCCCCAAGCTGCCCGCGCACCAGACCAACGCCCTGATCATCCGGCTGCAGCCCGACGAGGGGATCACCCTGCGCATGACGATCAAGGAGCCGGGACCGGGCGGCATGCGCCTCGCCGACGTGCCCCTCGACATGAGCTTTGCCGAGGCGCTGGGCCCGAGCGCGGAATCCATGCCTGACGCCTACGAACGCCTCATCATGGACGTGATGCGCGGCGACCAGACCCTCTTCATGCGCGGGGACGAGGTCGAGGCGGCGTGGGAGTGGACCGACAGGATCCTCGCCGAATGGTCCGAAAGCCGCGACAAGCCCAAACCCTATGACGCGGGCGGCTCCGGCCCCGAAAACGCGCTGGAGCTGATGCACCGCGACGGACGCCGCTGGCGGGAGATCGAGGCATGATCCGTTACGAGACACGCAAGGACCTGATGACCGGTCTCGCCGCGCAGGTGATGGGCGAGCTGACCGCGGTCCTCGACCAGAAACCCCACGCGACCCTCGCCGTGCCCGGCGGCACCACGCCCGGCCCGTTCCTGCAGGCCCTGTCCGAGGCCCCCCTCGACTGGGCCCGCATCCGCGTGATGCTGACCGACGAGCGCTTCGTCCCCGAAAGCTCCGACCGCTCCAACACCCGACTGCTGCGCAAGACGCTGCTGGTCGGACGCGCGGCCAAGGCCACCCTCGTGCCCTTCTACAAGGAGGCCGACGCGCCCGAGGACGTGCTGGGCGCGCTGTCGGAGGTCATCACAGAGGCGCTGCCGCTCGACGTCTGCGTCCTCGGCATGGGGGCGGACATGCACACCGCCTCGATCTTCCCTGGCGCCGACCGGCTGCAGGACGCACTGGCCGAAGATGCCCCGCCGCTCGTGCCCATGCGGGCCCCGGGCGCGCCGGAGCCGCGGCTTACGCTGACCGCTCCGGTCCTCGCCACCGCACGCCATCTCCACATCCTCATCCAGGGCGACGAGAAGGCGGAGGCGCTGGACCAGGCCCGCGCCGCGGCCTCGCCGGTCGAGGCTCCGGTCCGCATAGCCCTCGACGCGGGCGCCCGGATCCACTGGGCGCCCTGACCTTCATCTTTCCCCAAATACGCGAACGCTCCGCCTGCAAGCCCGCGGCCCGCCGGAGTATTTGAGCGAACTCGAAGGCCTTGACCCTCTCCACCGCCCCCGTCACCGTCGCGGGCAAAACGGGAGGGAAGCCATGTCCGACGTCGTCACCATCACCCGCGAGGGCAATGTCGCCATCGTCACCGTCGACAATCCGCCGGTGAACGCTGTCGGGCAGGCGGTGCGGCAGGGCCTGTGGGACGCGGTGCCGGAGCTCGACGGGGATGACGGCGTCGAGGCGGTCATCCTCGCCTGCGCCGGCCGCACCTTCATCGCGGGTGCCGACATCCGCGAGTTCGACGGCGGCGCGATGGAGCCCTGGCTGCCCGATCTCGTCGAGCGTATCCATGCCGCGAAGAAACCCTGGATCGCGGCCCTCTTCGGCACCGTGCTCGGCGGCGGGCTGGAGACGGCGCTGGGCTGCCACTACCGCATCGCGCATCCCGCGACCAAGATCGGCCTGCCCGAGGTCTCCCTCGGCATCCTGCCCGGCGCGGGCGGCACGCAGCGCACGCCGCGGATCACCGGGGCGGCGGCCGCCGTAAAGCTCGTGACGACCGGCGCGCCGATTGGGGCGCAGGAGGCGGAGAAGATCGGCCTCGTCGATCGCCTCGCCGAAGACCTCGCCGCCGAGGCGCTGGCCTTCGCCCGTGACGTGGCGGGCCGCGATGTGCCCCGCCTCGATCCGGCCCCCGCCCAGACCGATCTCACGCCTGCCGACTGGGACGAGCTGCGCACTGAAGTGGAGAAGAAGGCCCGCGGCCAGATCTCACCCGTCCGCGCCTTCGACGCCGTGCGCGCCGCCTTCGAGCTGCCGCTGGACGAGGGCATGAAATTGGAACGCGCTACCTTCCTCGAGCTCAAGGAGACCGATCAGTCGAAGGCCCTCCGCCACGCCTTCTTCGCCGAGCGCGCGGTGGCGAAGCCCGCCGCACTGAAGGGCGCCACGCCGCGCGACCTCGACAAGATCGCGGTCATCGGCGGCGGCCTCATGGGCTCCGGCATCGCCACGGCCGCGCTCAACGCAGGCTACGACGTCGCCATCGTGGAGCAGAGCGCCGATGCCGCCACCGCCGCCCAAGACCGGGTGGCGGGCAACCTCGCCTCCGCCGTCAAGCGCGGCAAGCTCAGCGAGGCGGTGCGCGATGCGACCCTCGCGCGCCTCACCACCGCCGCGGATTTCGGCCCCGTCTCCGACGCCGACCTCGTGATCGAAGCGGTGTTCGAGGAGACGGAGGTGAAGCGCAGCGTCTTCGACCGCCTTGCCGCCGCCGCCCCGCGCGATGCGATCCTCGCCACCAACACCTCCTATATCGACCCCACGAAGTTCACCGCGCAAGTCCCGAACCCCGAGCGGATCATGGGCCTCCACTTCTTCTCCCCCGCGCACATCATGCGGCTGGTCGAGGTGGTGAAGACGCCCGCGACCCATCCGGACGTGCTCGCCACCGGCTTTGCCATGGCCAAGAAGATGCGCAAGGTCGCCGTCCTCTCCGGCATCTGCGACGGCTTCATCGGGAACCGCATCCTCGGCGCCTATGGCCGGATGGCGGGCTACCTCCTGGAGGATGGCGCCTCCGCCCAGCAGATCGACGGCGCGATGAAGGCGTTCGGCATGCCCATGGGCCCGTTCGAGATGTTCGATATGGCGGGCCTCCAGATCGGCTATGCCAACCGCAAGCGGGAGGCCGCGACCCGGCCCGCCGACCAGCGCTACTCCCGCATCCCCGATCTGATCGTGGAGCAGGGCTGGACCGGACAGAAGACCCGCCAGGGCTATTACCGCTACGAGGAGGGGAGCCGCGCGGCCCTCCCATCCCCCGAAACCGACGCCCTGATCGCCACGGAGCGCGCGCATCTCGGCATGACCCCCCGCAGCTTCACGGATGAGGAGATCGTCGCGACCCTCCACGCCGTGCAGGTCAACGAGGCCTGCAAGATCCTGGCGGAGAAGATCGCGGAGCGTCCGCTCGACATCGATGTGGTCAAGATGATGGGCTACGGCTATCCGCGCTGGCGCGGCGGCCCGATGCAGGAGGCCGACGCCCGCGGCACCGACCGGGTCCTCGCCACCATGCAAGGCATAGCGGCGGCCGATCCCGGAAGCTGGCAGGTGTCCCCGCTCCTGTCAGATCTGGGATCGGCCGCACGCCCCTTTGCCGGCCTGAACGGCTAGGGGTGGGGACCCGTGTCGCCGCCAGTGCCCCCCAGCATGCGACGACACGGGCCCCCCGCCACCGGCGCGACCGGGCGGCCCCCTCGAACGGCCCGATGCGCATCACGGCGACGTCGTTTCGCGGCTCAGCGTTCGGCCGCGAGTCTCTGCGAAGCGAAACGGTCGAGCTCGGCTGCGATCAGCATCAGGCTGGTGACGCCGTTTGCATCGGACGAGCGTGCCAGCGCGTAGGCGGCGCGTTCGACGAGCTCCGACGCGAGCTGCAAGGCACGCAGCTCGGCCTCTTCGGGGTGGTGCTCCCGAAGCGTGTCATAGATGTCGGTCGCTGCCGGCATCCCGTTTCGCCCTGATTGCAGAAGTCTCTGTCGTTTCGTGCCGAGGTAGATACGCAGCCAAACCGCTTCGAGCCATCGCGCACTTACGTGATGAGTCGCGCTTCTCGCTGTATAAGGCTGCTGCCAACCCCAATAATGGCCGCTGACGTACGGTCAGTTACATCAAGTTTACTAAAGACGTGACGTAAATGCGTGTCGACCGTGTGTCTGGAGATGTTCAGGATCTGTGAGATCACCGAATTGCTCTTGCCGCGCGCCACCCAGGTCAGCACTTCACGCTCTCTCGGCGACAGATCGAAGGGTTCGAGTCGCCTCTGTTCGGTGATTTCGCAGAATCGCTGGTGGGAGAGCTGGCAGGCCATCTGCAGCTCCACCACCTGCTCCGCCGTCGGGATCGGCGCGTCGGAGGCGAAGCCGAGGCCCACATACCCGTCGCGCATCCCCGGGCCGTAGACCCGCATGGCGAGCCCGTTGCCGATGCCCCAGTTGCTGAGCTCCTTGAGGTAGCCCTCCTGCTGCTCGGTCAGCTCGGCGAGCTGCGGCGTGTCCGTCCACATGAAGGGGCGTGCCACGCGCCGGGTGAAGGCCGGGATCGGATCGACCTTGTAGAGCTCGTCCTCGATGTAGTGACAGACCCAGTCATCAGGAAAGCCATCGGCGCTGATCGTAACGTCCAGCGCCTCGTTCGCCTCGAAATGGTGATAGCTGACGCGTGCGATGCCGCAGCTATGCAGGAAATCGAGAGTGATCTGCCAGAGGTCCGCGATCCGTTCGATCATCTGAACGCGGCCTATGAATTCATGCAAATCTGCGGACGGCATGGGGTGAGCCTCCGTGCGCGACGTAACGTCACGAAAGGATGCACCAAACCGTTGCACATGGCGATAGCGATCTTCGTCTCATCAGAATGAATGAGGCCGCCTCGCGATTTGCGAAGCGGCCCCGAACCGTCCGAAACGGTGTGTCGGATCAGGCGTTCACCTGATCCTTCAATGCCTTGGCGATCGTGACCTTCACGGCGCGATCGGCTTCCTTCTTCATCTGCTCGCCCGTGGCGGGGTTGCGGACCATGCGCTCGGGCCGGTCGCGGCAGAACACCTTGCCGATGTTCGGGATCGTCACAGCGCCGCCCGCGGCGACTTCCTTGGTCACGACGTCGGACAGGGCGTCCAGGAACTCGGTAGCCGACTTCTTGTCGCTGCCGGTCTGCTCGGCGAGGGCAGCCACGAGCTGCGTCTTCGTCATCGGTTTTTGTGCCATTTTAATCCCTGAAGTTTCTTCTCAAAGGTTTGCCGGGGTCTGCCCGAGCTCCGCCACACTTGACCTCAAAGACCCGTGAGCCGCAACGCATTTCTGCTTATTTCTAAGGCCGCTGTGACGAAAACGCTTCGGTCCGAAGGGTCAGAGGAAGGCCGTTTCATCGAAGCTTCGCAACTTCCGCGAGTGTAACCGTTCGAGCGGCATTTCGCGAAGTGCCTCCATCGCATTTATACCGATTTCAAGGTGTTGAGCGACTTGTCGCTTATAGAACTCGGTCGCCATGCCCGGAAGTTTGAGTTCTCCGTGCAAAGGCTTGTCCGAAACACACAGCAGTGTGCCATATGGGACACGAAAGCGGAATCCATTCGCTGCGATCGTCGCACTTTCCATGTCGAGCGCGATGGCCCGCGACTGGCTCAGCCGCTGCACCGGACCGGACTGATCGCGCAACTCCCAGTTGCGATTGTCGATCGTGACCACGGTGCCCGTGCGCATGATCCGCTTGAGCTCGTAACCCCCCAGCCCCGTGACCTTTTCCACGGCCTGTTCCAGTGCCACCTGGATTTCGGCCAGCGCCGGGATCGGCACCCAGACCGGCAGATCGTCGTCGAGGACGTGGTCCTCCCGCACATAGGCGTGGGCGAGCACGTAATCGCCGAGGCTTTGCGAATGGCGAAGACCCGCGCAGTGACCCAGCATAAGCCACGCATGCGGTCGCAAAACGGCAATGTGGTCGGTGATGGTCTTCGCATTCGAGGGACCGACCCCGATATTGACCATCGTGATCCCGTTCCCATCGGCCCGCGTCAGGTGATAGGTCGGCATCTGCGGCAGCTTCTTCACCAGCTCGCCCGTCGTGCCCTCCCGCGTCGTCATCCGCCCGCCGGGCTCGATGAAGGCGACGTAGTCGTTGTCCTCCTTCAGTTGCCCCTGCGCCCAGGTCACGAACTCGTCCATGTAGAACTGGTAGTTGGTAAAGAGCACGTGGTTCTGGAAATGCTTCGGGCTCGTCGCCGTGTAGTGGGCGAGGCGCGCCAGCGAGTAGTCCACCCGCTGCGCGGTGAAGGCCGCGAGCGCCCGGTGGCCGAACTCGTCCTTACCGGCGGTTCCGTTGACGATGTCATCGTTCGTGGTCTCCAGATCCGGCACGTCGAAATGATCGCGCAGGGGCCGGCCGAGCCGATCCTCGATCGAGCCCTCCACATGCGCGCCCTCGGGCAGGGCGAAGTGCAGCGGGATCGGCGTCTCGCTGACGCTCACCTGCACCGGCACGTTGTGGTTTCTCATCAGGAGGCCGATCTGCTGGATGAGGTAATGCCGAAAGAGATCGGGCCGCGTCAGCGTTGCCGCATAGGTGCCGGGCTCTGAGACATGGCCGAAGCTCAACCGGCTGTCGACCCATGCGAACGAGGTCGTCGTCATCTCCAGCCGCGGGTAGTAGGCGCGGTAACGCCCCTCGGGCTCCGCCCCGCCCATGATCGCCTTGAACCGCTCGCGCAGGAAGGTCGTCGCCTCGTCGTAGAGCGCCATGATGTGCTCCACCGCCTCGCCTGCATCGGAACAGATCTTGGCGCCGCGCGGCGCAGGGGTCAGGACGGGAAGCTCGGCAGGGGCGTCGGGTACGCGCATCATGTATCTCCGGTAGGTCGGTCTTGGCGCCGACATGGACGATTGTCGTGACGGCCTGACGACAGGCCGCCCGGGATACGGTTGTGCCTTATCATCCAAGAGACGCAGGGGAAAGCGCGGTTTGGGTGCAATGCACCACCATCCCGGCCGCAGCGCCGGGACCGCCGACAGCCCAGCCAACCGTCCCGGCCGCAGAGCCGGGACCGTCATCCAACGAGGCGCACCTAGGCCAAAGACCCCGGATCACGTCCGGGGTGGTATCAAGGAGAAGCACCCTCCCGCCCGGCAGCCCCGCCGGGCTAGGGCTCCGCCCGTGATCGGTCCTCCCCGCATCACTCCACCAGCAGCTCCGTCTTCCGGAACGCCGTCACATCCACCAGCCCGATATCCGAGATCCGCAGCTCCGGGATCACCACCAGCGCCAGCAGGGAGTGCTGCATGTAGGCGTTGTTCAGCCCGCACCCGCAGGCCCGCATCGCCGCCATCATCTGATCCGCCGCCGCCGCGACGTCCTCCGCCGGCCGGTCTGACATGAGCCCCGCGATCGGCAGCTCCACCATCGCGATTTCCACACCGTCCTTGAAGACGCAGATCCCGCCGCCAACCTCCCGCAGCCGATTGGCGGCCAGCGCCATGTCCGCCTTCGAGGTGCCCACGACAATCATGTGGTGGCTGTCATGGGCAACCGTGGAGGCCATGGCGCAGTCCACGTCATAGCCGAAGCCTGACACGAGCCCGTTCGTCACACCCCCCGTCGCCCGGTGCCGCTCCACCAGCGCGATCTGGCAGATGTCGCCCGCCCGATCCATCTGCACCAGCCCATCGGCCACGGGAAGCTCTGCCTCCAGCGCCCGCGTCGGCGCCTGGTTCTCCACGACGCCGATCACCCGCGCACGCACCCTCTCACCCTCCGCGGGGATATCGAAATCCGACGCCTCCAGGTCCCGCTTCATGTTGACCGTCGCCCGCGCGCTGTCGGGCCAGCGGAAGTCGACCTGCGGCGCGAGCAACCGCCCCTCCTCCGCCAGCACGACGCCGCGCCCGATCACCATCTCGATCGGCAGGGCCCGCAGGTCCGAGCTCAGGATCACGTCGGCCCGCCGCCCCGGCGCAATACTCCCCAACTCCCGCTCCAGCCCGAAATGCGTCGCCGTGTTGATCGTCGCCATCTGCAGCGCCATGACCGGGTCGAGCCCGCAGGCGATCGCATGCCGCACCACCCGGTTCATGTGCCCGTCATTGACCAGCGTGCCGGAGTGGCAATCGTCCGTGCACAGGATGAAATTGCGCGGATCGAGCCCCTTCTCCGTCACCGCCGTCACCTGCGCCTCCACGTCGTACCAGGCGGAGCCGAGGCGCATCATCGCCCGCATGCCCTGCCGCACCCGCGCGATGGCGTCGGCCTCCGACGTGCCCTCGTGATCGTCCGCCGGTCCGCCCGCAGCGTAGGCGTGAAAGGCCGGCCCGAGGTCGGGCGAGGCATAATGCCCGCCCACCGTCTTGCCCGCCGCCTGCGTCGCCGCGATCTCGCCCAGCATCGCCTGGGAGCCGCCGATCACGCCGGGGAAGTTCATCATCTCGCCCAGCCCGATGATCCCGGGCCACGCCATCGCCTCCTCGACCTCCGCGGGGCCGAGCTCCGCCCCCGTCGTCTCCAGCCCCGGCGCGGACGGCGCACAGGAGGGCATCTGCGTGAACACGTTGACCGGCTGCGCCAGCGCCTCGTCATGCATCAGCCGCACGCCGGGCAGGCCCAGCACGTTCGCCACCTCGTGCGGATCAATGAACATCGAGGTCGTCCCGTGCGGGATCACCGCGCGGGCGAACTCGCTGACGGTGAGCATCCCGCTCTCCACATGCATGTGCCCGTCGCAGAGCCCCGGCAGCATGAACCGCCCGTCCGCCTCGATCACCTCGGTGCCCTCGCCGATGCAGTGCGACGCATCCGGCCCGCAATAGGCGAAGCGCCCGGCCTTGATCGCGAGGTCGTGGTTCTCCAACAGCTCCCGCGTATGCACGTTCACCCAGGTCCCCTTGCGGATCACCAGGTCAGCGGGCGCACGGCCCGCCGCCACGGCGACGAGCTCTGCGGCGACATCCTGCCAGGTGGGGAACATGGGGGCCTCCTTCACTGCTTCGGCGCAGCATCGGCCAGGCCCGCGCCGCCGTCCAGAGCGGCGCGCCCGCCGCACGGTCGGATTCGCGTATTTGGGGAAAGATGAAAGCGCAGGCCCGACTTCATCTGTCCGGAAGTATCCCCGCCGGAGGCATCGCGGGCGCCAGCCCGCGCCCGGCCCAACGGGAGGAGGTCCCGAAGGGCCGACGACGGGCGGGAGCGGCTAGCGCAGAAAGCCCATGCTCGCCGTCGGGGTCAGGTCATGGCGGTTGAGAAACGCCGCCAGCTTCTCCGGATCCGGCTGGCGGTCCGTCCCCGTCTCCTCCGCCGCGAGACCGCCGGTGATGAAGAGCGTGTCGAGCCCCTCGCCCATGCCGCCCGCGATGTCCGTCGCGATCCCGTCGCCGATGCACAGGATCCTGTCGTCCGCCACGCTCTCGCCCCGCGCCTCCTCCATCCGCCGCCGGGCGAGCTGGTAGATCGGAGCGTGCGGCTTGCCGAAGGAGCGCGCGTCGCCGCCCGCCGCCTCGTAGGCCTGTGCGATCCCGCCCGCGCACCAGATCCGCTTGTCGCCGCGGTCGACGAAGATGTCGGGGTTCGCGCACAGCATCTTCAGCCCCTTGTTCACGCCGCAGAGGATCGTCGCGCGGTAATCGTCGGGCGTCTCCGTTTCGTCGTCGAAGAGACCGGTGCACACGATCCCCTCCGCCTCCTCCAGCGGCACGCGCTCGATATCGGTGCCGCGGTAGAAATCCTCGGTCGAGACCGCCTGGAAGAAGCTCTCATCGCGCTGCGGCCCGATATGGTAGATCCGCTTGCCGAACATGCCGGAGGCGAGCGCGTCCACCGCCGCATCGCCGGAGGAGGCGACGGCGTGGTAGATCTCCCGCGGCACGTTCAGCCCGTCGAGCTGCGTGACCACGGCCGGGGAGGGGCGGGGCGAGTTCGTCACCAGCACCACCGTCCCGCCCGTATCGCGGAACGCCTCCATCGCCGCGACCGCTTCCGGGAAGGCCGTCACGCCGTTATGCAGGCAGCCCCAGAGGTCGCAGAACACGGCATCGTAGGTGCCCGAGATCTCGGTCAGGCTCTCGATGATGCGAGGGGTCATGGGCGGGCTTCTCCGTCGACGGGCAGACGCTCAACGCTGTAGCCCGCCTCGGTCAGGAGCTGCAACAGCCCCTCTTCGCCGCCGAGGTGCAGCGCGCCGACGGCCACCACCGCATTGCCCGCGTCGACCGCCGCCTCGATGGCGGGCATCCAGTTGCGGTTGCGGCGGACCAGCAGCGCCTCCTCGGTGATGTCGGCCATGCGCCGGGCGTCGGCGACACCGACCTCCCGCTCGGCCATCCACTGCGACATCGCCCAGATCTCCGCGATGCGGCCCTCCTCGTAGAACTCCACCAGCGTGATGAAGGTCGGATCGGCGAGGTCCACCGTCACCAGCGCGAGGCGCAGCATGTCGAGCGTATCTTCCGGCGGCAGGCCGTCGAGGATGCCGATCACCTCCGCCGCTTCCTCCAGCCCCTTCACGGCGACGCCGTTGTCGAGGGCGAGGTCCTCCACCCGCAGGTCGATCGCAGGCGCCCCACCCGCGGCCATGGCCAGTTCACAAGGCGGCAGCGCGACCAGCGTCATCGCGAACCACGGCTTCAGCCGGTCGGCGATCTGCGGCGGGATGCCGAAGGGTTGCAGGTTGCGGGTAAACGCCTCCCACTCCTTGGTCGACAGACGCGACTGCAGGCCGGGGCCGGTCATGTCCATGATCGCCGTCGGATCGGTCTGCATCAGCGCCTCGGCGCGCGCCTGCTCCTCGGTCGTGACCTCGACGAGCACGGTGGTCGCCCCGGCCACCGCCGCGCGCACCTCGGCGGGAATGCGGATCTCCGGATCGGCGCTGTGGATCGTGCCGTAAAGCAGGCTGTCCCCGCCCGCGCCCGAGACGCGCCAGACCCGGCCGGTGCCGAAGGGCATCTCGGCCGCGCGCTCCGTCAACTCGGCCTCGGTCCCGGCGGGAAGCTGCTCGAGCAGGCCGGGCCCGGTGCAGCGGGCCTCCGCCACGGCGGGGGCGAGCCCCAGGATCAGGGCAAGGGACGTCAGATGGCGGAGCATGGGGGCCTCTTCGAGGGTTATTGGTGATCGGCAGGTAGCGCCCGGCCCGGACGAGGACAGGGCGCCGACAAGGGGGGATCAGTCGGCGGCGAGGTGCAGCTCGGCCTCGCCCAGCGGCACCCTGCGCACGGCGTAGCCGCTCTCGTGCAGAGCATACAAGAGCCCCGCCTCGCCGATCAGGTGCAGCGCGCCCACCGCGATCACGGCGTCACCTTGCGCCAGCTCCGCCTCGATCCGCGGCAGCCAGGCGGCGGTGCGCGCGTCCAGCAGCGCCTCCCGATCCGGCGGGCCGCCCTCGGCGAAGGCGCCGCCCAAAGCATCGGACAGCACCGCGATCGAGGCGACCTCCTCCTCGGCATAGAGCGCCTGCATCGTGGTCGCGACATCCACCGTCAGCGGCTGCAGCCGCAGGCTGGTCCGCAGGCTGCGCACCTGCATGTCGAGCGGCGTTTCCGCAAGCGCACTCAGCGCCGCCTCCCACCCTTCGAGGCCCGCGACGGCGACACCATTGCCGCGCGCCAGCGTCTCCAGCGCCGTGTCGAGCGTCGGCCCGGGCAGGGCCTGCGCGCAGGCCGGCAGGCCCAGCAGCATAGCCGCGAACCACGGCCGCAGATGCGGGACGACCTGCGGCGCGATCCCCCGCGGCACGATCAGGCTGACCATGTGGGCGAGCTCCGGCCCCTCCAGCGTCGAGCCCAGGTTCTCCCCCGCCGGGCCGATCAGCAGGTGCGGGTCGGCGCTCAGAGCGGCCTGCATCCGCGCCCGCTCCTCCCCCGTGATCTCGACGAAGACATGGCGCGCCTCGGCGATCCGCTCGGCCACCGGCTCCGGCACGTCGAGGCCCGGCAGGTGCAGCGTGCCGAAGATCAGCGAGCTCGCGCCCTCCGGCCCCGCCACCTCCCACGCGATCCCGTCGCCGAAGGGCGTGTCGTCGGCCCGCGCGCCCAGCTCGGCGCGCACCGGCTCGGGCAGCGTCTCCATCAGGTTCTCGCCCCCGCAGGAGGCAAGGCCCGGACCGGCCGCGGCAAGCACAAGTATAGCGGCAGCGCCCGCCGCAAGGCGCCGGCAAGAGTTCGAAATCTGGATCATGGCTCGGACGAGCCTGACCCCGTCACCCCCATCCTGGCCAGCATAAAAAATTCATGGGCTCCGCTCCTGTGGGCCTGTTGACACAGTCGGGGCCTCTCTCTAGATCGCCGTTAGCACTCCCCGGCGGTGAGTGCCAAAGCCCGACCGCCCAAAACGCAATTGAGCCTTTTGTAGGAGAGACTCATGAACTTCACCCCGCTGCACGACCGTGTCCTGGTACGTCGCCTTGAGAGCGACGAGAAGACCGCAGGCGGCCTCATCATCCCCGACAGCGCCAAGGAAAAGCCCGCCGAGGGCGAGGTCATCGCAGTCGGCGCAGGTGCCAAGGACGATGACGGCGACCGCATCGCGATGGACGTGAAAGCCGGCGACAAGATCCTGTTCGGCAAGTGGTCCGGCACCGAGATCAAGATCGACGGCGAAGAGCTGCTGATCATGAAGGAGAGCGACATCCTCGGCATCCTCGCCTGAGCGATCCCTCTCTCCTGAACTTCTCACCAAAGGAATAGCGAAATGGCTGCTAAAGACGTCAAGTTCGATACCGACGCCCGCAACCGCATGCTCAAGGGTGTGAACACCCTGGCAGACGCCGTGAAGGTGACCCTCGGCCCGAAAGGCCGCAACGTGGTCCTCGACAAGTCCTTCGGCGCGCCGCGCATCACGAAGGACGGTGTCTCCGTCGCCAAGGAAATCGAGCTTGAGGACAAGTTCGAGAACATGGGCGCGCAGATGGTCAAGGAGGTCGCCTCCCGCACCAACGACGAGGCGGGCGACGGCACCACCACCGCGACCGTCCTGGCCCAGGCCATCGTCAAGGAAGGCGCCAAGTCCGTCGCCGCCGGCATGAACCCGATGGACCTCAAGCGCGGCATCGATCTGGCCACCGCCAAGGTCGTCGAGCAGATCCGTGCCATGGCGCGTGACGTGACCGACTCCGACGAGGTCGCGCAGGTCGGCACAATCTCCGCCAACGGCGAGGCCGAGATCGGCCGCCAGATCGCCGACGCGATGCAGAAGGTCGGCAACGAGGGTGTCATCACCGTCGAGGAGAACAAGGGCCTGGAGACCGAGACCGAGGTCGTCGAGGGCATGCAGTTCGACCGCGGCTACCTCTCCCCCTACTTCATCACCAACCCCGACAAGATGGTGACCGAGCTCGAGGACGCGATCATCCTCCTGCACGAGAAGAAGCTCTCCTCGCTGCAGCCGATGGTTCCGCTCCTTGAGTCCGTGATCCAGTCCGGCAAGCCGCTCCTCATCATCGCCGAGGACGTGGACGGTGAGGCTCTGGCGACCCTCGTGGTCAACAAGCTGCGCGGCGGCCTGAAGATCGCAGCCGTCAAGGCACCGGGCTTCGGCGACCGCCGCAAGGCCATGCTGCAGGACATCGCCGTCCTGACCGGCGGCCAGGTGATCTCCGAGGATCTCGGCATGAAGCTCGAGAACGTCACGATGGACATGCTGGGCACCGCCAAGCGCGTCTCCATCACCAAGGACGAGACCACCATCGTCGACGGCGCCGGTGAGAAGGCCGAGATCGAGGCGCGCGTCGCCCAGATCAAGCAGCAGATCGAGGAGACCTCCTCCGACTACGATCGCGAGAAGCTGCAGGAGCGTCTGGCCAAGCTCGCAGGCGGCGTCGCGGTGATCCGCGTCGGCGGCGCGACCGAGGTCGAGGTGAAGGAGCGCAAGGACCGCGTCGATGACGCGCTCAACGCGACCCGCGCGGCCGTGCAGGAAGGCGTGGTCGTCGGTGGCGGCGTGGCTCTGGTCCAGGCGGGCAAGTCGCTCGAAGGTCTGACCGGTGTGAACGCCGACCAGAACGCCGGCATCGCCATCGTGCGCCGCGCGCTCGAGGCTCCGCTGCGCCAGATCGCCGAGAACGCAGGCGTCGACGGCGCCGTCGTGGCCGGCAAGGTGCGCGAGAGCTCGGACACCGCGTTCGGCTTCAACGCGCAGACCGAGGAGTACGGCGACCTGTTCTCCTTCGGCGTGATCGACCCGGCCAAGGTGGTGCGGACCGCTCTGGAGGACGCAGCCTCCGTCGCGGGCCTGCTGATCACCACCGAAGCCATGGTGGCCGACAAGCCCGAGAAGCCGGGCGCAGGCGGCGCCGGCGCAGGCATGCCCGACATGGGCGGCATGGGCGGCATGATGTAATCACCGCCTGCCCTTCGGCAGACAGGGGCCGTCCTTAGGGACGGCCCTTTTTTGTTTTTAGTGGGGAGCTCGGATGGCGGCTCTGAGCTCAAAGCGACCGGTGCTGCGCTGTAGACCAACGTACGTTCTTTGGAGCGCAGCCCGCACACGACAGAAGAGACCGCGACCATCCAAATTTCCGAAACGGCATCAGATCAGGCTGGCCTGCGCTGAACGGTCTACCCGGATCACGCCAGACAGAAGCCACTTGTTGAACTTGGTCACGCGGTGCGTGCCCATAGCGAAGGCGACACCACGTTCGGGCATGTCCTGCCCCCACTTTTTGCGCATCGCGCGTAGGGTGGCTTCCTCGCCATACTGCTCACGCCACTTGAAGAATGTGCGCTCAGTTTCCCAGTCGATACAGGTATGTGTCAGGGTCTTGCCTTCATGCTCAAAGCGATAGTGGAATGAATACGGGGCAACGTCCGGTGTCAGAACCGTGCTATCGCCTGAGAACATATCTGTTTGGCTCAGAAGCGTATCTCGGCGTCTTTGGTGCTTCGTCTTCGCGGCATCGCTGAGCGGGCGAATGATGAATTCCGGATTTTCAGGGCGTATTAGCGCAAAGGAGCGGCCCTTCTCTTTTTCCTCAGTCAGGCTTTCCACGATAGCGCGCCGTGCGAACTCATGCCGTTCCGATTTCTTGACCTCGCGGACTTTCACGAGGGACTCGTGATCTACGCGCTTGCTCTCGGGGCGCAGATCCTTGGGCTTTGCACTGCGCCATCTGGTGCTAATGATATCCCAGCGGCTGAAGCGCTGTGCATTGTTCAGAAGCTTGAACGGCATAGGGTAGAGCCGGTGCCAATTCCCGTAAATGTCGATACCTGCAACGCAGACGGTTTCACCGTGGGTCTGCCCGGTTTCCGGGGCAGCCTTCACGACTACGCAGACTTCAACCGGGTCTTGCCAGTCGCTCAAAGACTAGTTCACTGCGATATGTTCAATACGCGCGCCAACAAGGGCTGACAGGCGCTCTGCCACGATCTTGCGGTGACAGCCTTCATGGTGGCGTTCAAAGCACGTGAGGCAGACCCGTTTGCCCTTCACGCTATTGGCAAGTTCGGTAAGCGCTGTCTGTGCGTCTTCGCCTTCCAAGTGTTTCGTGAAAATCTCTACAAAAAGGTCATGGTTGCCAGCACGTGCAGCTTCTCTGCCCGGCTTCGGGTCACCAAGTGCCTTAACGTGCAGGTATTCTATGCCCGCCTCTCTGACGGCGGCATTAAGGCCATTCTTTGAGAAGCCTTTTTTGCGCGACAGGGGCAATTCCCGAACATCTACCAGCACCTCGATTTCTGCATCTGCCAAGCGGTTAACGAAATCGTCAATGGTGGACTTCTCGTAACCTATTGTGAATATTGGCTCTTCCGCCTGTATGCTCTCGGCCACTTTGGCACCTCCGTTTTTTCTAGCGATAGTAGCCGAGATGTGACTCTTGTCCATGTTGTCTCGGGCTCACGTCAATAAAGTGTTAACGTGGCGCAGCAATGCTACGGGCGACGTAGCGCAAGGGCTACGCTTGGCCCGAATGTGCTCCGTGAAGAAAGGGAAAGCGTCTATTCCCTGAACGCCGCCTCCCCCAGACCGAACCTCATCCCCGACCCGGCAGCATGCGCTTGATCAGGCCGTCCTTCACGATGAACTGGTGGCGCAGGACCACGCCGAGGTGGCCGAGGATGCCCGCCAGCAGGACCCAGGCGCAGACGATGTGCATCCACTTGGTGACGAACTCCATCTCCGGCCATTTGCCGATCGGGTTGTCGAGCTGCCAGATCCCGAACAGCATCACGCCGTAGCCGCCCGACATCACGTAGAGGTAGCCGGTGATCGGCATGAAGAACATCGCGAAGTAGAGCACCTGCTCCGAGCGGTGGATGAACCGCTGCTCGCCGTTCGTCAGCGTCGGGGCCCAGTCGGGCAGGCGACCCATGTAGCGGTTGGCCAGCCGGAACACCGCGATCCCCAGCGCCACCAGCCCCAGCGACTTGTGCCAGTTGTAGTAGAACGCCTGCGAGAGCCCCGCGAACGTGTCCTCCCACTCGATGCGGGTCATGATGTTCGCGCCGATATACTGAAGCGCGAAGAGGATCACGATCAGCCAGTGGAACAGCTTGGTGAGGGCGCCATAACCCTCCTTGTTGTTGATCATGCTCACGGTGCCGGGTCCCTTCCTGAGCGCGTGCGGTGCCGCGCGGTCCATCGTTGTTGACGAGGCTGCACGACGTCACGCCGCCCTGCCTGCTCGATGGTGAGTGCCGGACGGGTAGGTAAAGGTTCGCGGGAGCGTGCACTTTTTGCGCGACGGGTCAGTCGGGCTGGCGCGTCGTCGCCTGCAGGCCCATGTAAGCCACGTCGAACCCCTCGGCGCGGTAGAAGGCCAGCGCCGCGTTGTTCCCGGTGAGCACCTGCAGGTCGATCAGCCCGATGCCCCGCTCCGCCATGAAGCGCCGGATCTCGACCATCAGCGCCCGGCCGATCCCGCTGCGCCGCGCCGAGGCGGTGACCATGAAGTCCTGCACGTAGATCTGCGCCTGCGGATCCTCCAGCATCTCCGCCTCGGCGAGGAAGAAGGTAAAGCCGACTGGCACGCCCTCCCGCTCGGCGATCAGCAGCCGCGCGTCCTCGACATCGGCCATCGTCGCCTCGTACTCGTCGACCTGCTGCACGCTGATCTGCCGCCCCGCAGCACGGGTCGGGCGGATGTCCCGCTCATAGGATTGCAGCTCTTCGTGTAGCGCGATCACTGCCTCCCGATCCGCCGGCGTGTAGTCCCGAATGATCATGGCCCGCTCCCCGCCCGATGCCCCCCGCAGATGTGGCGAGGCAAACGCCCGGAACAACCGCCCCCGATGAACCGAAACCGCCTCCGCGGGCACTCACAAACGAAACCAGTGCGGAGCATCGGAGGCGGAGAGAGGCGCATGGCCTACAGGATCGAAGGCATCACCTATCCCGACCGGATCGCCGACATCCTCGACGATCGCGTCCTGCTCGACCTGCTGAAGGCCGAGACGAAGGACACGCGCGGTGTCGCCAACATGCTCCGCTTCCTCACCAGCCCGCCGAAACCGGGCGACGCCTATGATCTCTACCTCGGCCCCAACGCGAGCCACCGGATCGACCTCAGCCGCTCCATCGCGACGCAGGTCCGAGATCTGGCGGAGGGGGGCGAGCCGGGCCAGTGGGTTAGCCTCCTGCGCACCGTCACCACCCAGGTCGAGCGGGCGTTCGACGACACGCACATCCCCGCCTTCTTCAAGAGCCGGCGCTTCCTCGACCACCATAACGGCAAGGCCCGCGCCAAGGCGAAGAAGACCACGCTCGCCCCGCGGAAGGTCGCCGATACGCTCGGCGTCCGCAGCACCGCGGCGGTCGAGGAGCTGATGATCGCCGTCAATCTCGGCCGTGATCGGGAGGCGGACCAGCTCGCCCGCAAGCTCATCCAGTCGGAGCGGCTGAACATCGACCGCAAGAAGCTGCTCGCCGCCCTGCGCCGTGGCAAGATCCCCGCCGACGGTCTCGCCCCCGACAAGGTCGAGGTCACGGCGCCGAAGCTGCGCAAATGCGGGTTCGAGAAGGCGGCCGATACGAAGCTGCAGGAGGCCGTCACCGAATTCGCGCAAGCCTGCCTCGCCCAGGACAAGATCCTGATCCGCATCGCCTACAAGAAGATCCGCAAGATCGAGCCCGCCAAGGAGAAGATCCGCGACCAGGCGGATTCCAACGCGATGATCAAGGTGATGCGCCAGCACAAGGTTTTCTGAACACCCGCGAGGCTCCTGCCGCGTGACAGGGCCCGCGCGACGTGCCACCAAGCGCCATGCGCCTCGTCCTCTTGACCCTCCTCGTCCTCATCGCCTTTGCCTCGAACTCGGTCCTCACCCGCGCCGGGCTGGTGGCGGGCGGCATCGGGCCGGGGGCGTTCACCGCGATCCGCCTGATCTCGGGCGCCGCGGTGCTGGCGCTCCTGATGGCGCGCCGCGGGGTGCTACCCTGGGTCGGAGGCAGCCTCTCGGGCGCGTTGACGCTCTACGTCTACGCCGTCGCCCTCTCCTTCTCCTACATCGCGATCCCGACCGGGCTCGGCGCGCTCATCCTGTTCGGCGCGGTACAGGTCACCATGATCATCGGTGGCCTCGTCCGCGGGCAGGCGATGAGCCCGCTGCGCTGGATCGGCTCCGCCCTCGCGCTCGCTGGCCTCGCGGTGCTGGGCGCGCCGGGGGCGGATGCACCGGTGCCGTGGGCCGCTCTCGTCATGGGGATCTCCGGCGTCGCGTGGGGTCTCTACTCCCTGATCGGCGCGCGTGGTGGCGATCCGACGGTGGCCACCGCTGGCAACTTCGTGCTTGCCGCGCCGCTGGGCCTGCTCACCTGGATCGTGGCCCCCGGCGACTGGCCCGCTTGGCAGGGCGTGGTGCTCGCGCTCGTCTCCGGCGGGATCACCTCGGCGCTGGGCTACGCGCTCTGGTACGCGATCCTGCCCCGGCTCGACGCTGCCGTCGCGGGGCTCGCCCAGCTCACCGTGCCGCTGATCGCGCTGGGCGGCGGGATGCTCTTTCTCGCCGAGCCCGCGACCTGGCGCTTCGCACTCGCCGCCTTCCTGATCCTCGGCGGCGTCGGGCTCGGCCTCATCCGCCGGTGAAAAACCGTTGCTCGGCCAGACCTTCGCTGGCAGGCTTGCGCCCAACAAAACCAAAGGGAGGTGGCCAAATGGCAGGCGAGAACGACACGTTCGAAGTGTATCAGGACAAGAAGGGCGAGTATCGCTGGCGCCGTACGGCGAGCAACGGCAACATCGTCGGCGCGTCGAGCGAGGGATATTCTTCGAAGAAGGCCTGCGAAGAGAACATGCACCGCGGCTACGTCGCGACCGACAAGTGGGAATTCTACACCGACAAGGCGGGCGAGCATCGCTGGCGCCGCACGGCGAGCAACGGCAACGTCGTGGGCGCCTCGACCGAGGGCTATTCCTCCGCCGCCTATGCCAAGGAAAACGCCGCCCGCCAGGGTTACAAGGAGTAAGCCGATGTCCAAGCGCGACGACCTGATCGAGAAATACGCCGCCGACCTCAAGGAGAAGGCCGGCATGACCGCCGACATGGATCTGCTGAAGGCCGTGACGATCGCCTGCGGCCCGTCGATCTACGACGCGGATGCCAGCACGGTCTCCGCCTCCTCCACCGGTGAGCTGGAGACGGTGCAGAAGAACTTCGTGATGAAGAAACTCGGCGTGACCGACGCGGACAGCGCCATGGGCGCCGTGCAGAAGGCCATCGAGACCTACGGCCGCTCCAACCGCAACAAGTACCGCGCGGTGCTCTACTACATCATCACCAAGCAACTCGGGAAGGAAGGCGTTTTCGCCTGACCCACCCGGTTCGTTATTGAGGGGCCCGGCCGAAGCGTCGGGCCCCTTTGCGTTTCAAGGCGAACGGTCCTAGATCACACCCGGGACGACCCCGCCTCGTGCTACCGCCCCGGCCCCCGAGCCGGGGCCGTCCGGTCTGCTATTCCACCTGAGACCAGGAACAACAGCGCTCCGAAGACGCCCCTCTGCACGGCTGATAAGCCGGGCCGCGCCCGCCCCGGGCTCCGCCCGTTCACGCCTCAAACGCTCCGCTGGAGTGTTTCCGAGACGGCGTTCACCCTCCCCCCCGTAGGACGCGTTGGCGATGTCGCTCATCGAATGGCCGAGCTAGATGATTGAGGGCTTGGACCCATCAAAACCCCCTCGCAAGCGCCCTCCAGACCGGTCGCGGCCCTCGTCAATTCGAAGAGCGTCATGGTCCGGCTCGACCGGACCATCTCCTCGAAACCGGAGATCCTCGGGTCAAGCCCGGGGATGACGCCATTTGCGGGCCGCCCGCCAGTAAGCCCACAAGGCGCACCACCCGTTCGCACCTCAAGTCGACCGCATCACTCCACGATCGTCTCCAACGGGTCGTGCAGCACCTCGCCCTCCGCAAACGCGATCCGGCGCAGCACATCGGGCTTCACGTGGAGCCCGGCCATCTCCGCCTCCGTCGCCCAGACATGCCGGTTCACCACGCCCTCCGGATCGTCGAGCGTCACCTCGCCGACCGCCTCGGCCCGGTAGAACAGCTCGACCTGGTGGAACCCGCGGGGCGGATCGTGGAATTCGGAGACCGCCAGCAACCGCCCCGGCACGATCTCCAGCCCCGTCTCCTCACGCACCTCGCGGATGAGATTGTCGTGCACGCTCTGATGCTTCTCGACGCCGCCGCCGGGGGCGCAACACAGGCGGGAGCGGTTGCCGGGATAGGCGTTGACCAGGAGCAGCCGCCCCTCGCGCACGATCACCGCGCGCACCGCGAGGCGCGGGCCGCTCATCCGCGTTGCCTGATCCGGTTGATGTGCCCCATCTTCCGACCCGGTCGCGCCTCGGCCTTGCCGTAGAGGTGCAACGCCGCGTTGGGCTCGGCGAGCACCGCCCGCGGTTCGCCGATGGTGCCGATCAGGTTCTCCATCACCGCATCCGAGTGCCGCTGCCCGTCGCCGAGCGGCAGGCCCGCCACCGCCCGGATATGCTGCGCGAACTGGTCGGTGAGGCAGGCATCCTGCGTCCAGTGGCCGGAATTATGGACCCGCGGCGCGACCTCGTTGACCACCAGCCCGTCGCGCGTGACGAAGAGCTCGACCCCCATCACGCCGACATAATCGAGCGCGTTCAGGATCTTGCCCGCGATCAGCACCGCGTCGGTCTGCAGGCTGCGCGGCAGTCGGGCAGGGACGGTGGTCGTCGCGAGGATCCCGCCCTCGTGCACGTTCTCGCCCGGATCGAAGCAGACCACCTGGCTGTCGAGCCCGCGCGCGCCGATCACCGAGACCTCGGCGGAGAACTCGACGAAGCCCTCCAGCACGCTCGGCGCCTCGACGGGCGGCAGGTCGCCTGTGATGCGCACCTGCCCCTTGCCGTCATAGCCGAAGCGGCGGGTCTTCAGGATCGAGGGGGTGCCGAGGCGGGCGACGGCGACCTCCAGATCGGCGGCGTCATTCACCTCGGCAAAGGGGGCGACGCGCAGTCCGAGCCCTTCGAGAAAGCGTTTCTCTTCGAGACGGTCCTGGCTCACGGCGAGGGCGCGGCGGCCCGGGCGGATCGGGACGATCGCCTCGATCAGGTCGAGGGCGGCGGTCGGCACGTTCTCGAATTCATATGTTACAACATCGCAGCTCCGTGCGAATTCCTGTAACATGTCCTCGTCATCATAGGGGGCGGTCCAGCAGCGCGCCGCGACCTCCCTGGCGGGGCATTCGGCCCCCGGTTCGTAGACGTGTACTCGGTACCCGAGCGGCGCAGCCGCGAGGGCCAGCATCCGGCCGAGCTGTCCACCGCCGAGGATGCCGATCACCGCGCCCGGCGCGAGGGGCTCAGGCATCGGAGGGCTCGTCGGGGATGGAGGCGGAAAGCGCCGCGCGCCAGGCGTCAAGGCGCGCGCCGAGCACCTCGTCCGACACGGCCAAAATCCCGGCGGCCATCAGCCCGGCATTCGCGGCACCCGCCGCGCCGATCGCCATGGTCGCGACCGGGAAGCCCCTGGGCATCTGCACGATGGAATAGAGGCTGTCGACGCCGCTCAGCGCCTTGGTCTGCACCGGGACGCCGATCACCGGCACGCGGGTCTTGGAGGCCATCATGCCGGGCAGATGCGCGGCCCCGCCGGCGCCCGCGATGATGACGTGCAGGCCGCGCTCCAACGCGGTGCGCCCGTAGTCCCAGAGCCGGTCCGGCGTGCGGTGGGCGGAGACGATCTTCGCCTCGTAGGCCACGTCGAGCTCGTCCAGGACGTCCGCCGCATGTTTCATCGTCGGCCAGTCGGACTGGCTGCCCATGATGATCCCGACCCGTGGCGCCATGCGACCCTCCGCTCAAGTTGAGGCCGCACCCTAGTCAGGGCGGCGGCGAACTCAAGCGATGATGTCGGGGTAGAGCTCGTCCTCGATCCGCGCGATCTGGTCCTTGAGCGCCAGTTTCTGCTTTTTCAGCCGCCGGATCGTCAGAACGTCGGCGCGGCCCTTCTCGTCCAGCGCCGTGATCGCCTCGTCCAGATCGCGGTGCTCGCGCATCAGGCCCTCGAGCTTCACCCGGAGCACTTCGGTATGGTCGAGCTTGCCGATGTCGTCCATGTCCGGCCCTCCTGTGCGACATCTTTGCAAAATTGGCACGGGGGAAATAGCCCTCATCTTCCGCCGGTTGCCCTTCCGCGCGGCGACGCCTAGATGCGGGCGCATGGATATTTCGCGCCTCCTGCCCGGCCGCAGCCGGAAACCCGTTGTCGCCGTCATCCGCCTGCATGGGGTCATCGCGGCCTCCGGCGGGTTGGGCCGCTCCGCGCTGTCGGACAGCGCGACGGCGCCGCTGATCGAACGGGCCTTCGCCACCAAGGGGTTGGCGGCGGTCGCCCTCTCCATCAACTCGCCGGGCGGCTCGCCCGCGCAGTCCGCGCTGATCGCCGCGCGCATCCGACGGCTGGCGGAGGAGAAGGAGGTGCCGGTCTACGCCTTTTGCGAGGACGTGGCGGCGTCGGGCGGCTACTGGCTGGCCACCGCGGGCGACGAGATCTTCGCCGATGCGAACTCCATCCTTGGCTCGATCGGGGTGATCTCCGCCAGCTTCGGCTTTCACGAGCTGCTATCCCGCTACGGCGTGGAGCGGCGGGTGCACACGGCGGGCGAGGACAAGTCGATGCTCGACCCCTTCCGGCCGGAGCGGGAGGAGGACGTCGTTCGCCTCAAGGCGCTGCAATCGGACATCCACGAGAACTTCAAGGAGCAGGTGACGAGCCGCCGCGGTGCGAAGCTCGCGGACAAGGACCTGTTCACCGGGGAGATCTGGGTCGGCCGCCGGGCGCAGGAGGTCGGGCTGATCGACGGCATCGGCCACCTGGTGCCGAAGATGAAGGAGATCTTCGGCGACAAGGTCCGGTTCCGCGTCGCGGCCCCGCGCCGCCCGCTGCTCGCCCGCCTCGGCGCGCCCGGTGTCGGCGACATCGCGGCGGCGCTGGAGGAGCGTGCGCTCTGGGCCCGGTGGGGGCTCTGAATGATCCTCAAGATCATCTTTCTCTTCCTCGTCTTCATGGCGGTGATGGGCATGTTCGGCAAGCTGCGCGCAGGCGGCCGCAAGCGGCGATGCCGCAAGTGCGGCGGCCACGTGATCGGCGGAAGCTGCCCGTGCGGAGTGACGCGATGAGCGCCACTTTGCTGCCCCTCCCCCGCACCCTATATCCGAGCAACCGCGCGAGGCCGCGCTGGGCAGAGGAAACCGCATGAACCTTCTCATGGCGGCCGGTGGGCTCGTGTTGCTGGTCATCGCCGGTGACCTTCTGGTGCGCGGTGCCGTGGCGCTGTCGCTGAAGATCGGCGTGCCCGCGCTGGTGGTGAGCCTGACTATCGTCGCCTTCGGCACCTCGGCGCCGGAACTGCTGATCGCGATCAAGGCGGCCTTGGACAACGCGCCGGGCATCGCCTACGGCAATGTCGTCGGCTCCAACATCGCGAACGTGCTCCTGGTGATCGGGGTGCCGGCGCTGCTGGCGACGATCCACACCAAGAGCTGCGATACGCGGCGCAGCTTCACGCAGATGATCGTGGCCTCCCTGGTCTTCATCGCGCTGTGCGCCATGGGGCCGCTGGGGCCGATCGACGGGCTGATCATGCTGGCGCTGCTGGCCGGTGTGCTGATCGACGCCTACCGCTCCGCCCAGGCCGCGCGTGTGGCGGGGGTGGAGCCGGAGGACGAGCTCGCCGAGCTCGAGGATGCCGATCCCGACATGCCGGGGCTGAAGGTGACGGTGTTCCTGCTGATCGGCCTCGCCGGTCTTCCGCTGGGCGCGAACCTGCTGATCGAGGGCGCGCGCAACATCGCCGTGACGCTCGGCGTGTCGGATGCGGTGATCGGCCTGACGCTTGTCGCCGTGGGCACCTCGCTGCCGGAGCTTGCGACCACGATCATGGCGACGCTGCGGCGGCAGGCGGACGTGGTGCTGGGCAACGTGATCGGCTCCAACCTCTTCAACCTGCTGGCCATCATGGGCGTGGCGAGCTTCTTCGGCCCGCTGCCGGTGCCCGAGGGGTTCCTGACCTACGACCTGTGGGTGATGCTGGCCACGGCGCTGATCCTGCTGCCCTTCGTGCTGCGCTGGCTCAACGTGACGCGGGCCTGGGGCGTGTTCTTCGTCTTCCTCTACGTGGGCTATATCTACCACCTCGTGACGAACGGAGGGATGTGAGATGGAGGCGGGACGGGCTCTGGTCACCGGCGGGGCGCAGCGGCTGGGCCGCGCCATGGTCGAGGCGCTGGCTGAGGATGGCTGGCAGGTCGCGGTCCACTACAACTCCAGCGCCGATGCGGCCGACGAACTGGCTGAGAAGGTCGGCGGCGTGGCGGTCGGCGCGGACCTGCTGTCGCGGGAGGCGACGGGGGGGCTCGTCGACCGGGCGGCAGAGGCGCTGGGCGGGCCGCTGACGCTGCTGATCAACAACGCCTCGATCTTCGAGCACGACACGATCGAGAGCGCTACGATGGAGAGCTGGGACCGGCATGTCGGTTCCAACCTGCGCGCGCCCTTCCAACTGATCCAGGCTTTCGCCGCACAGGCGCCGCGGGCGAAGCGCGACGGGAAAGGCGAGCCGGTGGCGCAGGCCGCCGTGGTCAACATGGTGGACATGCGGGTGCGCAAGCTGACGCCGCAGTTCATGACCTACACGCTGGCGAAGTCGGCGCTGTGGACGCTGACCCAGACCGCGGCGCAGGGTCTCGCGCCGCATATCCGGGTGAACGGGATCGGTCCCGGGCCGACGATGCAGGGCGCGCGGCAGAGCGACGCGCACTGGTCCGCGCAGCGCGCGGCGACGATCCTTGAACGCGGCTCCGACCCCGGCGAGATCGTCGCGGCGCTGCGCTTCATCCTGTCGATCGATGGTTTTACGGGGCAACTCATGTGTATGGATGGCGGGCAGCATCTCGCCTGGGAAACGCCCGATGTTCTGGGCGTGGAATAGGGTCGTTGCGATTCGCACAGCGCGAATTGTCCACGCGACACGAATCCGTCACGGCTCTGTTAAGAATCTCGTTGGGATTCCAACAAATTAATAAACGTGAAGAAAAATTCCTTGCAATATCAAATGGTTGACATATTGCCTAAAAAATAGGCAAACCGAACACAGGCCTTGTATAGAAGGGGCCGACGCGGGCGCCTGAAACTTTCCCTCAGACTTATCCACAGAAATGGTGGACAGGTTTTGGGTTGAACGGGAGGGGGCCGCATTGCAGCCAGCGGGGGAATCGCGAGAATCGAGAGCATGGCGCACAACAACCAACACAGCTTCGACGAGGAAGGCCGCGCGGACGCGGAGCGCGACCGGCTGCAGACCGGCGCGGAAGTCATCCGCAACCATGTGAAGACCCTGCCCGACGCGCCCGGCGTCTACCGCATGCTCGATGCGAAGGGCGAGGTGCTCTACGTCGGCAAGGCCCGCTCCCTGCGCAAGCGCGTGGCGAACTACACGAAGCTGAGCGGACAGTCGGCGCGGATCGGGCGCATGATCTCCGCCACCGCCTCGATGATGTTCCTGCGGACGGAGACGGAGACCGAGGCGCTGCTCTTGGAGCAGAACCTCATCAAGCAGCTCAAGCCGCGCTACAACGTGCTGCTGCGCGACGACAAGAGCTTCCCCAACATCCTGGTGACGGACGACCACGCCTTCCCGCAGATCGCCAAGCACCGCGGCGCGAAGAACCGGGAGGGACGGTATTTCGGGCCGTTCGCGAGTGCCGGCTCGGTGAACCGGACGCTCAACACGCTTCAGAAGGCCTTCCTGCTGCGCAACTGCTCGGATTCGATGTTCGACAGCCGGACGCGGCCCTGCCTGCTCTACCAGATCAAGCGGTGCTCCGCGCCCTGCGTCGGGAAGATCAGTGAGGAGGGCTACAAGGAGCTGGTCGAGGATGCGGTGAAGTACCTGCAGGGCCGCTCCACCAAGGTGCAGGGGCAACTGGCAAAGGAAATGGCCGAGGCGTCCGCCAACATGGAGTTCGAGCGGGCCGCGGCGCTGCGCGATCGTATCCGCGCCATGACCAACGTGCAGTCGGTGCAGGGCATCAACCCCGAGACCGTGGCCGAGGCCGACGTGATCGCGCTGCATGAGCAGGACGGGCAGGCCTGCGTGCAGGTCTTCTTCTTCCGCGCGCACCAGAACTGGGGCAACCGCGCCTACTTCCCCCGCACCGGTGGGGCGGAGAGTGCGGCGGAGATCCTCGAAAGCTTCATGGGCCAGTTCTATGGCAACAAGGAGCCGGCGCGCCTCATCCTGATGAGCCATGAGATCGAGAATGCCGACCTGATGCGCGAGGCGCTCAGCACGAAGCTCGGCCGCAAGGTGGTGATCGGCGTGCCGCAGCGGGGCGAGAAGCGGATGCTGGTCGATCAGGCGATGAAGAACGCGCGCGAGAGCCTCGGCCGCCGGATGAGCGAGACGGCGACGCAGGCAAAGCTGCTCGACGGGCTGGCCGATGCCTTCGACCTCGACGGGCCGCCGCAGCGGATCGAGGTCTACGACAACTCGCATATCCAGGGCGCCCATGCGGTCGGCGCGATGATCGTGGCGGGGCCGGAGGGCTGGCTGAAGTCGAGCTACCGCAAGTTCAACATCAAGGGCGACAAGATCACGCCGGGCGACGATTTCGGGATGATGAAGGAGGTGCTGGACCGCCGCTTCTCCCGCCTGATGAAGGAGGATCCGGACCGGCAGTCGGACCAATGGCCGGACCTCGTGCTGATCGACGGCGGACCGGGTCAGGTGAGTGCTGCGGAGGGCGCGCTGGCCGAGCTCGGCGTGGAGGACGTGACGATCATCGGCGTGGCCAAGGGGACGGAGCGCGACGCGGGCAAGGAGGTGTTCTATCGCGACGGGATGCCGCCCAAGGCCCTGCCCTTCCGCGATCCGGTCCTCTACTTCACCCAACGCCTGCGCGATGAGGCGCACCGGTTTGCAATCGGCACGCACCGAGCGAAGCGGGCGAAGGCGACGACGGCCACGCCGCTCGACGAGGTGCCGGGCGTGGGCGCGTCGCGGAAACGGGCGCTGCTGGCCCACTTTGGCTCGGCCAAGGCGGTGACGCGCGCCGGGGTGGAGGACCTCAAGGCGGTCGAGGGCATCTCCGACAGCCTCGCTGAGCAGATCTACGGTTATTTCAATGTGGATGGGTGAGGCGCGCACGGAAAACGCTCCAGTGGAGCGTTTTCAGCGCCGAACGGGCGGAGCCCCGGGTGAGCGGGCGTGTTGGACGGCCCTTTGATGAGCGTCATCCTCGGGCTTGACCCGAGGATCTCTAGCTTCGACGAGATGGTCCGGTCGAGCCGGACCATGACGGGGATACGAAGCGCTGAGGGCCGCGCCCGACCTGGAAGGCGCTCGCGGAGCAGGATTGATAGGCCCGCGCTCTCAAGCATCCATGTTGCTCGTTTGACATGAGACATCACCAACGCGCCCTCCGGGGGGAGGTCGGGCGCGGCCCGGCTTGTCAGCCGGGCGGGAGGTTCTATCGAGGCGATACCACCCCGGGCTTGATCCGGGGTCTTTGGCCACGTCATGCGCCATCACTTAACGGTCCCGGCTCTTCGGCCGGGACGGTGTCATCCACCGCTTTTTCCTCCGCCCCCTATCGCTCCGCGGGTGTGCGCGTTAGATCAGGGGCATGCGCTGGACCATCCCCAACATCCTGACCGTTCTGCGGGTTCTCGCGGCCCCGATGATCGCCATCGTCTTCCTGATCCTGCCGCGGCCGCTGGCCGACTGGGTGGCGCTGGCGCTGTTCGTGGGCGCGGCGCTCACCGACTTCATCGACGGGTGGATCGCGCGGAAATTCGATCAGGGTTCGCCCTTCGGCAAGATGCTCGACCCGATCGCGGACAAGGCGATGGTAGTGATCGCGCTCGGCGTGCTCTTCGCGCTGATGGGGCTCAACGTGCTCTTCGTGATCCCGGCGGCGTTCATCCTGTTGCGGGAGGTGCTGGTGTCGGGCCTGCGGGAATATCTCGGCGCCGTGAAGCTCGACGTCACCCGCATCGCGAAGTGGAAGACGACGGTGCAGATGGTGGCGGTCGCAGTGCTGCTGGCGGCCGGTGCGTTGACCGCGCAATACGAGGCGCTGCGCTTCACGCTCGACCCGGCGGAGCATGACGCGATCCTGCGGGGCGATGCGGCGGATACGGTGGGTGTCGCGCGGGCCTTCGTGCTGCAGAACGCCGCCCTTGCACTCGGCCTGCTGCTCCTCTGGATCGCGGCGGCGCTCACTGTATTGTCCGGCTGGGACTATTTCCGCAAGGCGATGCCGTATCTGGAGGAACGGGCATGAGGGTTCTCTATTTCGCCTGGCTGCGCGAGCGGATCGGCGTGCCGCGCGAGGAGGTCGAGACCTCCGCCGCCACCGTCGCCGAACTGGTGGAGGAACTGCGCGGGCGGGAGGATCGCTATGCGCTCGCCTTCTCCGACCTCGCCGCGGTACGGGTCGCTGTCGATCAGGAGATGACGACGCTCGATGCGCCGCTGGCGGGCGTGCGCGAGGTTGCCTTCTTCCCGCCGATGACGGGGGGCTGAGATGGCGGTGCGCGTGCAGGAGCCCGATTTCGACATTGGGGCCGAGATGGACGCGCTGACCGCGGGCAACCCGGATATCGGCGCGGTGGCGAGCTTCACCGGCCTTGTCCGCTCCGGCGCCGGCGAGATTACGGAGATGGAGCTGGAGCACTGGCCCGGCGTCACCGAGCAGGCGCTGGAGGCGATCGAGGCGGAGGCACGCGGGCGCTGGCCGCTGCAGGGTGTGACGATCATCCATCGCTACGGGCCGCTGGCACCCGGCGCGCGGATCGTGCTGGTGCTCACCGCCTCGCCCCACCGGGCCGCGGCCTTCGAGGCGGCGGAGTTCATCATGGACTACCTCAAGACCCGCGCCCCCTTCTGGAAGCGCGAGGTCGGTCCCGCAGGCGCGAAGTGGGTCGATGCGCGCGAAGCGGACAAACAGGCGGAAACCCGCTGGTACACTCGCTAATTGTTCAACCTTGGCGTGTGTGCACGTGCAAAAAAGCGCGTAAAAGTTTCCACCATCCAGCCAAATTTTAGTATACTGCAAAGGCGGATTGAGCCAGCGTGGCCGCAAGCCGCTGTTTCTGAATGACTTTCCATACCCGATTCAAGCGTCGGGGTGAGGTGAGCTGGAATAGGGGGCACGTAGAGCAGTGTTGGCTACGGTTTTCGACGGCAAGACGGTCAAGCGGCTGTGCAACGGAATGATGGAGCCGGAGGTCTATGAGGAGATCTACCGGGTCGGACGTGACTCTCCGCTTCCACACATGGTAGAGGTCGGAACGGGCCACGGCGCGGGCGCGATCAGCCTCGCCATGGGTCTGCGCGACAGCGGCCGTGTCGGCAAGGTCTACACGATCGACCGGATCATGGGCGGCTCGCGCGACCGCTTCGGCGGGCTTGAGCAGAACGAAACCATCATCCGGCGCAACATCGCGCATTTCGGGCTCGAAGATTATGTCGAGTTTATCGTCGGCGACGCCGTTTCGGCCGCCGAAAAGATCCCCGCGGACATCCGTTTCGGCGTGATGCTGCTGGATGCGGACGGTCGCCTCGACCGGGACTTCAAGCTCTTCTACGACCGGCTCGTCGACGGTGGCGGCGTCATCCTGGATGACGTCAAGGCCGAGACGCGGGCCAAGATCCGCCGGCGCGGTGTGCTGGCGCATGACGTGCGCATCGACCAGAAGCACCTGATCGCGCACCACCTCCACAAGCTGTTCGAACGGCACGGCCTGCTCACCGAGGGACAGACCTATTTCGGAAACACCTGGATCGGGCAGAAGAACCCGGCGAAGTTCTCCGACGTGCCGCAGGACGACATCCTGGAGTGCTACCGCTCGCTCGTCTTCACGCGGTCCTCCCTGAAGATTCTGCCGCTGCGCGCCCGCCTCGCGCGCATCGGTCACACGGTCCTGCCGCGCCCGATGGTGCGCGTGCTCAAGGAAAAGATCTGAAACGGGCGGCCCTGCCTTCGGGCGGGGCCGTTTCGCCGATCTACCGCGCTTCCCCTTCCTTCAATGCTTCGTAGGCGGCCTGCCATTCGGCGGAGTGCTGCCGTGCCTGGCGCAGGCCGTCCATGGCGGCTTCGAGCTCGGCCTCCTTGCCGCGGAGCTGGCTGCGCAGCGACTGGTCGGTTGCCGCGAGCTGGGCGGCGAGGGTCGCCTGCGCTTCCTCTGCCGCGTTGAGGCGGGCGGCCATCTCCTCCACCGTTTCGACGCCGCCGCCGCGCACCCGGCGGATGCTGCCGAAGGCCCAGCGGAGGATCCAGCCGAGTAGCACGGCCACCAGCAGGGCGAGGGTGATGACGGTCACGAGTTCGGCTCGGGTCACTGGGAGGTCTCCTGCTGGTCATCGGCGGCGGGGGTGGTATCGGCGTCGTCCGCTGCCGCGTCTTCTGTTTCAGCATCGTCGGCCGGGGCATCCGCGGCCTCGTCTTCGGGCGCGGTGTCGCTCGGCGCCGTCTCGGTATCGTCGGCCGGTTCGGGCTCGGCTTCCTCGGCGGGAGCGGTTTCGGCCTCCGCTTCCGTCTCTTCCTCCGCCGCGGCCTCGATCACGGGGCGGCTGCGGGGGCGCGAGGCGTCGTCGGGGGCGACGAAGGGCCCTTCGGCCTGCGCATCCTCGGCTATGATCGCCTCGTCGGTGCGCGGGGTGTCGGCGGTGTCTTCCGTCGGGGTTCCGGCGGATTGCACGTCGGCGTCCGGAGTGCCTTCGGCTTCCGCAGCGGGCTCGTCTTCGGTGGCTTCGCTGTTCGCCTCGCCCTCGGCCACGTCATCGGGGTCGGTGCCGTCCTCCCCTTCGGCATCGGCGATTTCCAGCACGGTGAACTCGATGCGGCGGTTGCGGGCGCGGCCCTCCTCCGTCTCGTTGCTGGCGACGGGCAGCGACTCGCCGTAGCCGATGGCGGTCATCCGGTCGAGGAAGACGCCGCGGGCGAGCAGGGCGTCGAGCACTGAGTTGGCGCGCGCCTCGGATATCTGGCGGTTCAGCTCCTCCCCGCCCTGGTTGTCGGTGTGGCCGCCGATCTCGAACCGCACATCGGGGCATTCGCGCAGGATCCCGGCGATCGTGTCGATCGTCGCCGCACTGGCGAGGGTCAGGGTCGCGCTGGCGGGAGAGAAGCCGATGGGCGCCTCCTCCTGGGCCTCGGCCAGGCGGTCGAAGCAGGTCTCGGCATCAAGGGTGGTGTCGCCCTCCACAACCGGGGTTTCGGGGATCGGCAGGCCTTCGATCTCAAGGTCGAGCAGCATGTCGGGGAGCAGCCCCTCCAACAGCGCCTCGATCCGCTCGGGCAGATCCTCGCCGAGGCCGGTGCCGCTGAGCTGCAGGCGGTCGCCGACGATCCGGGCGTCGCCGGTGTTGAGCAGGGAGAGCGAGTCGAGTGCCGCAATCGCAGTGGCGACCGGGGTGCTCTGCCCGATGCGCTCCGATTCCAGATTGCTTGTGAGGTCACGGTCGGAAAAGGCGGTGCGCGCATAGGCGGTCACCGCCTCCGGCCCGCCGGTGCTTGCCACCGCACCGGAGAGGTCGAGCGTCTCGGTGGTCAGCGTCAGCACGAGCGGGCTGGGCGGAACGGCCGCGCGCGGGGTGATCTGGGAGCCGAGCGTGGCGGGCTGGACGACGCGCGCCTCGTAGCCCTCAGGCAAGGCGGCGGCGAGGTCCTCGGCGAGGTTCAGGCGATCCTCCACCGGCAGGCTGGCACTGACGAGGAGCTCGACGGTCCAGTCGTGCACGGTGAGCTCGGCCTCGGGCAGGGTGAGCGCCGTGGCGAGGGCCGCGAGCACCGCGTCGGGCCAGGCGGCATCCGGAGCGCCGAGGGCGATGGCGCAGTCGGGATCGGCGACGCCGACCTCTGCCAGCGCCCGTTCGATCTGCGCGGCATCGTCGGCGGTGGCGGCGGCGCAATCCCGCAGCACGCCGCCCTCCGCGTCCGTCTCCACCACGAAGGGATAGGGCGACAGGATCGTGCGGGGCGAGGTGAGCGAGAGGTCGAGGCCCAGGCCCGGCGGCACCTCGCTCCGGGCAAAGCTGCGCAGGTCGGCGCGGCTCGCGTCGTCCGGCAGCGCCGCCTCGACATGCACGGTGCCGTCCTCGAGCGTCACGCGGCCTGTCGTGATCTGGTCGGAGAGGGTGGCGAGGAAGGGCAGCGCGCTGTCCCAGTCCACGTCCACCACCGTGTCGACCGGGCGGGTCAGGTCCATGGTCGGGCGGGCGAGCGTGGCGAGCTGTTCGGAGAGACGGCCCTCCAGCATCACGGGCCGCGTGCCGAGGGCGGTGACCTGGTCGGGCGTGAGCAGGAGCTCGATGCGCACCGGCTCGGGCGGCAGGTCCTCGGCATCGGCGAGGACGATGCTCTCCTCGACATTGTCTTCGTCATAGATGCTGCGCACGACGTCGATAGCGCGGAAACGGGCGCCCTCACCGGGCGCGGTGCCGCTGAGCGAGATGCGAGTGCCGTCGGCCTCGATCTCGGCCCAGTTCTGCCCGGCGGCGACGAGGGCCGCGGTGGCGATGCGGGCATTGCGCTCCTCGATCCGATCGGCGAGGACCCCGGCGGTCTTGAAGGCGGCGAAGGCGCTCAGGCCGATGGCGATGGCAAGGAAGAGGTAGGCGACGATGCGCACGCGGACGGTCTCCGTCGGGTCGGTTGCATCCTGTCTATGGGGCACGCCTTCCGGCTGCAACCCAACCTAGGATCATGCGGCCGCCAGCCAGGCCGCGAGGGCCAGCATCACCGAAAGGATTAGGCCCGCGTCGCGGTTCGAGCGGAAGAGATGCATGCACACGAGCGGATCGTCGATGTCGAGCCGCCGCATCTGCCAGTTGAGGTGCAGCCCCATGCCCCAGACCCCCGCGAGGGCCACCAGCAGCGGGACCTGCGGGCCTGAGATCAGCGCGAGGATCACCGCGAGGGCAGCGAGCGTGACGGTGCTGACGAGAAACAGGAGTAGCCAGCGCGGCGTGCGCTCGCCAAAGAGGCGCGCGGTGGAGCGGACGCCGATCAGCGCGTCGTCCTCCTTGTCCTGGTGCGCGTAGATCGTGTCGTAGAAGAGCGTCCACGCGATCCCAGCGGCGTAGAGCGCGATGGGCGCGGGGCTCAGCGACCCGGTCACGGCGACCCAGAGGAGCAGCGCCCCCCAGTTGAAGGCGAGGCCGAGGAAGACCTGCGGCCACCAGGTGAAGCGCTTGGCGAAGGGGTAGACCGCGACGAGGGCGAGCGAGAGCACGCCGAGCAGGATCGCCGCGTGCGGGAATGTGAGCAGGATGGCGAAGGCGGCGAGCGCCTGCACGATCATCCAGGCCCGCGCCTGCCCTGCCGTGACCTGGCCCGAGGGCAGCGGGCGCGAGCGGGTGCGCGCGACCTGCGCGTCGAAGTCCTGATCGGTGAGGTCGTTCCACGTGCAGCCTGCGCCGCGCATCAGGAAGGCGCCAAGCGCACAGGCGATGGCGAGCCAGACCGTGTAGGGCGTCCAGCCGCCGGTCGTCGCCACCGCGAGCGCGAGGCCCCACCAGCAGGGCAGCAGGAGGAGCCACGTGCCCGCCGGGCGGTCGGCGCGGGACAGGCGCAGGTAGGGCCGGGTCGCCGCCGGGGCGTAGCGGTCCACCCAGTTGGCGTCGGTGGCGTCGGCCACGCGGCCGTCGGTGTGGAGCGTCGGATCGGTCATGCGTCTGATATGGCAGATCGGGCCGCACTTTGCACCGGCGGATGCCTCCGGCGGGGATATTTGGAAAAGCTGGAAGGGATGGCGTTTTGACGCTGTGCGGCCCGCGCTCTAGGACGGGCGGGCAGGAGGTGCGCATGGGCGACATTCGGACGAGGCTCTTCGTTGACGGGCCGCTGGCCGCCGGGCAGTCGGTGCGGATCGAGGGGGCGCAGGCGCACTACCTCGTCAACGTGCTGCGGCTGGGGGCCGGCGAGGCGGTGGAGCTATTCGACGGAGCCTCCGGCGGCTGGCGGGCGGAGATCGTGGAGGCGGGCAAGCGGGCCGTGCTGCTGGATGTGGTGGCGCAGGAGCGGGTGCAGGCGATGCCGCCCGATGTCTGGCTGCTGTTCGCGCCGATCAAGAAGGCCCGCACCGATTTCATCGTGGAGAAGGCGACGGAGATGGGGGTGCGGCGCATCCGGCCGGTCTTCACCCGCTACACGAATTCCGAGCGCGTGCGGCCCGACAAGCTGCGCGCCCATTGCATCGAGGCCGCCGAGCAGTGCGGTGGGACCTTTGTGCCGGAGCTCGACGCGGCCGCGCCGCTCGACCGGGTGCTGGGCGACTGGCCCGAGGACCGGCGGCTGATGTTCTGTGACGAGACCATGGTGGCGGAGACCGGGCTCGCCGCGTTGCGCGATGCCGGCCAGGGGCCCTGGGCGATCCTGATCGGGCCGGAGGGCGGCTTCGCGCCGGAGGAGGCGGAGCGGATCCGGGCGATGCCGCAGGCGGTGAGCGTGACGCTCGGGCCGCGGATCCTGCGGGCGGATACGGCGGCGGTGGCGGCGCTCACGCTCTGGCAGGCGGCGCTCGGCGACTGGCGCTGACTTGCCGCAAGGCTGTGGCGTGCCGATCTGATGGGACAGCAATCACAGGAGCGCGCCATGCCCGACCTCTCCCCCACCGAGACCGTCGCCCGGTTCTTCGAGCTGCAATATGCGGGCGATTTCGACACCGCCTTTCGCGAGCTCGCGACGGAGGATTTCACCTGGGTCGTGGGCTCGCGCGACAATGACGAGCTGCGCACCGGCATTCCCTGGGCCGGGCATCGGCACGACGGGAAGGCGGGGTACATGGAGCTCACGGGTCAGCTTTTCGGCGAGTTCGAGGTGATCGACTTCCGCCCCGACTGGTTCCACGACGCGGGCGACCGGGTGCTCGTGGAGGGGCACTTTCGGTTCAAGCATCGGGAGACCGGCTACGTCGCGGACAGCGACTGGATGGCGCGGTTCGACATGCGGGACGGGCGCATCGCGGGCGGGCAGTTCTATGAGAACACCTTCGCCGTGGCGGCCGCGCGGGTCAGCGACTGACCGCAGCCTCGGCGATGGTGGCGAAGCGGGTGTCGAGATCGGCGGCGATGGCTTCGAGCTCTTCGCCCGCCTCCTCCATGTACGGGGCGAAGACGAGGCTCGGCGTCTTGTAGCTGAGCGTCGCGGTGCCGTCCGCGTTCTCGGTCACGTAGAGGCGGATCGGCGCCTCGATCATCGCGGCGGTGGAGAGGGCGAGGATGCGGACCGCGTAGTCGTTGTTGAAGACGCCGATCACCCGGTTGCCGGGGATCGTGATGCCGCGGGCCGCGGCCGCTCCGGTCGGGCCGGCCTGCGTGACGACGCCGAAGCCGTTCGCGGTGACGGCGGCGCGCGTATCTTCGACGAGCTGCTCGTAGGGCTTGTCGGTCGGGTGGACGGCCCAGCCCGGACGCTCTGTCAGGGCCTGTGCGGTCGCGAGACCGGGCAGCAGGGCGAGGATGGTGAGGAGCGTGCGCAGCATCGGGGAAGCCTCCGCGGACCGGGATTTGACGCAGCGCAGGCTACCAGCGGGCGGCATCACGCAGGATCACGACATGGTGGGGACTTGCGATAGCGCCGCGGGGGGGCGACTATGGCGCCGCTGCGTGTCTTCGGGGGCTTAGGACATGTCGGGAAAAGACTGGATCATCCGCAACGGCGAAGCGCTTGTCATGCTGGGCGTCTTCCTGTTCGGACTTTGGACCTCCCTTCAGGGTGGATGGCTGCTGGCCGTGTTCGGCGGGATCGTGATGATCGTGGCGGCCCTGCTGCTGCGCGGCGCGATGCTGCGGATGCGCTTCGTCCGCCAGTCGCATCGCAGCGGCGTCGTGCTGCTCGACGAGCGGAGGGTCGGCTATTTCGGACCGGAAACCGGCGGCTTCTTCGAGCTGGGGGAGCTGGAGCTGGTGGAGCTGATGACCTACCCCACCGGTGCGCACTGGACCCTGCGTGGCGGCGGGCAGGAGCTGATCGTGCCCGCGGCGGCCGAAGGGGCGGACCAGCTCTTCGACGTGTTCGCGAGCCTTCCGGGCTTTCCCATGGCGCGGGCCACGCGCCTTCTGGAGGGTGAGGCGCCGAGCGGGACGCATGTGCTCTGGCCCGAATCGGACGGGCGTCCGCCGCGCGCCGGATCCGCGCTGCCGCCACGTCAGCAATCGCGCCGCTGACGCGCCATTGGACAAACGGGCAGAAACGCTCAGTTTCAGCACCTCTTGTTGCCAAGCCGGAAACGGCCCGCTAGTCGGGAAGGCCGGATGCGATGTCGAAGGAGCCCGCGCCCATGTCGATCCCCCAGTCGGGCGGTGGCCCGATCGAGCATCGCGACCAGCTCGCCGGTTACCTGGAGGCGGGCTGCAAGCCGGCCGAGGACTGGCGCATCGGCACCGAGCACGAGAAGTTCGGATACTGCCTGGAGACGCACAAGCCGCTGCCCTACGAGGGTGACCGCTCGATCCACGCGATGCTGTCGGGCCTGTGCTCCCGCTTCGACTGGGCGCCGGTGCGCGAGGGCGGCAAGCTCATCGGGTTGCAGAAGAACGGGGCCAACATCTCCTTGGAGCCGGGCGGGCAACTCGAACTCTCTGGCGCGCCGCTGGAGACGATCCACCAGACCTGCGATGAGGTGAACACCCATCTCGCCCAGGTGAAGGCCATCGCCGACGAGATCGGCGTGGGCTTCATCGGGCTGGGCGCGGCACCGGACTGGACCCACGACGACATGCCGCTGATGCCCAAGGGGCGGTACGCGCTGATGGACCGCTACATGGGCAAGGTCGGCACCACGGGGACGTGGATGATGCGGCGGACCTGCACGGTGCAGGTGAACCTCGACTTCGCCTCCGAAGCCGACATGGTGCAGAAGTTCCGCGTCGCGATCGCGCTGCAGCCGATCGCGACGGCACTGTTCGCGAACTCGCCGTTCTGGGAGGGCGAGCTCAACGGCTGGCAGAGCTGGCGGCAGCGAATCTGGCAGGATCTCGATGCGACGCGGACCGGCGGGCTGCCCTTCGTCTTCGAGGACGGGATGGGGTTCGAGCGGTATGTGGACTACGCGCTCGATGTGCCGATGTATTTCGTCTACCGCGACGGGCAGTACGTGGACGCGCTGGGCCAGAGCTTTCGCGATTTCCTCGACGGGAAGCTGCCGGGCCTGCCAGGCGAGGTGCCGACGCTCAGCGACTGGGCCGATCACCTCACCACGATCTTTCCCGAGGCGCGGATCAAAAGGTTCATGGAGATGCGGGGCGCCGATGGCGGCTCCTGGCGGCGGCTCTGCGCGCTGCCGGCGCTGTGGGTCGGGCTGCTCTACGACCGGACGGCGCTCGACGCCGCGTGGGACCTCTGCCGCGACTGGACGGAGGAGGAGCGCGAGGGCCTGCGGCTCGCCGCGGCGCAGGAGGGGCTGAAGGGCGCCTTCCGCGGCGGGACGGTGCGCGACCTGGCGTTGCAGGTGCTGGAGATCGCGCGGGCCGGCCTGATCGCGCGCGCGCGGCAGGGGGCGGGCGGGCTGATCCCGGACGAGACCCATTTCCTCGACGCGCTGCACGACATCGTCGCCCGCGGCGAGACGCCGGCGGACGAGCTGATTGCGCGCTATGGCGGCGAGTGGCAGGGGGATCTGTCGCGCATCTATGCCGAGTACAGCTACTGATCGCAGGCGTCCGGCCGGCCTCCGGCGGGGATATTTCGACAAGGTGGAACATCCATGAAGCTGATGAATGTCGGGGCGCCGGGTGCGGAGCGGGCGGCAGTACTGGATAGTGCAGGCCGGGTGCGCGACCTGTCGGGGATCGTGGAGCGGGTCGATGCGGCGTTTCTGGCCGGGGGCCTGGATGCGGTGCGCGGTGTCGATGTGGAGAGCCTGCCGCTGGTGGAGGGCGAGCGGGTCGGGCCGTGCGTGCTGGGCGTGCCGACCTTCTGGTGCATCGGGCTGAACTACGCGGCCCATGCGGCGGAGTCCGGCGCGACGCCGCCTGCGGAGCCCATCGTGTTTTCCAAGGCGGCCTCGGCGCTGGCGGGGCCTGAAGATGAGCTGGTCCTGCCCGCCTCGGCGCAGAAGGCGGATTGGGAGGTCGAGCTTGGCGTCGTCATCGGGCGGCGGACCTGGCAGGTGAACGAGGCCGAGGCGCTCGACCACGTGGCCGGGTATTGCACGATCAACGACATCTCCGAACGGGCCTGGCAGATCGAGGGCACGGGCCAGTGGATCAAGGGGAAGTCGGGACCGGGCTTCGGCCCGATCGGGCCCTGGCTGGTGGTCGATGAGGTCGCCGATCCGCAGGAGCTCGATCTCACGCTGCGCCTGAACGGGGAGGTTCGGCAGTCCTCCAACACCTCCGACATGATCTTCACCGTTGCCGAGATCATCGCGCATCTCAGCCGCCATGCGGTGCTGCTGCCCGGCGATGTCATTGCCACCGGCACGCCGGAGGGGGTGGGCATGGGTGCGTCGCCGCAACGCTTCCTGCGCGATGGCGACGTGATGGAGCTGGAGGTCGCGGGCCTCGGCCGTCAGCGGCAGGTCGTTCGGGTGGACTGACCGCCTCCGCCACCTAGCTCGCCTCGCAAAGAGGAGGCGGCGATGGCGCGGTTCGACGGCAAAGTGGTTCTGGTGACAGGCGGCGGCTCCGGCATCGGCCGGGCCACGGCGGAGCGGTTCGCGGCGGAGGGCGCTCGGGTCGTGGTGAACTCGACATCCGAGAGCTCCGAGAAGGTGGCCGCAACCCTCGACGGCGCCATCGCGATCCGGGCGGATGTCAGCGACGCGGATGCCGTCAACGCCATGGTGGCCGAAGCGGTGGAGCGCATGGGTCGCCTCGACGTACTGGTCAACAATGCGGGTGCGGCCGCGATGGGCGCGCCGGAGGAGATCGACGACGCGACGTGGCGGCGGATCCTCGGCATCAACCTCGACGGGACGTTCCACTGCTGCCGGGCCGCGATCCCGCATCTGGAAGCCGCGGGCGGCGCGATCGTCAACGTCTCCTCGACCTCCGGCGTCGGCGGCGATCACGCGATGTCGGCATACAACGCGGCGAAGGGCGCGGTGACGAACTACACCCGTGCGCTGGCGCTCGACCTCGGGCCGCGGGGCGTGCGGGCGAACGCGGTCTGCCCGACGCTGACGCAGACCGAGATGGCCTCCGGAGTGTTCGCCGATGAAGACAAGCTCGGCCGGTTCGTGGCGCGCATCCCGCTGGGCCGTGCCGCGCAGCCCGAGGAGGTGGCGGCGGCGATCGCGTTCCTTGCCAGCGACGACGCGCGCTTCATCTCCGGCGCGATGCTGCCGGTCGACGGTGGATTAGGCGCCTCGAACGGCCAGCCGCCGATGACCTGACGCTTGCTCCGCCCCGGCGGCGCGGGTAAGAGGAGCGCGAAGCGGGTGTAGCTCAATGGTAGAGCCGCAGCCTTCCAAGCTGAAGACGTGGGTTCGATTCCCATCACCCGCTCCAACGAAAACACGACCACAGGCCATCCTCCCCCCATGCGCATCCTCATTGCCGTCGCGGCGCTCGCGATGCTTGCCGCCTGCACCCAGCCACGGGGTGCGATCTCCACCACTTCGCCCTTCTCCCCGCAGGAGCGGCTGGCGCTGCGCTTCGTCGGGGCCGACGTCGATGTGAGCGGGGTGAAGAGCTCGGCCGCGGGCCGCGATGTCCCTCAGGACATGCTGGCCCGCATCCTCGAGGAGGAAGCGGCGCGCAGCTTGCACTGGACCGTCGGCAGCCGCGCTGGCGTTGTGGTCGTCGAGATGGAGCGTGTGGATCTGCTCTCCGCCGGGCAGGCGATCATGGTGGGAGGTGCGAGCTTTATGAAGGGGCGCACCCGGATGCTCGATGCCGCGACCGGCCAGCCGCTCACCGACTGGCTTCCGATCGAGGTGTACGGCGGCGGCTACGAGCTCGGCGGGCTGCTAGGTGCTGCGATGATTCAGGAGCGGGAGCTGGAGCTTAGGGGCCTGAGCCGGAACTTCATGGAGCAGGTCCGGCGCACCTATCTGGGCGGTTGACGAATCCCCCTTGCCCCTGCGCGGGCGAATGCATTAGTAGCCCCGAGAACTTCAGGCCCTCAGCAAACGGGAATGACGATGGCGAAGGAAAAGTTTGAGCGGAACAAGCCGCACTGCAACATCGGCACGATTGGTCACGTTGACCATGGGAAGACGACGCTGACGGCGGCGATCACGAAGCAGTTCGGCGAGTTCAAGGCCTATGACGAGATCGACGGTGCGCCCGAGGAGAAGGCGCGCGGCATCACGATCTCGACCGCACACGTGGAGTACGAGACGGAAGCCCGTCACTACGCCCACGTCGACTGCCCGGGCCACGCGGACTACGTGAAGAACATGATCACCGGTGCCGCCCAGATGGACGGTGCGATCCTGGTGGTGAACGCGGCCGACGGCCCGATGCCGCAGACCCGCGAGCACATCCTGCTCGCGCGCCAGGTCGGCGTGCCGGCCCTCGTGGTCTTCCTCAACAAGGTTGACCAGGTCGATGACGAGGAGCTGCTGGAGCTCGTCGAGATGGAGGTGCGCGAGCTGCTCTCCTCCTACGACTTCCCGGGCGACGACATCCCGATCATCGCGGGCTCCGCGCTGGCGGCTCTGGAAGACCGCGACGACAACATCGGCAAGGAGAAGATCGCCGAGCTGATGGCGGCCGTGGACGAGTACATCCCGCAGCCCGACCGTCCGGTCGACCAGCCGTTCCTGATGCCGATCGAGGACGTGTTCTCGATCTCCGGCCGCGGCACGGTCGTGACCGGTCGCGTGGAGCGCGGCGTGATCAACGTGGGCGACGAGATCGAGATCGTCGGCATCCGCGACACGCAGAAGACGACCTGCACCGGCGTCGAGATGTTCCGCAAGCTGCTCGACCGCGGCGAGGCGGGCGACAACATCGGCGCGCTTCTGCGCGGCATCGACCGTGAGGGTGTGGAGCGGGGCCAGGTGCTCTGCAAGCCGGGCTCGGTGAAGCCGCACACGAAGTTCACGGCCGAGGCCTACATCCTGACCAAGGAAGAGGGTGGGCGCCACACGCCGTTCTTCGCGAACTACCGCCCGCAGTTCTACTTCCGCACGACGGACGTGACGGGCACGGTGAAGCTGCCCGAGGGCACCGAGATGGTGATGCCGGGCGACAACCTGAAGTTCGAGGTCGAGCTGATCGCCCCGATCGCGATGGAAGAGAAGCTCCGCTTCGCCATCCGCGAAGGCGGCCGCACCGTCGGTGCCGGCGTCGTCTCGAGCATCATCGAATGATGCTGGAAAGCTTGGGCGTCGCAGGCGTCGTCTCGAGCATCATCGAGTAAGACGGCGCAGCAGCGTCAGCGCTTTGTTCAGGCGGGGCCCTTCGGGGCCCCGTTCTGCGTTCGGGGACACTGGCTGCATTTGCCACGCGAGGCGCACCCCGGGATTGGCGCGCACGGACGCGATCAGGGCCGCCGCGTGCTCCGACAGGCTGAGGGGCGCGAGCTGGTCGGCCATGATCTCCAGCGCCGCGATCATCTCGCGATCCGACAGGTCGCGGCAGCGTCCCGCGGTGATCGCGACCTCGTCGAGGGGGCGCGTCACCTCGAAGATCACCGTGTCGCGCGGCGCGTGGCCGACTGGCCGGACCCACTTGCGCATCCGCGCCATCTGCACGGCGACCCACGGCGTTTTCAGGTGCAGCAGGTCCTGCTGCACGATCAGGCTGCCGCCGGGGATGAGCGCGGGAAAGAAGGTCTTCGCCATCGCGTCCATGGTCCGCGCGGTTTTCGACGCATCCATGACGAGGAGTTCGATGGGGGTGCTGTCCCACACCTGCTCCTCGATCGCGCCGGGGTGAAGGGCGATGCTGTCCGTCCAGGGTGCAAGAAGCTGGCGGGCGGGGCCGAGCAGGTCCTCGCCCTCGTAGGGCGCGATGCCGGCGGGGTAGAGGTGCTTTTCCTTCAACGCCTCGCTGATGGTGAAGCGGTCATAGGCGTGGATGGCACCACTGCGCCCGGCGCGGCGCTGGCCCTCAGCCAGATGCGCGGTGGAGCCGCCGGCGAAGCAGCCGAGATCCACCATCGCGCCCTCGCCCGTCGCCCAGTGCTCCGCGAGCCAGAGATATGCGCGCCGCTCATCAAGGCTCAGCATGGTGGGCACGGCGCGCGCCCGACCGGTGCGACGCGGTGGCAGGTCCGCCCAGGGAGCCTCTTTCAGGAGCGCCGTCGGTTTCATGCCCGATCGGGTAGCACGCCGCCTGCCTTCCGAGAAGTCCGGGCTGGCGCGCCGCGGCCCGGCCGTTAGGGTGTGCCGGATCGCAGAGGGAGACCGGGATGGACGGCGCGGTGTTGTGGACGCAGGAGCTGGGGGCGCAGGACGCGCGCTGGATCCACATGAATGCCGATCATGCGGAGACGCCCGCGGTGCTCGCCGATCTGCTGGGCGACGTGCCGCCCGCGATCCGGACCGCGCTGCTCGACGAGGATACCCGGCCGCGGGTGGTGCCGGCGGGCGCAGGGGCGATGGTGATCCTGCGCGGCGTGAATCTCAATGAGGGCGCGGTGCCGGAGGACATGATCTCGCTCCGCGCCTGGCTCGACGGGGAGCGGCTGGTGACGCTCAGGAAGCGGGACCTGCGGGCGACCGATGATGTGCGGGCCACCGTGGTCTCGGGCAAGGGACCGCAGGCGCCGGGTGGCGTGCTCGCGCGCCTCGCCCAGCGGCTGGCGGAGCGGATGGAGCCGGTGCTGGATCTGCTGGACGACCGGGTCGCCGCGCAGGAGGAGGCGGTGATCGAGCAGCCCGATCCGGCCCTGCGCCGCGACATCGCGCAGACCCGGCGGCGGGCGATCATCCTGCGGCGCTACATCGCGCCCCAGCGGGAGGCGGTGCGGGCGCTGCTCGATGCGGATCTCGAGGCGCTGGGGGCCGACGAGCGGCGGCTGTTGATCGAGACCGGCGACCGGATGCAGCGCCATGTCGAGGATCTCGACATGCTGCGGGAGCGGGCGCAGGTGGTGAAGGACGAGCTCGCCAATGCGCTCGCCGACCGGCTGAACCGGAACCTCTACGTGCTGGCGGTGCTGTCGGCGGTGTTCCTACCGCTGGGTTTCGTGACCGGGTTGCTCGGCGTGAATGTCGCGGGCGTGCCGGGGACGGAGACGCCGGGTGCGTTCTGGTGGATGACCGGTGCGCTGGCCGTGGGTGCCGCCGCATTGCTGGTGCTGCTGCGGCGGATGCGTTGGCTCTAGTCGGGGAGCGGGACGGGCAGGATGTCGCCCGTTTCCGCGTCGCGATCCTGGGCGAAGCTGGTCGCCTGCCGGTCGATCAGGGCGACGGCGGCGCGCAGTTCGTGGGTGAGCCGCGGCTCCTCGGGCAGGGCGGGCTGCGGGACGGCGACGACGACCTCCGGCGGCTCCTCCCGCCAGTCGAGCAGCGGCGCAAAGGCGCTGAAGATCGCCACCACGGACACTGTCAATCTGAACTCGTCGGCCGAATGCACCATGACGTCTGATCCTCCCCCAAGGTGGGTCCAACGCACGGCAGCGGCGTCGGTTTCTGGGGGCTTGGTTTAAACGACAGGACTTAATGCAACCCTAACGCGAAGCAGGTGCGAGACGGGCGGCGGAATGAAGCAAGTTTGCTGCAATTCCCGCTTGCTCTCCGGCAGGCTCTTGCACCCCTTGGGCAAACCCCGTATCTGCCAGATGTCGGTGAGGCCGATAGGGGTATAGCTCAGTTGGTAGAGCATCGGTCTCCAAAACCGAGGGTCGCGGGTTCGAGTCCTGCTGCCCCTGCCACACCGACCGGATGAAGGAGTGGGATCATGGCGAAGAGCAACCCGGCACAGTTCGTGCAGGAAGTGCGCAGCGAGACCTCCAAGGTCGTCTGGCCGACGCGGCGCGAAGTGGCGCTGACCACGGCGATGGTCTTCGTGATGGCGACGATCGCGGCGATCTTCTTCTTCCTGATCGACCAGCTGATCCGGCTGGGCCTCGAGCAGATTCTTCAGCTCGGCGGTTGATCTCTCCCGGCAAGGTCGCTAGAGCCTTGCGAACTTCCTGACAGCACGGCGCGCTCGATTCGGACGGCGCGCCCGATTTTGTTTCGGGAACGGCGAATTCCGGGCCGTTTGCGGCCCGACTGACGAAGGTGAAGACGCGACATGGCGATGCGGTGGTACACGGTGCACGTTCTCTCGAACTTCGAGAAGAAGGTGGCCGAGTCGATCATGGAGCAGGTCGGCCAGCAGGGTCTCGAGGATGAGATCGGCGAGGTGCTGGTCCCGACCGAGCAGGTGGTCGAGGTCCGTCGCGGCAAGAAGGTCGAGACCGAGAAGCGCTTCATGCCGGGCTACGTGCTCGTGAAGATGGAGATGACGGACCGGGCCTATCACCTCGTCAACGATACGAACCGGGTGACCGGGTTCCTCGGGCCGCAGGGCAAGCCGACGCCGCTGCGCCAGTCCGAGGTCGATCACCTGACGCAGACGGTGCAGGAGGGCGTGGAGAAGCCGCGGACCCTCATCACCTTCGACGTGGGCGAGCAGATCACGGTCACCGACGGACCGTTCGAGAGCTTCGCCGGCATGGTCGAGGAAGTGGACGACGAGAACCAGCGCCTGAAGGTGACGGTCTCGATCTTCGGCCGGGCGACCCCGGTCGAGCTGGAATACACCCAGGTGCGCAAGGGCGCCTGAGTGACGAATGCGGACGGTCCGGATGGACCGCCGCTCTGTGGGAGGCTGACGGCACGCGTGCCGGGCGCCGGACCACATCACCGAGAGCCCGACGGTCGCGACCCGAGGGTGTGAGAAGAGGAGGCCATCATGGCCAAGAAGGTTGCAGGGCAGCTGAAGCTGCAGGTCCCTGCCGGCAAGGCGAACCCGTCCCCGCCCGTGGGTCCGGCGCTCGGCCAGCGCGGCATCAACATCATGGAATTCTGCAAGGCGTTCAACGCCAAGACGCAGGAGATGGAGCCCGGTGCGCCGTGCCCGACCGTGATCACCTACTACGTGGACAAGTCGTTCACGATGGACATCAAGACCCCGCCGGCGTCGTACTACCTCAAGAAGGCGGCGAAGCTGAAGGGTGGCGCGAACAACCCCGGCAAGGAGACCGCCGGCACCGTGACCGTCAAGCAGGTCCGCGAGATCGCCGAGGCGAAGATGGCCGATCTCAACGCCAACGATGTCGAAGGCGCAATGCAGATCATCCTGGGCTCCGCCCGGTCGATGGGCATCGAGGTGAAGTGATGGCAAAGCTTGGAAAGCGCACCCGCGCGGCCCGCGAGGCCGTCGAAGGCAAGACCAACGTGACCGTGGCCGAGGCCGTGAGCCTGATCAAGGCGAACGCGTCGGCGAAGTTCGACGAGACGGTCGAGATCGCGATGAACCTCGGCGTCGATCCGCGCCACGCCGACCAGATGGTCCGCGGCGTCGTCTCCCTGCCGAACGGCACGGGCAAGACCGTGCGCGTCGCCGTCTTCGCCCGCGGCCCGAAGGCCGAGGAGGCGCAGGCCGCCGGGGCCGACATCGTCGGTGCCGAGGACCTGATGGAGACGATCCAGGGCGGCACGATCGAGTTCGATCGTTGCATCGCGACCCCGGACATGATGCCGATCGTGGGTCGCCTGGGTAAGATCCTCGGCCCGCGCAACCTGATGCCGAACCCGCGGGTCGGCACGGTGACCATGGACGTCAAGCAGGCCGTGGAAGCGGCCAAGGGCGGTGAGGTCCAGTTCAAGGCGGAGAAGGCCGGTGTCGTGCACGCAGGTGTCGGCAAGGCGTCCTTCGACGAGGCGAAGCTGGTCGAGAACGTGAAGGCGTTCATCGGCGCTGTGAACAAGGCGAAGCCGTCGGGTGCCAAGGGCACATACCTGAAGTCCATCTCGCTCACCTCGACCATGGGTCCGGGCGTGCGCGTGGATGTGGCCGACGCGGTCGCCGAGTAAACATGAGATTCCCCGTCGCGAGGCGGGGATGTTCCGGGGCGCATCGTCGCCCCATCCGTCCGAGACGGTGGGCAGATCGCAAGATCGCAAGTCCTGCCATAGACGGGGGACATGTTCAGGTTCTGCCCTTCGGGTGCAGGTCTTGGCGGGACCCCGGACGGGAACCCAAGGGGCGGGCGTTCGCGCCCGTCAACATGAGCCGGCGGGGGAAACCTCGCCACAAATTGGAGCAACACTGTGGATAGAGCCCAAAAAGAAGCGGTTGTGGCAGAGCTCAACCAGATCTTCTCGGACTCTGGTGTCGTCGTGGTCTCGCACTACGCCGGCCTCTCGGTTGCCGAAATGACTGCGTTCCGTACTGCCGTCCGCGAGGCCGGCGGTGCAGTGCGCGTCGCCAAGAACAGGCTCGCCAAGATCGCCCTGGAAGGGACCCCTGCCGCCGGCATGGGCGACCTTCTGACCGGGATGACGGTCCTCGCCTATTCCGAAGACCCCGTGGCTGCGGCCAAGGCGGTTCAGGATTTCGCCAAAGACAACGACAAGCTCGAAGTCATTGGCGGTGCAATGGGCGATCAGGTCCTCGACCCGGCCGGTGTGAAAGCCGTCGCAGCCATGCCGTCCCGCGAGGAGCTCATCGCTTCCGTCGTGGCGTGCCTGGGTGCACCGGCCAGCAACATCGCGGGCGCCATCGGCGCACCGGCTTCCAACATCGCGTCGATCCTGTCGACGCTGGAAGAGCGCGAAGCGGCATAAGTCAAAGGCAAACGGGGGGACGGTGCAGCGCCTGAGCGCATCGCCCGGACCCAACAGAACTGAACTGATAGGAACAGACACATGGCTGACCTCAAGAAACTCGCAGAAGAGATCGTGGGCCTGACCCTCCTCGAAGCGGCTGAACTGAAGAACATCCTGAAGGACGAGTACGGCATCGAGCCCGCCGCTGGCGGCGCCGTCATGATGGCAGGCCCCGCAGGCGGTGACGCCGGCGCGGCTGCTGAAGAGCAGACCGAGTTCGACGTGATCCTCAAGTCCGCTGGCGACAAGAAGATCAACGTGATCAAGGAAGTCCGCGCCATCACCGGCCTCGGCCTCAAGGAAGCCAAGGAGCTCGTCGAGGCGGGCGGCAAGGCTGTCAAGGAGCAGGTCTCCAAGGAAGAAGCCGAAGACATCAAGGGCAAGCTGGAAGCAGCTGGCGCCGAAGTCGAGCTCAAGTAATCTCGACTGCGAGGCTCCCGCGCCTGCGGGGGTTGAAAATTCGGGGCTGGACGCGCATATGAGCGTGTCCAGCCTCAACCGCTTCTTCTCCGACCCTTCCGAGTTCACCACGATGGAGGGTCGCAGAAGGTGCGTGACATCCGGGTGCAGTGCGTGTGGGAGCGCACTGACGGAATGGGATGTCCCCCTGATACGGGCTTTCACCGCTACCGGTGCCCGACGGTCGCGCGGTGAGGACAGCACGAGGCACTATACGCATGGTACAGACGTTTTCCGGTCACAAGCGGGTCCGGCGCTTTTATGGCAAGATCCGTGAAGTCGCGAAAATGCCGAACCTCATCGAGGTTCAGAAATCCTCCTACGATCTCTTCCTGGATAGCGGCGATGGTCCCGAGCCGATGGACGGCGAGGGCCTCATGGGCGTGTTCCAGTCCGTCTTTCCGATCAAGGACTTCAACGAGACGTCGATCCTGGAATTCGTGAAATACGAGCTGGAGGACCCGAAATACGACGTCGAGGAGTGCCAGCAGCGCGACATGACCTATGCCGCCCCGCTGAAGGTCACCCTGCGCCTGATCGTGTTCGAGGTGGACGAGGACACGGGTGCCCGCTCGGTCAAGGACATCAAGGAGCAGGACGTCTACATGGGCGACCTGCCGCTGATGACGGAAAACGGCACGTTCATCGTGAACGGCACCGAGCGCGTCATCGTGTCGCAGATGCACCGCTCCCCCGGTGTCTTCTTCGACCATGACCGGGGCAAGACCCATGCCTCGGGCAAGCTGCTCTTCGCCTCCCGCATCATTCCCTATCGCGGCTCGTGGCTCGATTTCGAGTTCGACGCGAAGGATATCGTGCACGCGCGGATCGACCGTCGCCGGAAGTTGCCGGTGACCACGCTGCTCTATGCGCTCGGCCTCGATCAGGACGGGATCATGGACGCGTATTACGACACGGTCACGTACCGTTCCGTGAAGGACAAGGGTTGGGCGACCCCGTTCTTCCCCGAGCGGATCCGCGGCACCAAGCCGACCTATGACATCGTGAACGCCGCCGATGGCGAGCTGATCGCCGAGGCGGGCAAGAAGGTGACGCCGCGCACGGTCAAGAAGCTGCTCGACGAGGGCTCCGTGAAGGAGATCCTGGTTCCCTATGACAGCATCTTCGGCCGCTTCGTCGCCTCCGACATGGTGAACCCGAAGACCGGTCACATCTATGCCGAGGCCGGCGACGAGATTACCGAGGAGCTGCTCTCCGAACTGCACGAGGCCGGTTACGAGGAGATCCCGACCCTCGACATCGACCACGTGAATGTCGGTCCGTACATCCGCAACACGATGGCCGCGGACAAGAACATGAACCGCGACACCGCGCTGCTCGACATCTACCGGGTCATGCGCCCGGGCGAGCCGCCGACCGTGGAAGCGGCCTCGACCATGTTCGACTCCATGTTCTTCGACAGCGAGCGCTACGACCTCTCTGCGGTGGGCCGGGTGAAGATGAACATGCGCCTCGACCTCGATGCGCCGGACACCATGCGCACCCTGCGCAAGGAGGACATCATCGCCGTCGTCAAGGCGCTGGTGGAGCTACGTGACGGCCAGGGCGAGATCGACGATATCGACCACCTCGGCAACCGTCGTGTGCGCTCGGTCGGCGAGCTGATGGAGAACCAGTACCGCGTGGGTCTCCTGCGCATGGAGCGTGCGATCAAGGAGCGGATGTCCTCCGTCGAGATCGACACGGTGATGCCGCAGGACCTGATCAACGCGAAGCCGGCGGCGGCGGCGGTGCGCGAGTTCTTCGGCTCGTCCCAGCTCAGCCAGTTCATGGACCAGACCAACCCGCTCAGCGAAGTGACGCACAAGCGGCGCCTCTCGGCCCTCGGCCCGGGCGGTCTGACCCGCGAGCGTGCGGGCTTCGAGGTGCGCGACGTGCACCCGACGCATTACGGCCGCATGTGCCCGATTGAGACGCCGGAAGGCCCGAATATCGGCCTGATCAACTCGCTGGCCTCGTTCGCGCGCGTGAACAAGTACGGCTTCATCGAGACCCCGTATCGCAAGGTCGAGGACGGCAAGGTCACGGACGAGGTCCAGTACATGTCCGCGACGGAGGAGATGCGCTACACGGTCGCCCAGGCGAACGCCAAGCTCTCCGCCGACGGCACGTTCGAGAACGAGCTGGTCTCCACCCGGAAGGCCGGTGAATTTGAGCTGAACCCGCCCGAGAACATCAACCTGATCGACGTGAGCCCCAAGCAGCTCGTGTCCGTCGCGGCCTCGCTGATCCCGTTCCTGGAGAACGACGACGCGAACCGCGCGCTGATGGGCTCGAACATGCAACGGCAGGCGGTGCCGCTGGTGAAGGCCGAAGCGCCGTTCGTCGGCACGGGCATCGAGGAGGTCGTGGCCCGGGATTCCGGTGCGGCGATCACCGCGAAGCGTGAAGGCATCGTCGACCAGGTGGACGCGATGCGGATCGTGATCCGGGCCACCGGCGACCTGCTGCCGGGCGACCCGGGCGTGGACATCTACCGCCTGCGGAAGTTCCAGCGCTCCAACCAGAACACCTGTATCAACCAGCGCCCGCTGGTGAAGGTGGGCGATCGCGTCCGTCAGGGTGAGGTCGTGGCCGATGGTCCGTCCACCGATCTGGGCGAACTGGCGCTCGGCAAGAACGTGCTCGTCGCGTTCATGCCGTGGAACGGCTACAACTACGAGGACTCCATCCTCATCTCCGAGCGGATCGTGAAGGACGACGTATTCACCTCGATCCACCTGGAGGAGTTCGAGGTCGCCGCGCGCGACACCAAGCTCGGGCCGGAGGAGATCACGCGGGACATCCCGAACGTCGGCGAGGAGGCGCTGCGCAACCTCGACGAGGCGGGCATCGTCTATATCGGCGCCGAAGTTGGGCCGGGCGACATCCTCGTGGGCAAGATCACCCCGAAGGGCGAGAGCCCGATGACGCCGGAGGAGAAACTGCTCCGCGCCATCTTCGGTGAGAAGGCCTCGGATGTGCGCGACACCTCCCTGCGTCTGCCGCCGGGCGACTACGGTACCGTAGTCGAGGTCCGCGTCTTCAACCGCCACGGCGTCGACAAGGACGAGCGTGCGCTGCAGATCGAGCGCGAGGAAGTCGAGCGCCTGCAGCGGGACAAGGATGACGAGCTCGCCATCCTCGAGCGCAACATTTACGCCCGCCTGCGGGACCTCATCACCGGCAAGAAGGCGGTGAAGGGTCCGAAGGGCGTGAAGGCCGGCTCGACCATCGACGACGAGATGCTGGACGATACCCTGACCAAGGGCCTCTGGTGGCAGCTCGCGCTGGAGGACGAGGAGGACGCGAAGGCCGTGGAGGCGCTGCAGGCGCAGTTCGAGGCCCAGAAGCGCACCCTCGACCGCCGGTTCGACGACAAGGTCGACAAGGTCCGCCGCGGCGACGACCTGCCGCCGGGCGTGATGAAGATGGTCAAGGTCTTCATCGCGGTGAAGCGCAAGCTGCAGCCGGGCGACAAGATGGCCGGCCGTCACGGCAACAAGGGCGTCATCTCCCGCGTGGTGCCGGAGGAGGACATGCCGTTCCTCGCCGACGGGACGCAGGTGGACTTCGTGCTGAACCCGCTCGGCGTGCCCTCGCGCATGAACGTGGGCCAGATCCTCGAGACGCACATGGGCTGGGCCGCGCGCGGCCTCGGCCAGATGGTCGGCGAGGCGCTGGACGAGTATCGCCGCTCGGGCGACATGACGCCGGTCAAGGACGCGATGAAGCTCGCCTATGGCGACGACATCTATGCGGACGCGACCGCCGACATGACGGACGAGGAGTTCCTGGAGGCCGCGGGCAACGTGACCGCCGGTGTTCCCATCGCGACGCCGGTCTTCGACGGCGCGAAGGAGCCCGACGTGAACGACGCGCTCAAGCGCGCGGGTCTCGACGAGAGCGGTCAGTCGGTCGTCTATGACGGCCGCACGGGTGAGCAGTTCGCGCGCCCGGTGACGGTGGGTGTGAAGTACCTGCTGAAGCTGCACCACCTTGTGGACGACAAGATCCACGCGCGTTCGACCGGCCCGTACTCGCTCGTCACCCAGCAGCCGCTGGGCGGCAAGGCGCAGTTCGGCGGCCAGCGCTTCGGGGAGATGGAGGTCTGGGCGCTCGAAGCCTACGGCGCCGCCTACACCCTGCAGGAGATGCTGACGGTGAAGTCGGACGACGTTGCGGGCCGGACCAAGGTCTACGAGGCCATCGTCAAGGGCGAGAACGACTTCGAGGCCGGCGTGCCGGAATCGTTCAACGTTCTGGTCAAGGAAATCCGCTCGCTCGGCCTCAACGTCGAGCTGCTGGATTCTGAAACGGAGTGATCGCAAGGCCGGGGGCGGATCGCCGCCCCCGACCGCGGCCCTCACCCGGCCGCGCAATGCCCACGAGTTATAGGATCACGAGATGAACCAAGAGATCATCAACAACCCGTTCAACCCGGTTCAGCCGCTCAAGACGTTCGACGAGATCAAGATCTCGCTCGCGTCGCCGGAGCGGATCCTGAGCTGGTCGTTCGGTGAGATCAAGAAGCCCGAGACGATCAACTACCGGACCTTCAAGCCGGAGCGCGACGGCCTGTTCTGTGCCCGGATCTTCGGCCCGATCAAGGACTACGAGTGCCTGTGCGGCAAGTACAAGCGCATGAAGTATCGCGGTGTGACCTGCGAGAAATGCGGCGTGGAGGTCACGCTGCAGAAGGTCCGTCGCGAGCGGATGGGTCATATCGAGCTCGCCGCCCCGGTCGCCCACATCTGGTTCCTGAAGTCGCTGCCCTCCCGCATCGGTCTGATGCTGGACATGACGCTGCGCGATCTGGAGCGGATCCTCTACTTCGAGCAGTACGTGGTGATCGAGCCGGGCCTCACGGAGCTGACCAAGGGCCAGCTTCTGACCGAGGAGGAGTTCCTCGACGCCGAGGACCAGTACGGTGCGGATGCGTTCCGCGCAGGTATCGGTGCCGAAGCGATCCGCGAGATGCTCGCCGATATCGACCTCGAGGCCGAGGCCGAGCAACTGCGCGCCGACCTCGCAGAGGCGACCGGTGAACTGAAGCCGAAGAAGATCATCAAGCGGCTGAAGCTGGTCGAGAACTTCCTCGACAGCGGCAACCGTCCGGAGTGGATGGTCCTGACCGTGATCCCGGTGATCCCGCCCGAGCTGCGCCCGCTGGTGCCGCTGGACGGGGGTCGCTTCGCGACCTCGGACCTCAACGATCTCTACCGCCGGGTTATCAACCGGAACAACCGCCTCAAGCGGCTCATCGAGCTGCGCGCGCCGGACATTATCATCCGCAACGAGAAGCGGATGCTACAGGAATCCGTCGATGCGCTGTTCGACAACGGCCGCCGCGGCCGCGTCATCACGGGGGCTAACAAGCGCCCGCTGAAGTCGCTATCGGACATGCTGAAGGGTAAGCAGGGCCGCTTCCGCCAGAACCTTCTGGGCAAGCGCGTCGACTTCTCCGGCCGCTCGGTGATCGTGACCGGTCCCGAACTGAAGCTGCACCAGTGCGGCTTGCCGAAGAAGATGGCGCTCGAGCTCTTCAAGCCGTTCATCTACAGCCGCCTCGACGCGAAGGGCCTGAGCTCGACCGTCAAGCAGGCGAAGAAGCTGGTGGAAAAGGAGCGGCCGGAGGTCTGGGACATCCTCGAAGAGGTGATCCGCGAGCACCCGGTGCTGCTGAACCGCGCCCCGACGCTGCACCGCCTCGGCATTCAGGCGTTCGAGCCGGTGCTGATCGAAGGCAAGGCGATCCAGCTGCATCCGCTGGTCTGCTCGGCGTTCAACGCGGATTTCGACGGCGACCAGATGGCGGTCCACGTGCCGCTGTCGCTGGAAGCGCAGCTCGAAGCGCGCGTCCTGATGATGTCCACGAACAACGTGCTGTCGCCGGCCAACGGCAAGCCGATCATCGTGCCGTCGCAGGACATGATCCTCGGCCTCTACTACATCACGCTGGAGCGTGACGGGCAGAAGGGCGAGGGCATGGTCTTCGGCTCGATCGAGGAGGTGGAGCACGCGCTGAACGCCGGTCTCGTGCACCTGCACTCCAAGATCGTCGCCCGGATCGAGCAGATCGACGAGGACGGCAACACGGTCCACAAGCGCTACGAGACGACGCCGGGCCGCGTGCGGCTTGGTGCGCTCCTGCCGAAGAACGCGAAGGCCCCGTTCGACATCGTCAACCGCCTCCTCCGCAAGAAGGAGGTCGGCGAGGTCATCGACACCGTCTACCGCCACTGCGGCCAGAAGGAGTCGGTCATCTTCTGCGATCAGATCATGACCCTCGGCTTCACCGAGGCGTTCCGCGCCGGCATCTCGTTCGGCAAGGACGACATGGTCATCCCCGACAACAAGTGGGAGATCGTGGAAGGCGTGCGCGACCAGGTGAAGGAGTTCGAGCGCCAGTACATGGACGGCCTGATCACTCAGGGCGAGAAGTACAACAAGGTGGTCGACGCCTGGTCCCAGTGCTCCGACACGGTGGCCGACGCGATGATGGGCGAGATCTCGGCCATGCGGCGCGACGATGCCGGGGCGGAGATGGAGCCGAACTCGGTCTACATGATGTCGCACTCCGGTGCGCGGGGCTCGCCTGCGCAGATGAAGCAGCTCGGCGGGATGCGCGGCCTGATGGCCAAGCCCGACGGCTCGATCATCGAGACGCCGATCGTGTCGAACTTCAAGGAAGGCCTGACCGTGGCCGAGTACTTCAACTCGACCCACGGCGCCCGGAAGGGTCTGGCCGACACCGCGCTGAAGACGGCGAACTCTGGCTACCTGACCCGCCGTCTGGTGGACGTCGCACAGGACTGCATCGTCAAGATCGACGATTGCGGCACCGACCTCGCGATCACCGCATCGGCGGTCATCACCGACGGTGACGTGGTGGCGAGCCTCGGCGAGCGTATCCTCGGCCGCGTCGCGGCGGAGGACGTGCTGGATCCGGCGGACGACTCCAAGGTGCTGTGCAAGCGCGGCGAGCTCATCGACGAGCGCATGGCGGACATCATCGAAGGTGCCGCGGTGCAGTCGATGAAGATCCGCTCGCCGCTGACCTGCGAGGCCGAGGACGGGATCTGCGCCCAGTGCTACGGTCGCGACCTGGCGCGCGGGACCAAGGTGAACCCGGGCGAGGCTGTCGGCATCATCGCCGCGCAGTCGATCGGGGAGCCGGGCACGCAGCTGACGATGCGGACCTTCCACATCGGCGGCATCGCGCAGGGTGGCTCGCAATCCTTCCTGGAGGCGACGCAGCCGGGCAAGGTGGAGCTGCGCAACTCGAACGTCATCACCAACTCCTCCGGTGATGTCATCGTGCTGGGCCGGAACATGGTCGTCGCGATCATGGACGAGAACGGCGTGGCGCGGGCCGAGTACAAGCTGGCCTACGGCTCGACGCTTCTGGTGACGGAAGGGCAGGAGATCGCGCGCGGTGACAAGCTCGCCGAGTGGGATCCCTACACCCTGCCGATCATCGCGGAGAAGGACGGCACGGCGAAGTTCGTGGACCTCACGGCGGGGATCTCCGTGCGCGAGGAAACCGACGACGCCACCGGCATCTCCCAGAAGATCGTGTCCGACTGGCGTGCAGCGCCGAAGGGCAACGAGCTGAAGCCGGAGATCATCCTGGCCGACGGCAACGGCGATCCGGTGCGCCTCGATAACGGGAACCCGGCCACCTACACCATGTCGGTGGACGCGATCCTCTCGGTCGAGGACGGGCAGGAGATGAAGGCGGGCGACGTGCTGGCGCGTATTCCGCGGGAAGGTGCGAAGACGAAGGACATCACCGGCGGTCTGCCGCGTGTGGCCGAACTCTTCGAGGCACGCCGTCCCAAGGACCACGCCATCATCGCGGAAATCGACGGCTACGTGCGGTTCGGCAAGGACTACAAGAACAAGCGCCGGATCACGCTGGAACCCGCCGACGAGTCGATGGAGCCGGTCGAGTACCTCGTGCCCAAGGGCAAGCACATCCCGGTGAATGAGGGCGACTTCATTCAGAAGGGCGAGTACATCATGGACGGCAACCCGGCGCCGCATGACATCCTCGCCATCATGGGGATCGAGGCGCTGGCCGACTACCTCATCAACGAGGTGCAGGACGTCTACCGACTGCAGGGCGTGAAGATCAACGACAAGCACATCGAGGTGATCGTTCGCCAGATGCTGCAGAAGTGGGAGATCTCCGAGTCCGGTGGCACGACGCTCCTGAAGGGCGAGCAGGTCGACAAGATCGAGTTCGACGAGGCGAACGAGAAGGCCGTGGCCGAGGGCCGCGAGCCGGCGAAGGGCGCGCCGATCCTCTTGGGGATCACCAAGGCGTCGCTGCAGACACGCTCGTTCATCTCCGCGGCCTCGTTCCAGGAGACCACGCGCGTGCTGACCGAGGCATCGACCCAGGGCAAGCGCGACCGTCTGGTCGGTCTGAAGGAGAACGTCATCGTCGGCCGCCTGATCCCGGCGGGCACCGGTGGTGCTACCCACAAGATCAAGCGCGTGGCGCAGGAGCGCGACAACAAGGTCATTGCCCAGCGGCAGGAGGAGGCGCAGGCCGCACTCGAAGCTGCCGGCGAACCGGCCGAGGCGGCTGCCGCCGAGGAGTGATCGGCGCCACATGAGAGTTGAGGAAGGGCCCCGGTGCGCACCGGGGCCCTTTTTCGTCCTGCGGACGACGCCTCCGGCGGGGGGATATTTGAACAAGGTGGAAAGGGCGTGGCGCGGGAACGACATCGCCCGGATGTGACCGCCGGTCCCCTTTGACGGCGCCGCGGTGGTGATTAGGCTCTGGCAAACATCACGTCGGAGTTCTTGCCATGCGCCCGTTCGCTTCCTTTCTCGCCGTTTTCCTGATCGCGGCCACGTCGCTCTTCGCGCAGGAGAGCGAGCGTGAGGCGCTGGCGCGGGAGATGCTGCTGCTCAACGGCTTCGACACGCTGACCGAGGATGTGTCGCGGGGGCTGCAGAATCCCTCCGACCAGTTGCGGCGCGAGAACCCGGAGATGGCGGCGGCCTGGGCGCGGATCGGCCCGCGCTTCTTCGCGCCGGAGCCGCTGTTCGATTCCGCCGTGGAGCATCTGGCGGAGACGGCGAGCGCGGACGAGTTGCAGATGCTCGCCGATTTCTTCTCCACCGAGCTGGGCGCGCGGGTGACCGAGCTCGAGGTGGCGAGCCAGGCACCCGAGATGGAGGAGGTCGACAAGGTTGCCCTCGGTGAGCGGCTCCTTGAGGAGATGGAGAACGCTGAGGCACGGCGCGAAGTGCTGGAGCGGCTCGGCAGCGCCTTCGGCTCCGAAGAGGCGAATGCGGCCGTGATGCTGAATATCCGCTATGCGCTCCTGTCGAGCCTCGCCGCCGAGGGGCAGGGCGCGATGCCGGAGGGGGATCTCCTCTCCTTCGTCATGCGCGACCACGACGACCTGGTGTCGGAGCTGGAGCGGGAGAGCATCTATCGCTACGCCTTCGTCTACCAGGATCTCAGCGATGACGAGGTCGCGCGCTATGCCGCCCTGCTGGAAACCGATGCGGGGCGAAAGCTTTACGCCGCGGTGAACCGCGCGCTGGAGGTCGAGATCGTGGGCGAGATCCGCCGCTTCGGCACCCTGCTGGGCACCGCTCTTCGAGCCGAGGACATCTAAGAATCCGGTCGCGCGCGGTTGCGCGGGCGGCCCGGTTTCACCATGTCTGAACAGTCGCCGGACGCCACCGCGTGCAGGCCCAAACCTGCGGTTGACACTCGGACGACTCGCGCGTAGGTTCCGCGCACTTTCCGGGCAGGTAAACCTGCTTGGCAGATGACATAGCCTGATACTGGCGAGCCATGATCCGGGCCGACAACGCCCCGATCCTCTGATTTTCCGCCATTGCGAACCAAGCGAACGGTTCGCGGTGGCTCGTGCGTGCCATGGGGCGCGCATTTGGGCGTTGAACGAACGATAGGGCGAGATGGAATGCCGACGATCCAACAGCTGATCCGCAAGCCGCGGCAGCCGAAAGTCAAGCGCTCGAAGTCGCTGCATCTGGAGGGTTGCCCCCAGAAGCGCGGCGTCTGCACGCGCGTCTACACGACGACCCCGAAGAAGCCGAACTCCGCAATGCGGAAGGTCGCCAAGGTGCGGCTGACCAACGGCTACGAGGTGATTTCCTACATTCCCGGTGAGAGCCACAACCTTCAGGAACACTCCGTTGTCCTGATCCGGGGCGGCCGGGTGAAAGACCTTCCGGGCGTGCGCTACCACATCCTGCGCGGCGTGCTCGACACGCAGGGCGTCAAGGATCGCCGCCAGCGCCGGTCGAAATACGGCGCCAAGCGTCCGAAGTAAGAGGAGAGAGCGAGATGTCCCGACGCCATCGCGCCGAGAAACGCGAAGTCCTGCCGGACGCAAAGTACGGCGACCGCGTGCTGACCAAGTTCATGAACAACCTGATGTACGACGGCAAGAAATCCGCCGCCGAAAGCATCGTCTACGGCGCGCTCACCCGCGTCGAGGAGCGCCTGAAGCGCGTGCCCGTGGAGGTCTTCCACGAGGCGCTCGACAACATCAAGCCGTCGGTCGAGGTTCGCTCCCGCCGGGTTGGTGGTGCGACCTACCAGGTCCCCGTCGAGGTGCGCCCCGAGCGTCGTGAGGCGCTGGCGATCCGCTGGCTGATCACCGCCAGTCGCGCGCGCAACGAGAACACCATGGAAGAGCGTCTTGCAGGCGAGCTCGTCGACGCCGTGAACTCCCGCGGGACCGCGGTGAAGAAGCGCGAAGACACGCACAAGATGGCTGAGGCCAACAAGGCCTTCTCCCACTACCGCTGGTAATTCGAGCCTAGAGGAACCACCCAGATGGCACGCGAATATCCCCTCGAGCGCTACCGGAACTTCGGGATCATGGCGCATATCGATGCAGGCAAGACCACCTGCACCGAGCGGATCCTGTTCTACACCGGCAAGTCGCACAAGATCGGCGAAGTGCACGACGGCGCTGCAACCATGGACTGGATGGAGCAGGAGCAGGAGCGTGGCATCACGATCACCTCTGCTGCGACCACCACGTTCTGGGAGCGGACCGAGGACGGTCAGGAAGCCCAGACCGAAAAGCACCGCTTCAACATCATCGACACGCCCGGCCACGTGGACTTCACCATCGAGGTCGAGCGCTCGCTCGCCGTTCTCGACGGCGCGGTTGCCGTGCTCGACGCGAACGCCGGTGTCGAGCCGCAGACCGAGACGGTGTGGCGCCAGGCCGACCGCTACAAGGTTCCGCGGATCGTGTTCGTCAACAAGATGGACAAGATCGGCGCCGACTTTTTCAACTGCGTCGAGATGATCAAGGACCGGACCGGCGCGCGCGCGATGCCGATCCAGATTCCGATCGGTGCGGAAAACGAGCTGGAAGGCATCGTCGACCTGGTCACCATGGAAGAGTGGACCTGGAAGGGCGAGGACCTCGGTGCGTCCTGGACCCGCCAGCCGGTCCGCGACGAGCTGAAGGACCGTGCCGAAGAGCTGCGCGCCGAGATGGTCGAGATGGCCGTCGAGATGGATGACGACGCGATGGAGGCGTATCTGGAGGGCAACGAGCCCGACATCGCCACTCTGCGCAAGCTCATCCGCAAGGGCACGCTCGCCATGTCCTTCGTTCCGGTGCTCGCCGGTTCCGCGTTCAAGAACAAGGGCGTCCAGCCCCTCCTGAACGCCGTAATCGACTACCTGCCGGGTCCGCTCGACGTGCCTGCCTACATGGGCTTCAAGCCGGGCGACGAGACCGAGACGCGCGACATCCCGCGATCCGCGGATGACGAGCAGCCGTTCGCAGGTCTGGCGTTCAAGATCATGAACGATCCGTTCATGGGCACGCTGACCTTCACCCGCATCTACTCCGGCACGCTGGAGAAGGGCGGCTCGATCCTGAACTCGACCAAGGGCAAGAAGGAGCGCGTCGGCCGCATGGTCATGATGCACTCCAACAAGCAGGACGAGATCACGGAGGCCTTCGCGGGCGACATCATCGCGCTCGCCGGTCTGAAGGACACCACCACGGGCGACACGCTCTGCGCCGTCAATGCGCCGGTCGTGCTCGAGACAATGTCCTTCCCCGATCCGGTGATCGAGATCGCGGTCGAGCCCAAGACGAAGGGCGACCAGGAGAAGATGTCCCAGGGCCTCGCGCGGCTTGCCGCCGAAGACCCGTCCTTCCGCGTGGAGACCGACCTTGAGTCCGGTCAGACCATCATGAAGGGCATGGGCGAACTTCACCTCGACATCCTCGTCGACCGCCTCAAGCGGGAGTTCAAGGTCGAGGCGAATATCGGTGCGCCGCAGGTGGCCTATCGGGAGACGATCTCCCACGAGGCCGAGATCGACTACACTCACAAGAAGCAGTCGGGTGGTTCGGGTCAGTTCGGCCGCGTGAAGCTCGTCATCACGCCGACCGAGCCGGGCGAAGGCTACTCCTTCGAGTCGAAGATCGTCGGCGGTGCCGTTCCGAAGGAATACATCCCCGGCGTCGAGAAGGGCATCGAGTCCGTGATGGACAGCGGCCCGCTCGCCGGCTTCCCGGTGATCGACTTCAAGGTGGCGCTGATCGACGGCGCGTTCCACGACGTGGACTCCAGCGTGCTGGCGTTCGAGATCGCGGCACGCATGGCGATGCGCGAAGGGATGCGGAAAGCGGGCGCGAAGCTGCTCGAGCCCATCATGAAGGTAGAGGTGGTCACGCCGGAGGAATACACCGGCAACATCATCGGCGATCTGACCTCCCGTCGCGGGCAGGTGCAGGGGCAGGACACGCGCGGCAACGCCATCGCGATCGACGCCTATGTGCCGCTGGCCAACATGTTCGGCTACATCAACAACCTGCGCTCCATGTCCTCGGGCCGCGCGCAGTTCACGATGCAGTTCGACCACTACGAGGCCGTGCCGTCGAACATCTCCGAAGAGATCCAGGCGAAGTTCGCCTGACCCCGAATTGGGCGGGCCAACGGGCCCGCCTCCACAGACTGACAGGAGGCCATTATGGCGAAGGAAAAGTTTGAGCGGAACAAGCCGCACTGCAACATCGGCACGATTGGTCACGTTGACCATGGGAAGACGACGCTGACGGCGGCGATCACGAAGCAGTTCGGCGAGTTCAAGGCCTATGACGAGATCGACGGTGCGCCGGAGGAGAAGGCGCGCGGCATCACGATCTCGACCGCACACGTGGAGTACGAGACGGAAGCCCGTCACTACGCCCACGTCGACTGCCCGGGCCACGCGGACTACGTCAAGAACATGATCACCGGTGCCGCGCAGATGGACGGCGCGATCCTGGTGGTGAACGCGGCCGACGGCCCGATGCCGCAGACCCGTGAGCACATCCTGCTCGCGCGCCAGGTCGGTGTGCCGGCGCTGGTGGTCTTCCTCAACAAGGTCGACCAGGTCGATGACGAGGAGCTGCTGGAGCTCGTCGAGATGGAGGTGCGCGAGCTGCTCTCCTCCTACGACTTCCCGGGCGACGACATCCCGATCATCGCGGGCTCCGCTCTGGCGGCTCTGGAAGACCGCGACGACAACATCGGCAAGGAGAAGATCGCCGAGCTGATGGCCGCGGTGGACGAGTACATCCCGCAGCCCGACCGCCCGGTCGACCAGCCGTTCCTGATGCCGATCGAGGACGTGTTCTCGATCTCCGGCCGCGGCACGGTTGTGACCGGTCGCGTGGAGCGCGGCGTGATCAATGTGGGCGACGAGATCGAGATCGTCGGCATCCGCGACACGCAGAAGACGACCTGCACGGGCGTCGAGATGTTCCGCAAGCTGCTCGACCGCGGCGAGGCGGGCGACAACATCGGCGCGCTTCTGCGCGGCATCGACCGTGAGGGTGTGGAGCGGGGCCAGGTGCTCTGCAAGCCGGGCTCGGTGAAGCCGCACACGAAGTTCACGGCCGAGGCGTATATCCTCACCAAGGAAGAGGGTGGGCGTCACACGCCGTTCTTCGCGAACTACCGCCCGCAGTTCTACTTCCGCACGACGGACGTGACGGGCACGGTGAAGCTGCCCGAGGGCACCGAGATGGTGATGCCGGGCGACAACCTGAAGTTCGAGGTCGAGCTGATCGCCCCGATCGCGATGGAAGAGAAGCTCCGCTTCGCCATCCGCGAAGGCGGCCGCACCGTCGGCGCAGGCGTCGTCTCGAGCATCATCGAGTAAGCGAACCCGTAAGCTGCGGCCGGGGGACCCGTTTCCCCGGCCGTGCTCTTTGAAATTGTGATGGATGAGGCGACCCATGAACGGTCAGAACATTCGCATCCGGCTCAAGGCCTTCGACTACCGTGTGCTGGACGCCAGCACGCAGGAGATCGTGTCGACCGCCAAGCGTACGGGTGCCACGGTCCGCGGGCCCATCCCGCTGCCGAACAAGATTGAGAAATTCACCGTTCTTCGGGGTCCCCATGTGGACAAGAAGAGCCGTGAGCAGTTCGAGATCCGCACGCACAAGCGGCTGCTCGACATCGTTGACCCGACGCCGCAGACGGTGGACGCGCTGATGAAGCTCGACCTCGCCGCGGGCGTGGACGTCGAAATCAAACTCTGAGGGGGCAGGGAAGATGCGTTCCGGAGTGATTGCAAAGAAGCTGGGCATGACCCGGCTGTTCATGGAGGACGGGCGGCAGGTGCCGGTCACGGTTCTCCAGATGGAAAGCTGCCAGGTCGTCGCACAGCGCACGGCTGACAAGGACGGCTACACCGCCGTTCAGCTCGGCGTGGGCCGGGCCAAGGCGAAGAACGTGAGCCAGCCGATGCGCGGCCACTTCGCGGTTGCGAAGGTGGAGCCGAAGCGGAAGCTTGCCGAGTTCCGGGTGTCCGAGGACAACCTGATCGGCGTCGGTGAGGAGATCACCGCGGACCACTACTTCGCGGGTCAGTATGTCGACGTTGCCGGCACCTCGATCGGTAAAGGCTTCGCCGGTGCCATGAAGCGGCACAACTTCGGCGGTCTGCGCGCCTCGCACGGCGTGTCGATCAGCCACCGTTCGCACGGCTCGACCGGTCAGTGTCAGGACCCGGGCCGCGTGTTCAAGGGCAAGAAGATGGCCGGCCACATGGGTGCGGTCCGCGTGACCACGCAGAACCTGGAGGTCGTCAAGACCGACAGCGAGCGCGGCCTCATCATGGTCAAGGGCGCTGTGCCGGGCTCCAAGGGTGGCTGGGTCACGATCAAGGACGCCGTGAAGAAGCCGGTGCCCGAGAACGCGATCTTCCCGGCGGCTCTGAAGTCCGCAGCCGAGGAAGCCGCGAAGGCCGCAGCCGAAGCAGCCGCCGCAGCCGAAGCCGAAGCTGCAGCCGCCGCCGAGGCCGCCGCAGCTGAGCAGGCCGCTGCCGAGGAAGCCGCGCTGAAGGAAGCCGAAGCCCAGATCGAGGCTGACAAGGCGACCGAGGGCGGGGCAGAGGATGCCGCTCCTGAAGGGGGTGAGGAGAAATGAAACTCGACGTGATCAACCTCGATGCCGCAGCGGCGGGCTCGATCGACCTCAATGACGAGGTCTTCGGGCTGGAGCCGCGCGCGGACATCCTGCACCGCGTCGTGCGCTGGCAGCGTGCCCGCGCGCAGGCCGGCACGCACTCGGTCAAGGGCCGCTCGGAGGTCAGCTACTCCACGAAGAAGATCTATCGCCAGAAGGGCACCGGCGGCGCACGCCACGGCTCCCGCAAGGCGCCGATCTTCCGCAAGGGTGGCGTCTACAAGGGCCCGACCCCGCGCAGCCACGAGCATGACCTGCCCAAGAAGTTCCGCAAGCTGGGCCTCAAGCACGCGCTCAGCGCCAAGATGACTGCCGGTGAGCTGGTGGTGATCGAGGAGGCGAAGCTGACCGAGGCCAAGACCAAGGAACTCGCCAAGCGGCTCGACAAGCTCGGCTGGAAGCGTGCGCTGGTCATCGACGGTGCGGATGTGGACGAGAACTTCGCCCGCGCCGCGCGCAACATCGAAACCCTCGACGTGCTGCCGAGCGTCGGCGCCAACGTGTACGACATCCTCAAGCGCGACACGCTGGTCCTGACGAAGTCGGCCGTCGAAGCACTGGAGGCACGGCTGGCATGAGCGTGAAACCGGAACTCTACGACGTGATCCGCCGGCCGATCATCACCGAGAAGACCACCCTCGCATCCGAGGCTGGCGCGGTGGTGTTCGAGGTGGCGATCGACGCGAACAAGCCGCAGATCAAGGAGGCCGTCGAAGGTCTCTTCAACGTCAAGGTGAAGTCGGTGAACACCACCGTCACCAAGGGCAAGGTCAAGCGGTTCCGCGGGCGCCTCGGCACCCGCAAGGACGTCAAGAAAGCTTACGTGACGCTCGAAGAGGGTAACACCATCGACGTCACCACGGGCCTCTGATACAGAGCACCGACTCACGGCCCTTTCGGGGGCCGTGATCGCTTTTTGAAGACCAAGATCAACCAACGGAAGACAGCAAGATGGCATTGAAGTCGTACAAGCCGACAACGCCTGGCCAGCGCGGGCTGGTTCTGATCGACCGTTCGGAGCTGTGGAAGGGTCGTCCGGTCAAATCCCTCACCGAGGGTCTGACCAAGAACGGCGGCCGCAACAACACCGGACGGATCACCATGCGCCGCAAGGGCGGCGGGGCGAAGCGTCTCTATCGCATCGTGGATTTCAAGCGTCGCAAGTACGACGTCCCCGCCGCGGTCGAGCGCATCGAATATGACCCGAACCGGACCGCGTTCATCGCGCTTCTGAAGTACACCGACGGTGAGCGCGCCTACATCCTGGCGCCGCAGCGCCTCGCGGTGGGCGACATGGTCGTCGCCGGCGAGAAGGTTGACGTGAAGCCCGGCAACGCGATGCCGTTCACCGGCATGCCGATCGGCACGATCGTCCATAACATCGAGCTGAAGCCGGGCAAGGGCGGTCAGATCGCACGCGCCGCGGGCTCCTATGCCCAGTTCGTCGGCCGTGACGGTGGCTACGCGCAGATCCGCCTCTCCTCCGGTGAGCTTCGCATGGTGCGCCAGGAGTGCATGGCGACGGTGGGCGCGGTGTCGAACCCCGACCACTCGAACCAGAACCTCGGCAAGGCAGGCCGCAACCGGCACAAGGGCATCCGCCCGTCCGTCCGCGGCGTCGTCATGAACCCGATCGATCACCCGCACGGTGGTGGTGAGGGCCGGACCTCGGGTGGCCGCCACCCGGTCACGCCCTGGGGCAAGCCCACCAAGGGCGCCCGGACCCGCACCAACAAGACGACCGACAAGTACATTGTCCGGTCGCGCCACCAGCGTAAGAAATAAGGAGGCCTGACAAGATGGCACGTTCAGTCTGGAAAGGCCCGTTCGTCGACAGCTACGTCCTGAAGAAGGCGGAGAAGGCGCGCGAATCCGGCCGCAACGACGTGATCAAGATCTGGTCGCGCCGGTCCACCATCCTGCCGCAGTTCGTCGGCCTGACCTTCGGCGTCTACAACGGCCGCAAGCACATCCCGGTCAACGTGACCGAGGAGATGATCGGTCAGAAGTTCGGTGAGTACGCTCCGACGCGGACCTACTACGGTCACGCCGCGGACAAGAAAGCGAAGCGGAAGTAAGACGATGGGACAGGAAAAGAACCCCCGCCGCGTCGCGGAGAATGAAGCGATGGCCGTGAGCCGCATGCTGCGCACGAGCCCGCAGAAGCTCAACCTCGTGGCGCAGATGATCCGGAACAAGCCGGTCGACAAGGCGCTGACGGACCTGACCTTCTCCAAGAAGCGCATCGCCGAGGACGTGAAGAAGACCCTTCAGTCCGCGATCGCCAACGCGGAGAACAACCACGGTCTCGACGTGGACGAGCTGATCGTGGCCGAGGCCTATGTCGGCAAGAACCTGGTGATGAAGCGCGGCCGTCCGCGGGCACGTGGCCGGTTCGGCCGCATCCTCAAGCCGTTCTCCCAGGTCACGATCAAGGTGCGTCAGGTCGGCGCCGAAGAGGAGCAAGCCTAATGGGTAACAAGGTCAATCCGATCGGGCTGCGCCTTCAGGTCAACCGGACCTGGGACAGCCGCTGGTATGCCGACACCAAGGAGTACGGCAACCTTCTGCACGAAGACATCAAGATCCGCGAGTACATCCACAAGACTCAAGGACAGGCCGGCATCAGCCGCATCATCATCGAGCGCCCGCACCGCAAGTGCCGGGTCACGATCCATGCGGCCCGTCCCGGTGTCATCATCGGCAAGAAAGGCGCGGACATCGAGAAGCTGCGCAAGGAGCTCTCGAAGCTGACGGACAGCGAGCTGCACCTCAACATCGTCGAGGTCCGCAAGCCCGAGATCGACGCACGCCTGGTGGCCGAGAACATCGCCCAGCAGCTCGAGCGTCGGGTGTCCTTCCGCCGGGCGCTGAAGCGCGCCGTGCAGAACGCCATGCGCATGGGTGCGCTCGGCATCCGGATCAACGCCGCCGGCCGTCTGGGCGGGGCCGAGATCGCACGGACCGAGTGGTACCGGGAGGGCCGCGTGCCGCTCCACACCCTGCGGGCCGACATCGACTACGCACATGTCGAGGGCAAGACCGCCTACGGCATCATCGGAATCAAGGTCTGGATCTTCAAAGGCGAAATCATGGAGCACGATCCGTCGGCTCGTGACCGCCGCCAGGAAGAGCTCCAGTCCGGCGGCCGCCCCGGCGGGCGCGGCTGAGCGGGTAGGGGAGAGACGACATGCTTTCGCCAAAGCGTACGAAGTACCGCAAGCAGCACAAGGGCCGGATCCACGGCGAGGCCAAGGGTGGCTCCACCCTCAACTTCGGCCAGTACGGTCTGAAGGCGACGACGCCCGAGCGCGTCACCGCCCGTCAGATCGAGGCGGCACGCCGGGCCATGACGCGCCACATGAAGCGTCAGGGCCGTGTGTGGATCCGCATCTTCCCCGACGTGCCCGTCACGTCGAAGCCCACCGAGGTCCGGATGGGTAAGGGTAAGGGTTCCGTCGACTACTGGGCGGCCAAGGTGAAGCCGGGCCGCGTGATGTTCGAGATCGACGGCGTGAACGAGGACGTGGCCAAGGAGGCGCTCCGCCTCGCGGCCATGAAGCTCCCGGTCAAGTGCCGCTTCGTCCAGCGCGAAGACTGGTAAGATCGCGCCTCGCACATACGAGTTTGGGGGAGCCCCGGCGCCGAATGGCACGGGGCTCTTCTCTTTGACGGGCCGGAGCTCGCGGAAATCCCGCGGTTCAAGGCGATAAGGACTTGAAAGTTTGCGGGGGAGGGCGTATCCGACGCCCTCATCCAAGAACTCCATCGGAATCAGGGTGACCCCGCAGGGGCCCTCCGGTGATTGTTGAAAAAGGAAGACTGGCAATGAATGCCACCGAACTTCGCGACAAGACGCCGGACGAGCTGCGCGATCAGCTCGTCGCGCTGAAGAAGGAGGCGTTCAACCTCCGCTTCCAGGGCGCCACCGGCCAGCTTGAGAACACCGCACGCATGCGCTCCGTCCGCCGCGACGTGGCCCGTGTGAAGACGATCCTGAACGAAAAGGCCGCTGCCGCGGCATCGGAGGAGTAATCGATGCCCAAGCGTATCCTTCAAGGCACCGTCACCAGCGACAAGAACGACCAGACCGTCACGGTGCTGGTCGAGCGGCGCTACACGCACCCGCTGCTGCACAAGACCGTCCGCGACTCCAAAAAGTATCGGGCACATGACGCAGAGAACGCCTTCAAGGTGGGCGATGTCGTTCGCATCCGCGAATGCGCGCCCTACTCGAAGTCGAAGCGTTGGGAGGTTCTGACCGACACGTCGGCAGAGTAACCCAACATCAACGAAACCGCGGGGCCGGACTGCACCGGTCCCCGCAGGTCGGGAGATAATCCATGATCCAGATGCAGACGAATCTGGATGTCGCTGACAATTCCGGCGCGCGCCGGGTGCAGTGCATCAAGGTTCTCGGCGGGGCGAAGCGCAAGTACGCCTCCGTCGGCGACATCATCGTGGTCTCCGTGAAGGAGGCCATTCCGCGCGGCCGCGTGAAGAAGGGTGACGTCCGCAAGGCCGTCGTCGTGCGCACCGCCAAGGAAGTCCGCCGCGAAGATGGCACCGCCATCCGCTTCGACCGCAACGCCGCGGTGATCCTGAACAACTCGAACGAGCCCGTGGGCACCCGGATCTTCGGTCCGGTGGTGCGCGAGCTGCGTGCGAAGAACTTCATGAAGATCATCTCGCTCGCGCCGGAGGTGCTGTGATGGCTGCGAAACTCCGCAAGGGCGATAAGGTCGTCGTGCTCGCCGGCAAGGACAAGGGCCGCGAGGGTGAGATCACCCAGGTCCTGCCCAAGGAAGGCAAGGCCGTGGTCTCCGGCGTGAACGTCGCGATCCGCCACACCCGTCAGACGCAGAACAGCCAGGGCGGCCGCATCTCCAAGGAGATGCCGATCCAGCTGTCCAACCTCGCGCTGGTCGATCCCAAGGACGGTGGCCCGACCCGCGTCGGCTTCCGCGTGGAAGACGGCAAGAAGGTGCGTTTCGCCAAGAAATCCGGGGAGACCATCGATGCTTGATGCAGCGACCTACACCCCGCGTCTCAAGACGCAGTACCGCGAGCAGATCCGTGCCGCTCTGAAGGAGGAATTCTCCTACAAGAACGACATGATGATCCCGCGCCTCGACAAGATCGTCCTGAACATGGGCGTCGGCGAGGCCGTTGCGGATTCGAAGAAGATCAAGGCGGCCCACGACGATCTGATGAAGATCGCGGGTCAGAAGCCGGTCATCACCAAGGCCAAGAAGTCCATCGCGGGCTTCAAGGTGCGTGAGGAGATGCCGCTCGGCGTCAAGGTCACGCTGCGCGGCGACCGGATGTACGACTTCCTCGACCGTCTGATCACCATCGCGATGCCGCGCATCCGCGACTTCCGCGGGATCCCGGGCAAGAGCTTCGATGGCCGTGGCAACTACGCCATGGGCCTGAAGGAGCACATCGTGTTCCCCGAGATCAACTTCGACCAGGTTGACCAGATGTGGGGTATGGACATCGTCATCTGTACCACCGCCGAGACCGATGCCGAAGCCAAGGCGCTGTTGAAGCACTTCAACATGCCGTTCACGAACTGAGCCGCGGAGAGAACCTATGGCAAAAGTTTCCATGATCGAGCGGCAGAAGAAGCGTGAGCGTCTGGTCGCGAAGTACGCCGCGAAGCGTGCAGAACTGAAAGAGCGGGCAAACGATGAGAGCCTCGACCGGGCCGACCGGTTCAAGGCGCGCATGCAGCTGGCAAAGCTGCCGCGCAACTCCTCGCCCACCCGTCTGAACAACCGGTGCCAGGTCTCGGGCCGTCCGAAGGCTTACTATCGTAAGCTGAAGATGAGCCGGATCGCGCTGCGGGATTACGCCTCCATCGGGCAGATCCCCGGCATGGTCAAGTCGAGCTGGTAAGGAGGATTTGAGATGTCGATGAACGATCCTCTCGGCGATATGCTGACCCGCATCCGCAACGCGCAGATGCGCGGCAAGTCCTCCGTGGTCTCGCCCGCATCCAAGGTGCGCGCCTGGGTGCTCGATGTGCTCGAAGCCGAGGGCTATATCCGCGGCTACGAGAAGACGACGGGGGCCGACGGCCACCCGGCGCTGCGCATCGAGCTGAAATACTTCGACGGCGAGCCCGTGATCCGCGAACTGCGTCGCGTGTCCACGCCCGGCCGTCGCGTGTATTCCGGCGTGAAGGACATCCCGCAGGTCCGTCAGGGCCTCGGCGTGGCCATCGTCTCCACCCCGCGCGGCGTCATGTCCGACGCGCAGGCACGCTCCGCCAATGTCGGCGGTGAAGTGCTCTGCACCGTATTCTGAGGAGGCCTGAATAATGTCTCGTATCGGAAAGAAACCGGTCGACCTGCCCAGCGGCGTCACCGCCACGGTGTCCGGCCAGACCATCGAAGTGAAGGGGCCCAAGGGCGTCCGCAGCTTCACCGCGACCGACGATGTCGATCTGAAGGTCGAGGACAACGCCATCACCGTGGCCCCGCGCGGCAAGTCCAAGCGCGCGCGCCAGCAGTGGGGCATGTCCCGCACCCAGGTCGCCAACTGCGTCCAGGGCGTGACCGAAGGCTTCAAGAAGGAGCTGGAGATCAACGGTGTCGGTTATCGTGCGCAGGTGCAGGGCAACACGCTCAAGCTCGCGCTCGGCTACTCCCACGACGTGGACTTCGCGATCCCGGAAGGGGTGAAGATCACGGCGGCCAAGCCCACCGAACTGGTGGTCGAGGGCATCGATCAGCAACTCGTCGGCCAGGTCGCGGCCAACATCCGCGAATGGCGCAAGCCGGAGCCCTACAAGGGCAAGGGCATCAAGTACAAGGACGAGTTCATCTTCCGCAAGGAAGGTAAGAAGAAGTAAGGAGCGCATCAGATGGCGAACAGCAAACGTGAACTGTTCCAGAAACGCCGCCTGCGCGTTCGGAACAAGCTGCGGAAGACGGCGAACGGCCGTCCCCGCCTGAGCGTCCACCGCTCGTCCAAGAACATCTCGGTTCAGGTCATCGACGATGTTCAGGGCGTGACCCTTGCCGCGGCCTCCACGCTGGAGCCGGGCCTGGGTGTCGTGGGCAAAAACAATGTCGAAGCGTCCGCCAAGGTGGGTGCCGCGATCGCAGAGCGTGCCAAGGCGAAGGGCATCGAAGATGTCTACTTCGACCGTGGCGGCTTCCTGTTCCACGGGAAGGTCAAGGCGCTTGCGGATGCGGCCCGCGAAGGCGGCCTGAAGTTCTAAGGAGGCGATCATGGCTCGTGAAGACAATCGCCGGGACCGTCGCGACCGCGACGAAAACCCGGAATTCGCCGATCGCCTCGTCGCGATCAACCGGGTCTCCAAGACCGTAAAGGGTGGTAAGCGCTTCGGCTTCGCCGCTCTCGTGGTTGTCGGGGATCAGAAGGGCCGCGTGGGCTTCGGCAAGGGCAAGGCCCGCGAGGTGCCCGAGGCGATCCGCAAGGCCACCGAGGCGGCCAAGCGCTCGATGATCCGCGTTCCCCTGCGGGAAGGCCGGACGCTGCACCATGACATGCAGGGCCGCCACGGCGCCGGCAAGGTCGTGATGCGCACGGCGCCGCAGGGTACGGGCATCATCGCCGGTGGCCCGATGCGCGCAGTGTTCGAGATGCTGGGGATCCAGGACGTGGTGGCGAAGTCCACCGGCTCCCAGAACCCCTACAACATGATCCGCGCGACCCTCGACGGTCTGAAGAAGGAATCGTCCCCCCGCCAGGTCGCGCAGCGCCGCGGCAAGAAGGTGGCCGACATCCTGCCGAAGACCGACGCTCCGGCCGAAGCGGTCGAAGAGACGGTGGAGGCATAAGGCATGGCTACGATCGTCGTGAAGCAGATCGGCTCCCCGATCCGCCGCCCGAAGGACCAGCTCGCCACCCTCAAGGGTCTGGGTCTGAACAAGATGCACAAGACCCGCGAGCTGGAAGATACCCCGGCCGTGCGCGGCATGATCGCCAAGATCCCGCACATGGTCGAGATCATCGAGGAGAAGGGCTGAGCCCTCTCCGATGGCCCCGAACGTGATCCGGGGTCGCATGCAAGACTTGGAACCGCCCCGGACATGGATCCGGGGCCGTCCATCCCGAAAGGTCCCGGGTCGAGCCCGGGACGGTTGTGAAGATTGAAGCCGTGGTCCCCGCAGACGCTCTGGCGGGCGCATCCGGCAAGAGGAGAGAGCGACATGAAATTGAACGAACTGCGTGACAATCCCGGTGCCGCGAAACCCAAGAAGCGCATCGGCCGTGGTCCCGGCTCCGGCAAGGGCAAGATGGGTGGCCGCGGGATCAAGGGTCAGAAGTCCCGCTCGGGTGTGGCGATCAACGGCTACGAGGGTGGCCAGATGCCGCTCTACCAGCGGCTGCCCAAGCGCGGCTTCAACGTGCCGAACCCGAAGAAGTACGCCATCGTGAACCTGGGCCTGATCCAGAAGTTCGTCGATGCGGGCAAGCTCGACGCGAAGAGCGAGATCGACGAGGACGCGCTGGTCGCCTCCGGCCTCGTGCGCCGCAAGCATGACGGCATCCGCGTGCTTGCGAAGGGCGAGATCTCGGCAAAGGTGATCCTGAAGGTGACCGGCGCGTCCAAAGGCGCGGTCGAGGCGGTCGAGAAGGCCGGTGGCGCGATCAACATCACCTCCGCGAAAGCTGAAGAGGCGGCCGCGGAATAACGGTTGTGGGGGCGGACCCCGCCCCTTACATCTGACAACGAACTTTTCGCGCCGCCTGAGCCTTCATGGTTCGGCGGCGCTTGCATGAAAGGGCCTCGTCCACATGGCATCCGCAGCGGAACAGATGGCCGCGAACATGAGCTGGAGCACCTTCGGCAAAGCCAAGGAACTTCAGCAGCGCATCCTCTTCGCCCTCGCACTGCTCATCGTCTACCGCATCGGGACCTACATCCCGGTGCCGGGCATCGACACGGTGCAGCTTCGCGAGTTCTTCGAGCAGGCACAGTCCGGCATCGGCGGCATGGTGAACATGTTCACCGGCGGCGCGGTGGGCCGGATGGCGGTCTTCGCGCTCGGCATTATGCCGTACATCTCTGCCTCGATCATCGTGCAGCTCCTCACGGCCATGGTGCCGAGCCTGGAGCAGCTCAAAAAGGAGGGCGAGGCCGGACGGCGCAAGATCAACCAGTACACGCGTTACGGGACGGTCGCGCTGGCCATCGTGCAGGGCTACGGCATCGCCGTGGGGCTGGAGACAGGGGGCCTCGCCCTCGATCCCGGCTGGTTCTTCCGCGCCTCCACCGTCATCACGCTGGTCGGCGGCACCATGTTCCTGATGTGGCTCGGTGAGCAGATCACCGCGCGCGGCATCGGCAACGGCATCTCGCTGATCATCTTCGTGGGCATCATCGCGGAGCTGCCGGCGGCGCTGGCCCAGTTCTTCGAGGCGGGCCGCACGGGTGCGATTTCCGGCGGTGTGGTCGTCGGGATCATCCTGATGGTGATCGTCGTGATCGGCTTCGTGGTCTTCATGGAGCGGGCGCTGCGCAAGATCCACATCCAGTATCCCAAGCGCCAGGTCGGCAATAAGATGTATGGCGGCGAGAGCTCGCACCTGCCGGTGAAGCTCAACCCGGCGGGCGTGATCCCGGCGATCTTCGCCTCCTCGCTCTTGTTGCTGCCGCAGACGTTTGCGACCTTCGGCACGGCGGAGGGCGGCGGGATCCTGAGCTACGTCTCCGCCTATCTGGGCCGGGGGCAGCCGCTGAACCTGTTGTTCTTCGGCTCGATGATCGTGTTCTTCGCGTACTTCTACACCGCGAACGTCGCCTTCAAGACGGACGACGTGGCCGACAACCTCAAGAAACAGGGCGGCTTCGTGCCCGGCATCCGGCCCGGTGCGCGCACGGCGGAGTATCTCGACTACGTGGTCACGCGCCTGCTGGTCGTTGGCTCGGCGTACCTCACGGCGGTGTGCCTGCTGCCCGAGGTCCTGATCTCCCAGCTTGCGGTGCCATTCTACTTCGGCGGCACGTCGGTGCTGATCGTGGTTTCGGTCTCCATGGACACCGTCAGCCAGATCCAGAGCCATATGCTCGCGCACCAATACGAAAGCCTGATTGAAAAGTCGCGTCTGCGTGGTAAGGGTGCAGCCCGGAAGAAAAAACCACTGGGACGGCGCTGATGAACATAATCCTGCTGGGCCCGCCGGGTGCCGGGAAAGGCACTCAGGCGCGGATGCTGGTCGAGGAGCGGGGCATGGTCCAGCTCTCCACGGGCGACATGCTCCGGGCGGCCAAGACCTCCGGCACGGAGATGGGCAACAAGGTCGCCGACGTGATGGCGCGCGGCGACCTGGTGACCGATGAGATCGTCATCGGCCTGATCGCCGAGCATCTCGACGGGGACACCGGCGCCGGCGTGATCTTCGACGGGTTCCCGCGGACGCTGGCCCAGGCCGACGCGCTGCGGGATCTGCTCGGCAAGCGGGGTGAGAGCCTCGATGCGGTGGTCGCCATGCGCGTCGATGACGAGGCGCTGATCTCCCGCGTGACCGGCCGGTCGACTTGCGCCAATTGCGGCGAGGTCTACCACGACCAGACCAAGCCGATCCCCGACGACGGCAAGTGTGTGAAGTGCGGGCACACCGAGTTCACGCGCCGGTCCGACGACAACGAGGATTCCATGCGGCATCGCCTCCTCGTCTATTATCGCGACACGTCGCCCCTGATCGGGTACTATCATGCCCATGGTCAGCTCCGCTCGATCGACGGCCTCGGCGCCATCGACGAGGTGAAGGAGCGGGTCGAGGGGGCGCTCGCCTCCTGAGACCGCACCGCTCCGGACAAAGTTCGGAGCGGCTGTTGACGCGACCGTCATTTCGGCTATAAGTCGCGCCTTCCCCGTGAAAGGGAGAATCGGGCCCGTCGGGTCCACCCCCGGTCCATCGGCTCACCCCGGTGGGCCTCAGTTGTGAAAAAAGGTTCTGGAACTACGGAACCGCAACAAGCTGGAGAATACCCTTGGCGCGCATTGCAGGCGTTAACATCCCGACGAACAAGCAGGTGCAGATCGCCCTGACTTACATCCACGGCATCGGCCGCAGCTCCGCACGTGATATCTGTGCTGCGACGGGCATCGAGCCGACCACCCGTGTGAACGAGCTTTCCGACGCCGACGCGCTGAAGATCCGCGAGCACATCGACGCCAACATGACGGTCGAAGGCGACCTGCGGCGCGAGAACTCGATGAACATCAAGCGCCTCATGGACCTCGGCTGCTACCGCGGCCTGCGTCACCGCCGCGGCCTTCCGGTCCGCGGTCAGCGCACGCACACCAACGCGCGCACCCGTAAGGGCCCGGCAAAGCCGATCGCAGGCAAGAAGAAGTAAGGAGGCTGATCCATGGCACGTGAAAAGATTCGCGCGAAGAAGAAGGTCTCCAAGAACATCTCGGCCGGCGTCGCGCACGTGAACTCCTCGTTCAACAACACGAAGATCCTGATCTCCGACGCCCAGGGCAACGCGATCGCGTGGTCCTCCGCCGGTGCGATGGGCTTCAAGGGCTCGCGCAAGTCCACGCCCTATGCCGCGCAGGTCGCTGCAGAGGATGCGGGCCGCAAGGCGCAGGAGCACGGCATGCGCACCCTCGATGTCGAGGTGCAGGGCCCCGGCTCCGGCCGTGAGAGCGCCCTACGCGCGCTCAGCGCTGTCGGCTTCACGATCACGGCGATCCGTGACGTGACCCCGATCGCGCACAACGGCTGCCGCCCGCCGAAGCGCCGTCGCGTCTGATCGCGATCTGAAAGGTCAGGGGTGCGGGCGGATTTTCCGCCCGTGCCCCCGTTCCGTTTGAAGTTCGAATGACTTCCCTCGGGCGTTCCCGGCACCGGATCCGGCCGGGAACTGGTATGGAGGATACTAGATGATCCACAAGAACTGGCAGGCTCTCATCCGCCCCACCAGCCTCGAGATCAAGCCGGGCAACGACCCCAAGCGCCAGGCGACCGCCGTCGCCGAGCCGCTGGAGCGGGGATTCGGCCTGACCCTGGGCAACGCCCTGCGCCGCGTGCTCCTCAGCTCGCTGCAGGGGGCCGCCATCACCTCCGTCCAGATCGACGGGGTGCTGCATGAGTTTTCCTCCGTCGCGGGCGTGCGCGAGGACGTGACCGACATCGTCCTGAACCTCAAGGGCGTCGCCCTCTCGATGGACGTCGAGGGGCCGAAGCGCCTGTCGATCTCGGCCAAGGGACCGGGCGTCGTGACCGCCGCCGACATCTCCGAAAGCGCGGGCATCGAGGTTCTCAACAAGGACCACGTGATCTGCCACCTCGACGATGGTGCCTCCGTCTACATGGAGCTGACGGTCGAGACGGGTAAGGGCTACGTCGCCGCCGACCGCAACCGGCCCGAGGACGCGCCGATCGGCCTGATTTCGGTCGATGCGCTCTACTCGCCGGTGCGCAAGGTGAGCTACAAGGTCGAGCCGACCCGCGAGGGCCAGGTGCTCGACTACGACAAGCTGACCCTGAACGTGGAGACCGACGGCTCCGTCACACCGGACGACGCGATCGCCTATGCGGCGCGCATCCTGCAGGACCAGCTCAACGTCTTCGTCAACTTCGAGGAGCCCGAGGCCGCGACCCGCGCCGAGGAAGAGGACGACCTGGAGTTCAACCCGCTTCTCTTGAAGAAGGTGGACGAGCTCGAACTGTCGGTCCGCTCCGCGAACTGCCTGAAGAACGACAACATCGTCTATATCGGCGACCTGATCCAGAAGACCGAGGCGGAGATGCTGCGCACCCCGAACTTCGGCCGCAAGTCGCTCAATGAGATCAAGGAAGTGCTCACCGGCATGGGCCTGCACCTCGGCATGGACATCGTCGATTGGCCGCCTGAGAACATCGAGGATCTGGCCAAGAAGTACGAGGACCAGTTCTAAGGTCCCGACCGTCCCGGGCTTGACCCGGGACCTTTTGAATTTGAGCGGCCCCGGATCACGTCCGGGGCGGTTCAACAACAAAGGGCCAGCCGCGAAATGGGTTCGCGGTCCGCCCCAAGGAGAGCGGTCCCCACGCAGGGCCGCCGGACAAAGCATAAAGAAGGAATGGACACATGCGTCACGGTAACGGTTACCGCAAACTCAACCGCACCCACGAACACCGCAAGGCGATGTTCGCCAACATGGCCGCGTCCCTGATCGAGCATGAGCAGATCAAGACCACGCTGCCCAAGGCGAAGGAACTGAAGCGGATCATCGACAAGCTGATCACGCTCGGCAAGCGCGGCGACCTCCACGCCCGCCGGCTCGCCCATGCGCAGATCAAGCAGGACGCCGCCGTCGCGAAACTCGTCGACGTGCTCGGCCCCCGCTATGCCGAGCGTAACGGCGGCTACTCCCGCGTGCTGAAGGCCGGCTTCCGCTACGGCGACATGGCCCCGATGGCGATCATCGAGCTGGTCGACCGCGACACCTCCGCGAAGGGCGCCGCCGACAAGGCCCGCGTCGCCGAGGAAGAGGCGGCGGAGGAGTAATCCGCCCACAGCAATTGCTCGTCTGGAACGAGTTCGACTAACGTAAGGGGCGGCCAGGGGTCGCCCCTTTTGTTTGGAGACCTCGATAATGTCGTCCGCCTCGATGGCGATCCGTCCTGCATTGGCCCTGAGGCCGCTTCACTACTTCCCCTTCATTCTGATCGCGGGGTTGCCGGCATTTGCGGCGTTGCTGATGTTGCCGCCTCAAGAGCGAATCTTCGTTGGTCTGGCCCAGACCCTTTTCGCGCTCGTTCCAGCGACGCTGTTTTTCATTTTCGGTGATTTGGCCGTGCGGCCTTCATCGACCACACATCGACCGCATCCTCGTCTACGCGCATCGATCCTGTTAGTTCTCGGCTGGGCTATCTTCAGCGTATTTTATGTGGCTCAGGTACCCTTGTGGGCCCTTTTCTGGACCCAGTTTGTTGTGTGGGGCGTCTTGGCGGCATGCATTATGCGAGCGGCCGTCGAGCGTCACGGAGTCGATCTCGTGCTTCTCTTTCTGCGCGCGCTTCTCTGGTCGGGTCCCCTCTACGGCGCGGTGCTCGTGCTTTACTACCAGCTTTACGGTGATGTGATCCCACAGGAGTATACAAGTCTCCTTCCCGCCTTCGGTAACGTTCGTCGAGCAGGTCACCTTTTGACGCTGAGTGCGACCGCAGGAGCAATGCTGGTCGCATTGCGCCTGGGGGGGCGATGGACGGTGGCTCTGACTTTGCTTGCCGCCACCATCGCATTCTGGGCAGGTGCGCGAGGCACAATTGTCGTTTTGGTGACGGCGCTCCCCTTCACGCTGCTGGTAAGTGGACAGCTGCAGATACGGACCTTGATGCGGTTGATGGCCGCGCTCTTGATTGCTGCCGCGCTTTCGCTGCTGATCCCGACTCCGAATACCAATTTCGGACTGGTGAACATGTTGGCATCACTGCCAGGCCTCGAGAGTATCCTCACGGGTGCAGCATCAACGCCGAGTCTGGATACTCTGTCCAGCAATCGCATGGGCATGTGGCAAGATGCGGTTGCTAACATTCAGCTTCGACCGTTAACCGGTTGGGGCTACGCTCACGCCCCCTTCGCGGCCTACGAAGCTCCGATGCTCCACCTGCACAACTGGCCGCTGGAGCTGCTGCTCGCCTGGGGGCTGCCGATGGGAGGGTTGGCATGCCTGCTTGTGCTCGTCTACTGGTTCAAAGCGCAGCGGCGTATGGGGATTGAGCAGGCTGCTGCTCTGGGAGTTTTGAACGTGGCGACCGCATATTCGCTGATTTCAGGTACCTATTTCTACGGCGTGCCGGTAATCCTCATGTCGATCGCTTGGGGGGTGACTCTAGCACGTCTTCCAGGTGCGGGCCCGGATCGGCACACCTATATGCGTTGAGATATGGCCGATCTCTTCGACACCGCTGCCCGCGAACCCTCTGCCGAGGCGCCGCGTCCGCTGGCCGACCGGATGCGGCCGCAAAGCCTTGCCGAGGTGATCGGGCAGGATCACGTGCTGGGGCCGGAGGGGCCGCTCGGCGCGATGCTCGCGGCGGGCAATCTCGGCTCTATCGTCTTCTGGGGGCCGCCGGGGGTGGGCAAGACCACCATCGCGCGGCTGCTGGCGCAGGAGACCGACCTCGCCTTTGTCCAGATCAGCGCGATCTTCACCGGCGTGCCGGAGCTCAGGAAGGTGTTCGAGGCGGCGAAGCTGCGCCGCACCCAGGGCCGCGGCACGCTCCTTTTCGTCGATGAGATCCACCGTTTCAACAAGGCGCAGCAGGACGGGTTCCTGCCGCACATGGAGGACGGCACAATCGTGCTGGTTGGCGCGACGACGGAGAACCCGTCCTTCGAGCTTAACTCGGCGCTTCTGTCCCGCGCGCAGGTCATCACGCTCAACCGTCTGGATCTGCCAGCGCTGGAGCGGATCCTCCAGCGGGTGGAGCAGGAGGAGGGCGCGCTGCCCCTCGACGGCCCGGCGCGCGAGGCGCTGACCGAGATGGCCGACGGCGACGGACGGGCCCTCCTGAACCTCGCGGAGCAGGTGATCGGCTGGGGCGCGTCGAAGCCCATCGACCGCGAGACGCTGACCACCCGCCTCACCCGCCGCGCTACGAAATACGACAAGTCGGGCGACGAGCATTACAACCTGATCTCCGCCCTCCATAAATCCGTGCGCGGCTCCGACCCCGACGCCGCGCTCTACTGGTTCGCGCGGATGCTCCAGGGCGGCGAGGATCCCCGGTTCCTCGCCCGACGCATCACGCGGATGGCGGTCGAGGATATCGGCCTCGCCGACCCGCATGCCGAGGCGCTGTGCCTGCAGGGCTGGCAGACATACGAGCGGCTGGGCTCGCCCGAGGGGGAGCTCGCCCTGGCGCAGGCGGTGATCTACCTCGCCCTCGCCCCGAAATCGAACGCGGCCTACACCGCCTACAAGGCCGCGATGGGCGCGGCGAAGCAGACCGGATCGGAGCCGCCGCCCAAGCACATCTTGAACGCCCCCACCAAACTGATGAAGGAGGAAGGCTATGGTGCGGGCTATGCCTACGACCACGATGCGGAGGATGGCTTCTCCGGCCAGAACTACTTCCCCGACGGCATGAAGCGCGGCGTCTACTACGTCCCCGTCGAACGCGGGGCGGAGCGCGAGCTCAAGAAGCGGGTGGAGTATTTCGCCAAGCTGCGCGCCCGGCGGACGGAAGACGGCTGAGCCCCTTCCAACGGCGAGAACGACCTACCAAATCCGTCGAGACAAAGTGTCCTACCGCGTCCACGGGGCATGACGGCCGCTCGGGCGTTGGGTAACTAATGTTGCATTGGGTTTCGTAAAGAAATTAATTTAGATTAATCGGAAGAGAGAGTCAGGTTGCCGGGACCGATCTACAGTCTGATCTACCGGTCGTTCGCGCGGCCGCCCTGGATCGAGGGACAGGTGCTCAACGACATCAGCGTTGAGGCTAACGCCTTCAATTCCAAGCACCACATCACTGGCATGCTGATCTTCTCCGACGGTGTGTTCGTCCAGGTGCTGGAGGGCAGCACCGTCGAGGTGCTGTCGCTGAGCGCCCGAATCGCCGCAGACCCGCGGAACGAGCGGCTGCGCGTGCTCTGGCACGGCAATGTCGGCGAGCGGCGCTTTCCCGAATGGTCCATGGGCTGCTTCGACTTCTCCGACGTGCCGGACCGGCAGGCGCCGCTGGACCCTGGCGTGCTCGACAACGAGCAGGTGGAGCCGGTGTGGACCGACACCATGACCCAGCGTCTGATCGACTTCTATCGCGAGAACCGGGTCGAGGGTCTGGGGCCGGTCTTTGCCCAGATGCGCCGCCTGCCCTGAACCCTTGCACGCCGGGCGTCGTCGGCGCATAGACGGCGCGATGAGCATGGGATCCCGTACAAGATGATCTGGTTCGTGGCCCTGGGCGGCGCGATCGGTGCGGCCGCGCGCTACGGCGCCGGGCGGCTGGCCCTGCGCGCCGGGCTGCCGGATTTCGCGCTGGTGACGCTCGGCGTCAACGTGCTCGGCTCCTTCCTGATGGGCATCGTGGCCGTCTGGCTGGTCCGCCGCGGCGTCGGCAACGCGCAGCTCTCGCTGTTCCTGACCACGGGCGTGCTCGGCGGCTTCACCACGTTCTCCACCTTCTCCCTCGACATGATGCGGCTGATGGAGAGCGGGCGGCTGGGCCTCGCCATGGCCTATGCGGGCTCCAGCCTCGCCCTCGGTCTTTTCGCGATCTTCGCGGGCACCTGGATCGCGCGGGGGCTCTTTCCATGAGCGGCGTGCAGCAGGTGACCCTGGATGCGGAGGCGGAGGGCCAGCGCCTCGACCGCTGGTTCCGCAAGACCTTTCCGCAGGTCACCCAGGGCCGGATCGAGAAGATGTGCCGCAAGGGCGAGATCCGCGTCGATGGCGGCCGGGTGAAACCGAACACCCGTCTGGCCGAGGGACAGGTGATGCGCGTGCCGCCGCTGCCCGAGAACGACGCGCCGGCGCCGGATCGTCCGCAGATCAGCGACGCGGACGCTCAGATGATGCGCGCCGCCGTGATCTTCCGCGACGACCACATCATCGCGCTCAACAAGCCGCCGGGCCTTGCGGTGCAGGGCGGTTCGGGCCAGACGCGGCATGTGGACGGGCTGGCCGAGGCGATCCGGTTCGATGCCGAGGCCCCGCCGCGCCTCGTCCACCGCATCGACCGCGACACGTCCGGCGTGCTCCTGATGGCGCGCACGGGCCGCATCGCGGCGGCGCTGACAAAGGCCTTCCAGTCCCGCCAGACCCGCAAGATCTACTGGGCCGCCGTCGCCGGTGTGCCGAGCCCGCGCGCCGGCACCATCCGCTTCGGCCTCGTCAAGGCGCCGGGCCACGGCCCGCACGGTGCGGGGGAGAAGATGGTGGCGGTCCACCCCGACGCCGTCTCCCGCACCGAGGGGGCGAAGCGCGCGACCTCCGACTACATGGTGATCGAGGCCGCAGCGAAGCGCGCCGCCTGGGTTGCCCTCAGCCCCATCACGGGCCGCACCCACCAGCTACGCGCCCACATGGCCGAGATCGGGCACCCCATCGTGGGCGACGGCAAGTACGGCACCAACGCCCAGGTCAACGAGGGCGACGGCTGGGGCGCGCAGCTTGGCGGTGACATCTCGCGCAAGCTGCACCTGCACGCGCGCCACCTCACCTTCACCCACCCCGTCACCGGCGCGACCGTCAACCTGACCGCGCCCCTGCCGGACCACATGGCCCGCACCTGGACCACCTTCGGCTGGGACCCGCGTGAGGTCGCGGCCGACCCGTTCGAGGAGCTCGAATGAAACTCGCCATTTTTGACATGGACGGTACGCTGCTCGACAGCCAGGCGCTGATCGTCGGCGCGATGCAGGCGGCCTTTTCGGCGGAGGGGCTCGCAGTGCCCGACCGGCCCCGGATCCTGTCCATCGTCGGCCTCAGCCTGCCCGTCGCCATGTCCCGCCTCGCCCCGCAACATGATGCCGAGGCTCTGTCCGCCGCCTACCGGAGCGCCTTCGTCCAGATGCGCGCGGAGATGGGCGGCGAGGCGGCGGTGCCGCTCTATCCGGGTGCCGTTGAGGCGCTGACCGCGCTCGACACCGCGGGCTGGCTGATGGGCGTGGCGACCGGCAAGGCGAAGCGCGGCGTGGACCATGTCTTTGCCGCCCACCCGATCGGGCACCACTTCATGACCGTGCAGACCGCGGACCTCCACCCCTCCAAGCCTCATCCCTCGATGGTCGAGACGGCGCTGGCCGAGGCCGGGGTCGAGGCGCGCGACGCCGTCATGATCGGCGACACCACCTTCGATATCGAGATGGGCCGCGCCGCGGGTGTGCGCTGCATCGGCGTGAGCTGGGGCTACCACGCGGTCACCGCGCTCCACGACGCGGGCGCGCACCATGTCATCAGCCATTTCGACGAGCTCGCGCCTCTGCTGGCCGAGGTCCACGCATGAGCGAGTGGGCGGCGAAGCGCTTCTGGACCGCGGCCGAGGCCGTGCCCGTCGAGGGCGGTTTCGCTGTCCAGCTGGACGGCCGCGCGGTGCGCACGCCGGCCAAGGCGCAGCTCGTCCTGCCGAGCCCGGCACTAGCCGAGGCCATCGCCGCCGAATGGGCCGGGCAGGGTGAGCAGATCGTGCCCGATACCATGCCGCTCACTCGCGCCGCGAACTCCGCCATCGACAAGGTGATCCCCCAGCGCGCGGCAGTGGTCGAGATGCTCGCCCAGTATGGCGAGACGGACCTTCTCTGCTACCGCGCCGAGGGGCCGGAGAGCCTGGTGGCCGAGCAGTACGCCCGCTGGGACCCGCCCCTCGACTGGGCGGCGGAGGCGTTCGGCGCGCCGCTCATTCGCATCGAGGGCGTGATCCCGCAGGACCAGCCTGCCGACAGCATCGCCCGCCTGCGCGCCGAAGTTGACGCAATGGAACCCTTCGCGCTGACCGCCTTCCATGATCTCGTCGTCTTCAGCGGCAGCCTCATCCTGGCCCTCGCCGTGCGCGACGACCGGATGCCGGTTGCCGAGGCAGCGGAGGTCGCCGAGCTCGATGCCATCTGGCAGGAGCGGCTCTGGGGCACGGATGAGGAAGCCGCCGAGGTGCGGGCCCGCAAGGCCGCCGCCCTCGCCGATGCCGACCGCTTCCTGAGGCTCAGCCGGAGAGACTGACATGCCCCCCTACTACGCCAAGTCCGCCGAGGATCTGCCGACGCGGGAGGATATCGCGACCCGCTCCGGCCTCGACTTCATCCGCGACATGCTGGAGGGCAACCTCGCCGCCCCGCCCATCGCGGAGACGCTGGACTACTGGCTAGAGGAGGTCGAGGAGCGCCGCGTCGTCTTCCGCGGCAAGCCCGCCTTCAAGGCCATGAACCCGATCGGCACGATCCACGGCGGCTGGTTCGGCACCCTGCTCGACAGCTGCATGGCCTGTGCCGTGCAGACCACGTTGCCGAAGGGGCAGGGCTACACCACGCTGGAGTACAAGGTGAACATCGTCCGCCCGCTGTTCCCTCATTCCGGCGAGGTCCGCGCCATCGGCACCGTCAGCCACGCGGGCCGCCGCACCGCCGTGGCCGAGGGCCAGATCGTGGGCGTCGAGGACGGCAAGCTCTACGCCACCGGCTCCACCACCTGCATGGTCATCGACTTCTAGGCAGCGCTGCGATCAGCCCGTCAAACGCCGCAAGATCGTAGCGCGCAGGGTTTGGAGCAGTGTTGTCCGGCATGTCTGGTGGCAGGGTCCACCGCACCCGGCCGGCAAGCGCGCCCTCCATGGCGACGTACCATTCGGTGAGTGGCTCCATCAGCCTCAGATGCAGCTCGAACCGATCGCGCGTCCGCCTTATGTCGCCATCGCGCTGGGTGCGCGCCGCCTCCGGAGTGATGGTCTTGATGAGATACAGATCGGCGAGGCCGAGCCGATGTTCGGCTATCGCTGCCCGGGTCTCGGCGAGTTGAAGGTCCCACTGAGGCCATGGCATCTCGCCGATCCGGCACAGACCCCACAGGTAGTGCAGCTTGAGTGGATCAGTGTCGCAGACGGCGTGACCTGTTCGCTGCTCCATCTCCAGCGCTTGCGTCCAGCGATGGGCATTCCAGTCCGTCCAGGCCCGCGCGACCTCCGATCCGGTTTCTGGCCACGACCGGCGTTCCTCCGGAAAGGTCTCGGGTACCAGATGCGCGGCGGCGTGGGCGCGGCACCAGGTGGTTTTCCCAGCCGCGCTGATCCCCTCGACGACCGTGATCATTGCGGGGGGCGGAAGCCGAAGCCCGCGAGGATTATCTGGCCCTCCTCCGACAGCAGGAAGTCGAGGAACGGCGCGCCGGCGTCGTTGAGCGCTGCGGCGCGGTAGGTGATCGGGTCGTGCAGCGCGGGGTCGATCGGTGTCGCGGTGAGCTCCGGCAGCAGGGCGGCATCGGTGGCGTAGACCACGGCGCTCGGGGCATGGCCGCGGACCACCCAGTTGAGGGCGTCGCGCACGTTGGCGGCGATCACCATCCGCTGTTGCGCTGCGTGCCACAGCCCCCGCGCCTCCAGCGCCTGCCGGGCGTAGCGGCCCGCGGGCACCGCCTCGGGGTCGGCCAGCGCGATGCGCCCTGCGGGCAGGCCATCGGCTTCGGGTGCCGCACCGATCCAGACCAGCGTGTTGCGTGCCACCGTCTCCACCCGCCGCGGTGGCACGCGCTCGGCAAGCCACTCGGCCCAGACCACGTTCGCCGAGAGGTAGAGATCCGCGGGCGCCCCTTGCGCGATCTGGCGCGCGAGCACCCCGCTGCCCGCGAAGACCGCGGTCACGTCATGGCCCGGATAGAGGTCTTCGTAAGCCTCCTCCAGCGCCGCCACCGCATCGGTCATCGAGGCCGCGGCGTAGACCTGAACTGATTCGGATCGGGCACCGTCAACTGCTGCGAAGGTCGTAAGAATCGCGATCGCGACCCGAAACATGCGATGGCCCATCGGCTTTTGCCTCCAATCCGGCGCGGGCGGCGCGAGCCGTCCGCGGGGCAGTGTGTCGCACCCGCAGCAAGCGTCAATCGCGCGCCGCATGAAAGGGTCAGTAAGCATGACCTGTCATCGTTCTGAAATGCATTCCGTAAGATCACGAACGCAATCAGGAATTGTGATGGGACAATGCGTGACGTCGGGGCGACGGCACTTCGCCGCGCCGGGTCGAAATCTGAGGTTGAGGCCCTCCGCCGCGCACTGTCACGAAATGTTCGCCAACCGGAATGGTCAGGGCGGCTGACATAAGGAATTGCGAGGGCCCGGTACCCTTGACGTTTCCCCGCGCGCTTGTCCAAACTTTTGCCCAGTCCACGAGAGGACTGCCAAACGTATGATCGGTCCATGAGGCCGGCACCCGGCGTGGGGACACGGCGGGAGACTTCAGGGAAGAGGTACTCTATGAAAAAATCCGTATTCTTCGGCGCGCTGGCCGCTGCCGGTCTGGTGGCGGGCGCAGGCTACGCACAGACCCTGCAGGAGGTTCAGGACCGCGGCTCGCTGCGCTGCGGCGTGACCACCGGCCTGGTCGGCTTCGCGGCACCGGACGAGAACGGTGAGTGGGAAGGCTTCGACGTCGCTGTCTGCCGCGCGGTTGCCGCAGCGGTCCTCGGCGATGCGACGGCCGTTGAGTTCATCCCGACCACCGGCTCCACCCGCTTCACCGCTCTGGCCTCGGGCGAGATCGACATGCTGGCCCGGAACACCACCTGGACCTTCAGCCGCGACGTCGACCTCGAGTTCGAATTCACCGGCATTAACTACTATGACGGCCAGGGCTTCATGGTCCGCGAAGACCTCGGTGTGACCTCCGCGCTGGAGCTGGACGGCGCCACCGTCTGCATCCAGACCGGCACCACCACCGAGCTCAACCTCGCCGACTTCTTCCGCGCGAACGACATGAGCTACGAGCCCGTGCCGATCGAGACCAACGCGGAAGCGCAGCAGCAGTACCTCGCCAACGCGTGTGACGTGTACACGACCGACGCCTCCGGTCTGGCCGCGACCCGCGCCGCGTTCGAGGATCCGAGCGCGCACATGCTCCTGCCCGAGATCATCTCCAAGGAGCCGCTCGGCCCGCTTGTGCGCCACGGCGACAACGCCTGGGGCGACATCACGCGCTGGACGCTGAACGCCCTGATCGCGGCGGAAGAGCTCGGCATCACCTCCGAGAACGTCGAGGAGCTGGCAGCCGGTACCGAGAACCCGGAGATCAACCGTCTGCTCGGCACCGAGGGCAGCCTGGGTGAGATGCTCGGCCTCGACGCCGACTGGGCGCAGCGCGCGATTGCCGCGAGCGGCAACTACGGCGAGATCTTCAACGCGAACATCGGTCCGGACACCGCGATCGGCCTCGCGCGCGGCCTGAACGCGCAGTGGACCGACGGCGGCCTGCTCTACTCCCCGCCGTTCCGTTGATTTGAACCAGTGGGTCGGGGCGCGCTACGGCGCGCCCCGTCGCCATTTCCGGGGACCGCCGCACGACCGACCGGCACGTCGAATGACCGGGGCGATGCGGAATACGGGCGAGCCCGCCGGTAGCGGGACGTTTTCCATGGAAGAGGGGCGGGCATGACCGCAATCACAGACACACAGCCGGATGAAGGCTTTCGCCTCTCCCAGCTGATCTACGATACCAGGTATCGTTCACTTACCATCCAGATCATCGCGCTGATCCTCGTCCTGTCCGGGCTCGGTTGGCTGATCCGCAACGCGGTCCGCAACCTCGAAGCGGCGGGTCAGGATTTCAACTTCGGCTTCCTGTCGAACACCTCCGGCTACGATATCGGCCAGCACCTGATCGAGTATTCCAGCCAGAGCACGCACCTCGACGCCACCATCGTCGGTCTGCTCAACACGCTGCTTGTCGCAGTGCTGGGCTGCATCGCCTGCACCATCATCGGCGTCTTCATGGGCGTCCTGCGCCTGTCGCCGAACTGGATCGTGCGCAATATCGCGCGCGTCTATGTCGAGGTCTTCCGCAACGTGCCGACGCTCTTGTGGATCATCCTCGTCTTCGCGGTCCTGACCGAGAGCACGCCGGCCCCCCGCGCCTTCCGCGGTGAGGATCCGGCCGCCTCGATGCTGTTCTTCGATTCCGTCGCGATCACCAACCGCGGCATCTACGTGCCCGCCATCACCTTCGAGGAGGGGACGGCGACGATCCTGACCATCGTCTTCCTGCTCTCGCTCGTCGCCATCTGGGGCGTGCGGCGCTGGGCGAAGGCCCGGCAGGCCGCGACGGGGGAGACCTTCCCGGTGCTCTGGACCGGGCTCGCGCTCTTCTTCGTTCCGGTGCTGCTGGTGAACTTCATCCTCGGCGGCGCCATGGGGCTGGAGCGGCCGGAGCTCGCCGGCTTCAACTTCAGCGGCGGCGTCCAGCTCCGCTCCACATTCATCGCGCTCTGGCTTGCGCTCTCGCTCTATACCGGCGCCTTCGTGGCGGAGAACGTGCGGGCGGGCATCCTCGCGGTCAGCAAGGGCCAGACCGAGGCCGCGGCCTCGCTCGGCCTGCGGCCCAACCGGATCATGAACCTCGTGGTCCTGCCGCAGGCGCTGCGCGTGATCGTGCCGCCGATGATCTCGAACTACCTGAACCTCACGAAGAACTCGTCGCTGGCCATCGCCATCGGCTACCAGGACCTCGTCGGCACGCTCGGCAACATCACCCGCAACCAGACCGGGCGGGAGATGGAGACGGTGCTGCTCCTGATGCTGATCTACGTGACGATCTCGCTGACGATCTCGTTCTTCGGCAATCTCTACAACCGCAGCGTCACGCTGAAGGAGCGGTGAGATGAGCGATACCCATTCCGAATCCATCGCCTTCGTCCGCCATGAGCAGCTTCCCCCGGCCCCACCGCCGGCAGGCAAGACGGGTCTGGTGCTGTGGCTGCGCGAGAACCTGTTCTCCTCGTGGTTCAACGGACTGCTCAGCATCCTGTCGATCTACTTCATCGGGTTGCTGATCTACGACTTCTACCCGTGGTTCGCCGATAGCGTCTGGAACGCGAACTCGCTGCGCGAATGCCGCGAGATCGGGGACGGCGCCTGTTTCGCGGTGATCCGTGAGCGGTGGAACCAGCTCCTCTTCGGCTTCTACCCGCGGGAGGAATACTGGCGGCCGGTACTGGCCTTCGTGATGCTCTTCGGGGCGCTTGCGCCGGTGCTGTTCGACAAGGTGCCGCGCAAGATGCTGATCTTTACGGCCCTCTTCCCCTTCATCGCCTACTGGCTGATCTGGGGCGGTTCGGTCTGGGGGCCCGTCTTCGCCATCGCGGGTTTCGTGCTGGCGGGTGTCGTCTTCCAGCAGGTCTCACGCTTCAGCTTCCCGCTGGCGATCGGTGCGGCCATCGTGACGATCGGGATTTGGTCGATCTACTTGCTCGGCCCGATCGCGGGCTTCGTGAACGGCATCGTCCCGATCGAGCTGTCCGAGGTCGCGTCGCGCAACATCGGCGGCTTCCTCCTGACGGTGATCCTCGGCATCACGGCGATCTCCGCCTCGCTGCCGCTGGGCGTGCTGCTGGCCCTCGGTCGGCGCTCGGATCTCTTCATCATCAAGTCGCTGAGCGTCATCTTCATCGAGTTCATCCGCGGCGTGCCGCTGATCACGCTCCTCTTCGTGGCGAACGTGCTCCTGGCCTACTTCCTGCCGCCGGGTACGACCTTCGACCTCATCCTGCGGGTGGTCATCATGATCACGCTCTTCGCGTCGGCCTATATCGCCGAGGTGATCCGCGGGGGCCTGGCGGCGCTGCCGCGGGGCCAGTACGAGGCGGCGGACAGTCTCGGCCTCGACTACTGGCAGGCGATGCGGCTCATCATCATGCCGCAGGCGCTGAAGATCTCGATCCCGAGCATCGTGAACGTCTTCATCGGCCTCTACAAGGACACCACGCTGGTCGCCATCATCTCGATGTTCGACATGCTGGGCCTGTCCAACGCGATCCGCGCCGATGCGGACTGGAACGGCATCATCTGGGAGCTCTACGGCTTCATCGCGCTGCTGTTCTTCATCAGTTGCTACTCGATGTCCCAGTACTCGCAATATCTCGAGCGCAAGCTGCGCACCGACCATCGTTAAGGAGCCGGTCCCATGGCCATGGCAGAACAGACCACCCCGAACATGAAGGTGAGCGACGAGGTCGCCATCTCGATCCGCAGCATGAACAAGTGGTACGGCGACTTCCACGTGCTGCGCGACATCGACCTGACGGTGCAGCGCGGTGAGCGGATCGTGATCTGCGGCCCGTCGGGCTCGGGCAAGTCGACGCTCATCCGCTGCATCAATGCGCTGGAGGAGCACCAGAAGGGCGAGATCACGGTAGACGGCACCGTGCTCTCCTCGGACCTTAAGAACATCGACAAGATCCGGTCCGAGGTCGGCATGTGCTTCCAGCACTTCAACCTCTTCCCGCATCTCACGATTCTGGAGAACTGCACCCTCGCGCCGATCTGGGTCCGCAAGATGCCCAAGAAGGAAGCGGAAGAGATCGCGATGCACTACCTCGCGAAGGTGAAGATCCCAGAGCAGGCCGACAAGTATCCCGGCCAGCTTTCGGGTGGTCAGCAGCAGCGCGTGGCCATCGCCCGCTCGCTCTGCATGAAGCCCAAGATCATGCTCTTCGACGAGCCGACCTCGGCCCTCGATCCGGAGATGATCAAGGAGGTGCTCGACACCATGATCGAGCTGGCGCACGAGGGCATGACCATGCTCTGCGTGACCCACGAGATGGGCTTCGCCCGCCAGGTCGCGAACCGCGTGATCTTCATGGACCAGGGCCAGATCGTCGAACAGAACGAGCCCGAGGAGTTCTTCAACAATCCCAAGAGCGACCGCACCAAGCTCTTCCTCAGCCAGATTCTCGGCCACTGAGCCCTGCGACATCGCGAAGACGGCGTCGGACCCCTCCGGCGCCGTTTTTCGTTACAGGATGCCGGTTACAATACCAGAAAGTCTTTGATGCTACCGGACACCGCTGCGTCCACGAATGCGACCGGTCGCATTTGGGATCGGGAACAGCCCGCCACACCCGGCCGACGCTTTGATGTGATCACTGAAGGCCGTCGGCGCCCGCTGTGACCGCCATCGTATTGATGGCTGGAATGTCCCATGCCTCGGCAAAACGCCCGTCGACAACGCGCCACACGACGACGGCATCCAAAGCGGTGGACTGACCTTGGCTGACCATCGTGTTCCGAACGTGCACGACAACCAGCTCGTCTCCCATAGGCATCGCGGATACGGGTGCGATCCTGAAGGTACCGTCACTCATGTCTGCAATCTTCCCAAAGAAGGTCCGCAGGCCCTCCACGCCCAGGTAGTCGCCATGGACATCCGGCAAGGCCGGGTTGAAGTAATGCCAGACGAAGTCCTCGCTGAAGAGATCGGCTGCCCCCGCGAGGTCTCGAAGATCCAGCCGCGACAGCAGCGCGACGTTTGGGTGCTCTTCTTCCATACGCGTGCCCTGTAACCGTCCTCGGACGTGATAGTAAGACACAGGATAGTGTGCCCGTGTCGGTGGCTCTTGATCTCGGTCAACGGCGGCGCGGACGATCTGCAGCGCTCGGCGCCATGTCGAGCGAACTTCAGAACTCAACCAATCCCTCGAGAAATGCTATTCCTCCCTTGGCCACCCAGCCACTGCTCCCGGTCAGCGCAATCCTCTCGCACCCGGCCTTCGTATAGGGAAAGCGCTCATGTCCCCCGCCCGCATCATCTTCCTCCACGGCGCGTCGAGCAGCGGTAAGTCGACGCTGGCCCGAGCGCTCCAGGCCCGGATCGAGGCGCCGTTCTGGCACATCTCCATCGATCACCTGCGTGACAGCGGCGTGCTGCCGACCGACCGTTTCCGCTCCGGAGAGTTCGACTGGCGGGCTGCGAGAGCGCCCTTCTTCGATGGCTTCCACCGCTCGCTTGCGGCCTATGCCGGCGCGGGCAATGACCTGATCCTGGAGCATATCCTTGATACCGACGGCTGGCTGGAGCAGCTCTCCCGCCTCTTCGCCCCATTCGACGTCTTCTTCGTCGGACTGCACTGCCCGCGGGAGGAACTGATCCGCCGGGAGGCGGCGCGCGGCGACCGGCCCGCAGGCAGCGCCGCGCGAGACTTCGAGACGGTGCACGAGGGGAAACGCTATGATCTCGAACTTCAGGCCATCGACCCGCTCGCCGACAATGTCGAGGCGCTGCTTGCCGCCTGGCGCTGCCGCAGCGCCCCCTCCGCTTTCGACCAGCTGCTCTAGAGCTTTCCCAGCGGCATCCCCATCTCCTGCCCAACACCACAGCAGGAGGACCCCCGCCATGCCCGCCTTCTTCATCGCGCAGGTGACCGTCAAGGATGCCGAGAAGTTCAGGATCTACGCGGGCGAGGTCGGTGCCACGATGGAGCCCCATGGCGGTGAACCGGTCCTGCGCGGGCAAAAAGCCACGGACCTGACCGGAGAGAGCGATCACGAGATGGCCGCCATCTTCCGCTTTCCCGATCTCGCGTCGATCCGCGCCTGGTACGGCTCCGATGCCTACCAGGACCTCATCCCCGTGCGCGAGGCCGCCGCCGACATGACCATCACGGCCTACGAAATCCCGGACTGAGCCGCCCTTCCAGCTTGCCGAAATATCCCCGCCGGAGGCGCACGCCCGCTCGCCGGCGGATCGGGTCGCTTTTTCGCACCTGCAACGGTAGCCAGCCCGGAACCGTCACCTATATGTCGCCAAAGCGGCTTGTCTGCCGCACTAATCCCGAGGCTCCGCCTGTGAAAGAGACCGACTCCTACGAAGCCGGCCCCTGGCGCTTTGTACCCGCCGCCGTTCAGGCGGCGCTCTTCGTCTGGTTCTGCACCTTCCTGCCGACGGCCTCGGCCGGAACGCCCGTCGACTTCATCTGGCAGTGGGTCCCGGCACTGGGGATCGAGGCCGCGTTCCGCATCGACGCGCTCTCGCTGCTCTTCGCGCTGCTGATCACCGGCATCGGGGCGATCTGCTTCCTCTATGCAGCCGAGTACTTCCACGCGGACCGGCGGCTGAAGCGGCTGCTGACGCTGATGTCGATGTTCGCGGCCTCGATGCTGATCCTCGTGCTCGCCGACGACGCCATCACGCTCTTCGTCGCGTGGGAGCTGACGACGATCACCTCCTTCCTGCTGGTCGGCTACGACCACCAGAAGGATGACGCGCGGCACAAGGCGCAGCAGGCGCTGATCGTCACCGGCATCGGCGGTCTTGCCCTGATGGCGGGACTGATCCTGATGGGCAGCGTCGCGGGCACCTATCGCATATCGGAGATGGGCAGCTTCGCCGATCACTCTCTCTACCTCGTGATGCTGGGCCTCGTGCTCGCGGGCTGCTTCACGAAGTCCGCGCAGTTCCCGTTCCACTTCTGGCTTCCCGGCGCGATGGCAGCACCCACGCCGGTCTCGGCCTACCTGCACTCGGCGACCATGGTGAAGGCGGGTGTCTACCTCGTCGCGCGCCTGACGCCGCAACTCGGCGGGACGGAGGTCTGGACCTGGACGCTGACCCTCGTCGGCGCCGTCACCATGGTGGTGGCGAGCTTCTGGGCCCTGCGCCAGACCGACCTGAAGCTGATGCTCGCCTGGACCACGCTGATGGGCCTCGGCACGCTGATGATGGGGCTCGGCGGCGGCAGCTACTATGCCGTGGGCGGCGCGCTCACCTTCATCCTTGTCCACGCGCTCTACAAGGCGTCGCTCTTCCTCGCCGTGGGCCTCCTCGACAAGGGGGCTGGCAGTCGGGAGGTCGACGATCTTTCGGGGCTGCGCCACGCCATGCCGATCAGCTTCGGCATCGCGGTGCTCGCGGGCGCCTCCATGGCCGGCCTGCCGCCCTTCGTGGGCTTCATCGGCAAGGAGCTCAGCTACGAGGGCGGTCTTCAGACCCAGACGGAGGAGATCTTCGTCGCCACCATGTCGGTCATCGCCAATGCGCTGATGTTCGCGGCCGCGGGACTCGTCGCGATCCGCCCCTTCTTCGGCCAGCAGAAGAGCAAGAAGGAGACACCGAAGGATCCCTCGATCTACATGTGGTCCGGCCCCGCGATCCTTGCCTTGCTGGGCCTCCTGCTCGGCCTTTTCCCCGGCGGGCTCGACGCGCTGATCACCGCGATGGTCGAGGTCGTGCGGGGCGAGCCCGGCGCGCCGGAGGTCAAGCTCTGGCACGGCGTGAACGCGGCCCTCATGCTCTCGCTCCTCACCTTCGCCATCGGCGGGGTGCTGTTCTGGGGCCTGCCCGAGCTGCGCCGGTCGCTGACGCGGGAGGAGCAGCGCGTGCCCGACAGCGCCGCCGTCTACGACGTGCTCCTCAACGCGCTGCGCGACACGGCGAGCTGGACCGCGCGCACCGTTCAGGACGGCCGGATGATGAGCTACCTGCGCGCGACCTTCATCACGCTGGCGCTCATGGTCTGGGCCGCGATTTTCTTCGGCTCCGGCAACGTGGCGCGCATCGATCCCGCCGCCCCGATCTTCCACTGGGTGATCGTCGCGATCATCGTGGCCTGCGTGATCGCGATCATCTTCACCGGCTCGCGCCTGATCGCCATTACCGCGCTGGGCGGCGTCGGCTCGGGGATCGCGGTGATCTTCGTGCTCTACTCGGCGATCGACGTCGCGATGACGCAGCTCCTGACCGAGATCCTGATCGTGGTCTTCGTCGCCGTCGCCTTCATCAAGCTGCCGCGGGCGGGCACCGGCGCGCTCCGCATCGGGGATGCGATCATCTCCGCCGTGCTCGGCCTCGGCATCACCTTCGCGATGCTCGCCGTGCTGGGCGCGGGGCTCGAGCGCGACGTGACGCAGTTCTTCGAGGCCAACGCCTATCCGGAGGCCGCGGGCCGCAACATCGTCAACGTCATCCTCGTCGATTTCCGGGCCCTCGACACGCTGGGCGAGGTTGCGGTGGTCGTCATCGCCGGTATCGCGGCCCTGGCCGCCCTGCGCGCGGGGCGTGAGGTCAACAAATGAACTCCATCATCCTGAACACCGCGACGCGGGTGCTTGTCCCCGTCTTCATCATCGTGGCGCTGATGACGCTCTGGCGCGGGCACAACGACCCGGGCGGCGGCTTCATCGGCGGGCTGCTCGCGGCGATCTGCGTGGCCCTCTACGAAAAGACCTTCGGCGTGGACGAGGCGCGCCGCTGGCTGCGCCTGTCGCCCATGATGATCGCGGGCCTCGGCCTGACGGCGGCCATCGCGGGCGGCCTCTGGGGCGCGGTCGTCAACGGCGCGTTCCTCTCGGGCGTCTGGCCGTTCTACGCCTCCGTCGACGGAAGCTGGGAGGGGCTGCCCGTTGGCTCCATCCTCCTCTTCGACACCGGGGTCTTCCTGGTCGTCGTCGGCGTGGTCAGCGCCATCCTCTTCGCGCTGGAGGAGGCGGGCATCCCCGAGGATCGCGAGGAAGAGGACGGTGTTCCCCAGGACAGGGAGGAGGGTGCCTGATGGAAAGCATCGTCTCGATCCTCGCGGGCGTTCTGGTCGCCGGGGGCGCCTACCTCATGCTCTCGGGCAACCTGGTGCGCTACATCCTCGGCCTCACGCTGCTGTCGAACGCCGCGAACTTGGTCATCTTCGCCGCCGGGCGGATGACCGAGGCGGCCCCGCCCCTGACCCTCTACGGGGAGAAGGTTCCGGCTGAGGGCGTTGCCAACGCCCTGCCGCAGGCCCTGATCCTGACCGCCATCGTCATCGGCTTCGGCCTCTTCTGCTTCGCCCTCACGCTCGCCTACCGCGCCTACTACGCCATGGGCACGGCGCGGATGGACTCGATGCGCGTGGCCGAGCCGCGGGAGGAGGGATGATGCCTCCCGCGGGGATATTTGAAGAAGAGAGAGCCCACGCATGATCCTCGTCTGGCCGATCGTGATCCCGCTGGCGAGCGCGGCGCTGCTCCTGCTGTTCCGGAAGTGGAGCGGGCTGGTGCGCTGGGGCTCCGTCGCTGCGGCCGTGGCCCTGCTGGCCGCGGGCATCTGGCTGCTCGCCACGGTGCTGGAGACCGGGCCGGTGGCAGCGCAAATGGGCGGCTGGCCCGCCCCCTTCGGCATAACGCTGGTGGCCGACATCCTGTCGGCGGCCATGGTCGTCATCACCGGCATCGTTGCGGTCGCCGTCACCATCTATGGTTTGGCGGAGATCGACCGGACCGAGGGCTGGCACGGCCACCACGCACTGGTGCACGCGCTGCTGGCGGGGGTCTGCGGTGCATTCCTGACCGGCGACATCTTCAACCTCTACGTCTGGTTCGAGGTGATGCTCATCGCCTCCTTCGGCCTGCTGGTCGTCAACGGCACCAAGAAGTCCGCCGATGGCGCGGTGAAGTATGTGGGCCTCAACCTCATCGCCACGCTCGCCTTCCTGTCCGGCGTCGGCCTGCTCTACGGCGTCACCGGCACGCTCAACATGGCCGACCTGTCGGGCCGGTTGGAGGGGCGGCAGGAGGAGGTCGCCGTTCTCGTCTCCGCCATGCTGCTGCTCTTTGCCTTCGGGGCGAAGGCGGCGATGTTCCCGGTCTTCTTCTGGCTGCCGGCGTCCTATCACACGCCCTCCGTGACGGCCGCCGCGCTCTTCTCGGCCCTGCTGACCAAGGTCGGTGTCTACGCGCTGATCCGCGTCTTCACGCTGATCTACGACCTCGACGTGCCTCTGGTGCAGAACATGCTGCTCTGGGGTGCGGTGCTGACCATGATCGTGGGCGTTCTGGGGGCCGCGGCGCAGAACCACTGGCGGCGCATCCTCGGCTTCCACATCATCAGCCAGATCGGCTACATGGTCCTCGGCCTTGCGCTCGCCACGCCCGCAGCGATGCTGGGCGCGATCTTCTACCTCTTCCACCACATCATCGTGAAGGCGAACCTGTTCCTGATCGCAGGTGCCGCCCGTCGCATGGTGGGTTCGGAGGAGCTGAAGATCACCGGCGGGCTCTACGCCGCCCGCCCGCTCCTCGCCGTCCTGTTCCTCATTCCCGCGCTCAGCCTCGCGGGCATCCCGCCGCTCTCGGGCTTCTGGGCGAAGTTCCTGATCGTTGCGGCGAGCCTCGAGCTGGAGGCCTGGCTCATCACCTTCGCCGCCCTCGCGGTGGGCCTGCTCACACTCTATTCGATGTCGAAGATCTGGCTGGAGGCTTTCTGGAAGCCCCATCCGGACGGCCCCGACGCCGTGGTCGGCAAGGTGCCCATGGCGATGCTGGTGCCGATCCTCAGCCTCGCCACGCTGACGGTCATCATCGGCCTCTCGGCCGGCATGTTCGTCGACGCGGCGCTGGCCGCCACCGAACAGATCCTCGATCCGACCGCCTATATCGAAGCCGTTCTGGGAGCGCGCGAATGAGACTGATCCTCAAGCCGATCTGGTTTCTCAACCTGGTCGCCTACTTCCTCTACGATCTGCTCGCATCCTCGATCCAGGTGGCGTGGGATGTGCTGACGCCGACCCACCGCTCGGAGCCGAAGCTCATCCGCATCCCCCTCGATGCGAAGAGCAATATGGAGATCACGGCCACCGCCAACCTGATCTCGCTGACGCCGGGCACGCTGTCCCTCGATGTGAGCGAGGATCGTGACTACCTGTTGGTCCATGCCATGTTCGGCGCCCAGGACCCCGAGGCCACGAAGCGGGACCTCAAGGACGGGATCGAGCGCCGCGTGCTCAGGGTGTTCAGATGACGATACTCGGTATCACCCTTGTCGGCCCGCTGGGCTTCGCGCTTGCCGCCACCGCGCTGATGCTGACGGTGGCGCTGGCGATGTGCACCTGGCGCCTACTCGTAGGCCCCTCGCTCAGCGATCGGGTCGTGGCACTCGACGCGATCTCGATCCTCTTGGTGGCGTTCTTCGTCGTCTTCGCCATGGCCTCCGGCGTCGGGGCCTATCTCGACGTGGCGATCGTGATGTCGCTGGTCGCTTTCCTGGCCACCGTCGCATTCGCTCGCTTCATCGAACGCACGATCGGAGGGTCCGATGATTGAGTGGATCGCCGCTTTCCTGGTGCTGCTCGGCGGGGCGTTCTCCGTCATCGCGGCGCTGGGCCTCGTCCGGATGCCGGACGTCTACATCCGCATGCATTCCTCGACCAAGACGGGCACCGTGGGGCTCGGTCTGCTGTGCATCGCGCTGATGCTGGTGGCCGATGGCTGGTTCCAGGTGGTCGAGGCGATGATCATCCTCCTGTTCCTGCTGATCACGGCGCCGATCGGCGCGCATCTCATCGGCCGCGCGTCCTACGCCGCCGGCGTACCTTTCAGCGATGCGACCACCTTCGAGCCGGGATGTGAGACCTTCGGGACGCCCCGTCGCGAGGAAAAACCCTTGAACGAGTCTGAGGGTGACATATCTCCGTCACATCAATCGCAGGAGGGGTCGTCCTGACGTGACGTCGCCACCTGCGGGGAAGCTTTCGGCCAGACGCACTTGCGTTGATTGCAACGCGGCAATGCTCTAAACGGGGCTTCTGTTACAATTTGGTGAACGCATATAACAAGCGTTCCAAGACAGTTAGAGAGTTACGAGGACGGGATGTTCGACGATTTCGACGGGCAGGCCTGGTCGAATGACCAGGGCAGCCGAGCGCAGAAACTGTTTGCCGCCGTGGTGCTGGCCGCGCTCGACGATGCCATCGCCGACGACAAGAAATACGGCAACGGTCCGGATGTGATCGCGCGTTGGGCGCGGTCAAAGGACGGGCGCGAAGTGCTCATGTGCGCGGGCATCGACCCGACCGAGCGGTGCGTGCAGGGTCTCATGGAGTTCGTGAAGAAGGGCGTTCGCACGTCCGTCGCGCTCTCCCGCGAGGAAAGCGAGCGCCGCGCAGCGGCCTGATCGCCGCCCGAGCGCCATGAAAGGGGCCGTCCCATCGGGGCGGCCCTTTCGCATGTCAGCGGTCGATCATCGAGCCTGCGCCCCGCTCCGTATGGATCACCGCGGCGATCTGGTCGAAGCCGATCTCCCCGCCGAAGCGGAACCAGGTCGGCTGCATCGCCACCACCCACGCATGCCGCTGAACGTCGTCGAGCTGCACGACACGTACCTGGTCCTGCCGGATCTGCATCTTCGACATGTTCGCAAGCTCGAAGGCGAAGCGGTTGCGCTCCAGACTCACCAGCTCGATCAGCAGCTCCAGCTCCGCCCGCAGCTCCGGATCCAGCCCCTCCCAGAAGTCCGGGGCCGTGACCAGCATGTACTGCACCAGCCCGTGGTTCGATTCCGTCACGCTGTCATGGGCATAGTGCAGCCCGCGGGCGGAGATGTCGGTCCAGGTGCTGTTCTGCCCCGCCACGCGCCCCGTCTGCAGCGCCTCGGCCATCGCGATGGGGGAGAGCAGATGCGTCTCCGCCCCCAGCTCCGCGAAGTAGTCCTGCTCGATCAGCGCGTCCTGCGTGCCGAAGGTCAGCCCCTCCAGGTCCGTGGGCGCCTCCAGCCGCCGCGTGGCCGACATCGCCTTCATCCCGTCGGCCCAGAAGGCGAGGCCGAGCAGGCCCTCGTCCACCGCCTCGGTCAGCAGGCCGCGGCCCAGATTGCTCTCCTGATATTCCAGCACCACCGCCATGTCGCGGAACAGGAAGGGCAGGTCGAAGACCAGGAAGCGGGGCGAGATCTCGCCCATATTGCCCATCGACGGCGCGGCCATCTGCCAGCGCCCGTCCGCGAGACCGGCGAGGACCTCGGCATCGGAATAGTCGCCCGCCTCGGCCTCGACGACCATGCAGGCCCGGCCGTCGAGCTCCCGGTTCACGAGGTCCGCGAGGAAGGCCGCGGCCTCCCCCTTCGGATGGCCCGTGGCCGGGGCGTCATGGGGGAAGCGGATGGTGACCTCGCCGGGATCGCAGACCGCGAGGGCCGGACCGGAGAGGAGCGTAAGTAAAAGTGCGGCGCGCAGCATGGGTGAGCCTCGTAACGAAAGAACTCGTTACATAGTGTCGCGAATCATTAAATTACTCAGCGAAAAGAGGCAACGGCTCCGCGTTTTCGGTGCACCGTTGCATACCGGTGTCGCGACTAAAGGAGGGCATGCGATGCGATGGTCGATCCACCACGTCAACCTGGAGGCGAAGGACGTCCGCGCCACCGCCCGCTTCTATGCGGAGGTGTTGGGGCTGGAGCAGGGGGTCTGGACCTATCCCGCCAGCCGCGGCTACCTGCCCGGCGGCGCGGACCGGCTGGCGCTGTTCCCGGATGGACGGGAGAGCCACACCGGCCTCCACTTCATCGCGCCCGACCCGGACTTCGCGGCGAAGAACGGTTTCGCCCACAACCCCTCGGTCGGCGGCCACGTCGCGCTGAACGTCGCGGACCTCGAAGCCGTCAAGGCCCGCCTCCGCGCCGCCGGCATCCCCTTCTCGGAAGCCGGCGAATTCGCGATCCCCGGCCTGCGCCACATTTATGTCAGCGATCCGGAGGGGAATTTGATTGAGGTGAATGGAGCACAGTAAATCTAAGCACATCTTATAGATGTTTGGGGCTATGATATTAAAGTGATCACAGAAAGTTTTGGAGCTATTCAGTGAACTCTTCCGAGGCGCCATTCGCGCTTTTAGTCGACGGGCTGATCCCAAACTTCTGGGATTTTTGTGCGAATTTTCTCAACGATCTGATCAAGCAGTACCCAGGTGTTTCCTGCGATCGCATTGGCAGATTTACTTTCGCTCATCAGCCTGTGGTATTCCTGCTGTGAAACGATCGAGACTGGTTTGTAGCCAGTTCGCCATTGGCCGCCAACCATCTCCGGGACTGTGTCTTGTGAGATTTTGCTGCTAAGAGCATCTAACTGTTTCATAAACGCATTTAGATCAGTGTTCAGCGTCTTGTTGTGGAACATAAAAGTACCACGCTTCCACCTATTAAGTAGCGAGTGGACTTCGGTGTAACGGTCGCTGTTGATGAGTGCCCATAAGTCCGCATCTTTCAGAAGGCCGCGCAGTTGCCCTGCGTGGAGCTCTACAAGCTCGCGCGCGACACGCACATCATTTTGGGACACCTGCGAGCTTCCGAGCTCCTCACTAAGTTTAAATTCCGTAAAGTGCCAAACGACAAAAGCTCCGACCAAGGCAGCCCAAGCCTCCGGATTGTCTATAAAGCTGAGATCTGATGGCCATAGTAACCAAATCAGGCTCAAGATCACAGAATAGCCTGTCCCAATCCTCGATAAGGTTTGAGTGTATTTACCCATCCATCTTCAGCGCATTGATAAACGCCTCCTGGGGGATTTCGACCCGCCCAAACTGGCGCATCTTCTTCTTGCCCGCTTTCTGCTTGTCGAGCAACTTGCGTTTCCGGGTGGCGTCGCCGCCATAGCACTTGGCGGTCACGTCCTTGCGCAGGGCCGAGATTGTCTCGCGCGCGATGATGCGGCCGCCGATGGCCGCCTGGATCGGGATCTTGAAGAGGTGCTGCGGGATCAGCTCCTTGAGCTTCTCGCACATCACCCGCCCCCGCGCCTCGGCCCGGCTGCGGTGCACCATGGTCGAGAGCGCGTCCACCGGCTCGTCGTTCACCAGGATCTGCATCTTCACCAACTCGTCCTGCTGGTAGCCCGTCATCTGGTAGTCGAAGCTCGCATAGCCCTTCGTCACCGATTTCAGCCGGTCGTAGAAGTCGAACACCACCTCGTTGAGCGGCAGGTCGTAGACCACCATCGCCCGTGTGCCCGCATAGGTGAGGTCGAGCTGCACGCCCCGCCGGTCCTGACAGAGCTTGAGCACGTCGCCCAGGAACTCGTCGGGCACGAGGATCGTCGCCTTGATCCGCGGCTCCTCCACCCGGTCGACTTTCACCGGATCGGGCATGTCGGCGGGGTTGTGCATCTCCAGCATCTCCCCGTCCTTGAGGTAGACGTGGTAGATGACGCTGGGTGCCGTGGTGATGAGGTCGATGCCGTATTCCCGCTCCAGCCGGTCGCGGATCACCTCCAGGTGCAACAGGCCCAGGAACCCGCAGCGGAAGCCGAAGCCGAGGGCGGCGGACGTCTCCATCTCCGACGAGAACGAGGCGTCGTTGAGCGCCAACTTCTCGATCGCGTCGCGCAGGTCCTCGAACTCGGCCGAGTCGACGGGGAAGAGGCCACAGAACACCACCGGGACGGACGGGGCGAAGCCGGGCAGCGGCGTCTCCGCCCCCTTCTTCTCATGGGTGATGGTGTCGCCGACGCGGGTATCGCGCACCTGCTTGATGCTCGCCGTCAGGAACCCGATCTCTCCCGGACCCAGCGCATCGACCGGCTGCATGCCGGGGCGGAAGACGCCGACGCGGTCCACCGGGTAGACGGCGCCCGTTGACATCATCTTGATCCGCTCGCCCTTCTTCAACGTGCCGTCGATGACACGGATCAGGACAACGACGCCGAGATAGGCGTCGTACCAGCTATCCACGAGCATCGCCTTGAGGGGTGCGTCGCGGTTGCCTTCCGGGGCGGGCAGGCGGGTGACGATCGCCTCCAGCACATCCTCGATCCCGATACCTGTCTTGGCGGAGATCATGACGGCGTCCGAGGCATCGATCCCGATCACGTCCTCGATCTGCTCCTGCACCCGCTCCGGTTCGGCCGCGGGCAGGTCGATCTTGTTGAGGACCGGGACGATCTCGTGATCCGCGTCGATGGCCTGGTAGACATTGGCCAGCGTCTGCGCCTCCACCCCCTGGCTGGCATCGACCACCAGCAGGGAGCCCTCCACCGCGCGCATGGAGCGTGACACCTCGTAGGCGAAATCGACGTGGCCCGGCGTGTCGATCAGGTTCAGCACGTAGGCCTCCCCGTCCTTCGCCGTGTAGTCGATGCGGACGGTGTTCGCCTTGATGGTGATCCCGCGCTCCCGCTCGATATCCATCGAATCGAGAAGCTGCTCCTTCATGTCGCGCTCGGCCACGGTGGCGGTCGACTGGATCAGCCGGTCGGCCAGCGTCGACTTGCCGTGGTCGATATGCGCCACGATGGAGAAGTTGCGGATACGCGAAAGATCGGTCATGGGCCCACGCCTGAACGGAAAGTTACCCGCCCGCTTGCCAAGAAACGGCGGAAATGTCCATGCGGCTCAAAGCGTCGCCATCAGCTCCTGCACCCGATCCTCGATCAGGTCGAACATCTGCTCGAAGCTGTCGTCGTAGTAGGGGTCGGGCACTTCGCGATCGCCCAAGAAAAGCTCGATGCGCGCCGTGCAGTCCTTGGGCGCGCGCGCCTTCAGATCGGCGAGGTTCTGGCGGTCCATCGCGAAGATGATGTCGAAGCTCGTGTAGTCCGCCGGCTCCACCCGCCGGGCGCGCAGGTCGTTATAGTCGATGCCCCGGCGCAACCCTTCGGCGAGCGCGCGGGGATCTGGTGGGCTGCCGGCGTGCCACGCGCCCGTGCCGGCACTGTCGAGTTCGAGCCCCGGCGCATGGGACCGCATTACAGCCTCTGCCGCCGGCGACCGGCAGATATTGCCCAGGCACACAAACAGTATGCGGGTCGTCATTCCCTCACGCTCCCACTAACGTCGCAGCAGCATAAGCGAGGAATTCCAATGCCGCAGCCTCAAATCGTCATTCTGACCGGTGCCGGCATTTCTGCCGAGAGTGGTTTGGGGACTTTCCGCGATGCGGATGGGTTGTGGACCCGCTACCCGCTGGAAGATGTGGCAACCCCCGAGGGTTTCACGCGAAATCCCGATCTAGTCTAAGAATTCTACAACATGCGTCGCCGGGATGCGCGCGGGGCGGAGCCCAACGCGGCCCACCGCGCGTTGGCGCGCCTACCCGCGGAGCGTGTGACGCTGGTTACGCAAAATGTCGACAATCTGCACGAACGGGGCGGCTTCGCGGATCCGATCCACATGCATGGCGAACTGATGCAGGCGCTCTGCGCCGCCTGCGGCACGCGCCACCCCTGGACCGAAGACCTCGACGGCGGCAGCGTTTGCCCGGCCTGCATCCGCACCGCGCTGCGCCCCGACGTCGTCTGGTTCGGCGAGATCCCCTACCACATGGAGCGGATCGCCGAGCGGCTGGCGACCTGCGACCTCTTCGTCTCAATCGGCACGAGCGGAGAGGTCTACCCTGCCGCCGGTTTCGCCCACAAGGCCCGGATGAACGGCGCGCGCACGCTGGAGCTCAACCTCGAAGCGTCGAACGGCGCCTTCGACGAGGCGCGCACCGGACCCGCCACCGCGCTGGTCCCTGCCTGGGTGGAGGAGATCCTCGGCAGCGCCGCCTCCGGCGGGGATATTTGAGCGAATCCGAAAGCCCCTTCGGCTTCGCTCAAATATCCAACACACAAACGCAAAACGCCCCGCCGCGGATCATCCGGGCGGGGCGCTTGCAATCGGATCGGGCTGGGATCAGGCGGAGGCCTGTGCCGCCTCGATCTCTTTCTTCACCTTCAGCGCGGCGGGCGACAGCTCGTCGACCTTCGCCTTGGCGAGGAAGTTGTCGAGGCCACCGCGGTGGTCCACGGTCCGCATGGCTGCTGCCGACACCTTGAACTTGAAGGCACGGCCCAGCGTGTCGGATTGCAGCGTCACCTCATTGAGGTTCGGCAGAAACCGACGACGGGTCTTGTTGTTCGCGTGGCTGACGTTGTTTCCGGTCAGCACGCCTTTTCCGGTCAACTCGCAACGACGCGACATGGCATGTCCTCTTGTCTTTCCTGCGGGCACCTCGGGGTGACCGCCCATCGGATCAGCGACGCACACGCCAGCGGGCGGGCTTTCGCCTCAGTCAATTTCGAGCCGCTGCATTACTCCGGCGACTCGCGCGCGTCAAGGCCGGATCTCCATCAGGCGCACCGCGATCAGGATGAGACCGGCGAGCGTGACGAGCACGCCCATCACGAGGCCGTGGCTCCGCCGCGCGCCCTCCAGCCCCGGCACCAGCACGGTGTTGCCCGGATTAGTGGGATCGACATGGACGGCAACCTCGGCCCCGACCGGGAACCGGTCCACGAGCGCCTCGACCCGGTCGTTCTGGAACTCGTGGAAGAAGGTCGCGCGGTCGCCCTGTTGCGCCACCCCGTCGACGGTGTAGTCGTACTCCATCCGCAGGCGCACCTCGTTGGGCTGACCGCGCCGTTTGACGTAGACCTCCGACCGGGTGATCCGGCCCGGCACGATCGGCCAGCCCCGCGCGCTCTCCGCCCGGCGGCGGGTGCGCAGGCTGGAGACGCCGAGCGCAACGCCCCCGAGAGCGACGAGCACGCAGACGAAAAGCGGTGGCCCGTCAAACATCGCCGGTGTCCTTCGCAAAGAGGTCGAGCGCCCGCTCGGCCGCCTCGTCCGGGGTCATCTCGCCCGCCGACACCGCGGCGCCGAGATCGGGCAGGGCGGCACGGACCGCCGGCGCGGCCTCGAACCGGGCGCGTAGACCGTCCTCGATCTCCCGATCCATCCAGATGCGCGCCTGTGCCGAGCGCGTGGCGTCGAAGGTCCCGGCCGTCCGCCGCACCTCCGCCAACTCCGTCAGCGCGTCCCACACATCCGCCAGCCCCTCGACCGCGAGGGCGGAGACGGGCATGGCGCGCGGCCAACCCTCCGGATCCTGCGGGCGCTTGCGCATCAGGTGCAACGCCGCGGCGTAGTCGGAGACCGTGGCCGCGGCCGCCGCCCGCATCTCACCATCGGCCTTGTTGACGAGGATCAGATCCGCGCGCTCCATCACGCCGCGCTTCACGCCCTGCAACTCGTCCCCGCCGCCCGGCGCCAGCAGCAGCACGAAGAGGTCGGTGAGATCGGCCACCATCGTCTCCGACTGGCCGACCCCCACCGTTTCCACGATCACGATGTCGAAGCCGGCGGCCTCGCACAGCGCCATCGCCTCCCGCGTACGCCGGGCCACGCCGCCGAGGGCCGATTGCGAGGGGGAGGGGCGAATGTAGGCCGATCTCGCCCGCGCCAGCCGCTCCATCCGCGTCTTGTCGCCGAGGATCGAGCCTCCGGTGCGGGCCGAGGACGGATCAACGGCGAGCACCGCGACCCGGTGCCCGGCCTCCACCAGCATCATGCCGAACGCCTCGATGAAGGTGGATTTGCCCACGCCCGGCGTGCCAGACAGCCCGATGCGCAGCGCGTCGCGCTTCGGCAACTCGCCCAGCAGCGCCCGCGCCGCGGTCCGGTCCTCCGCCCGGCGCGATTCGATCAGCGTGATCGCGCGGGAGAGCGCGCGCCGGTCGCCTGCCACCAGCGCCTCGACATCGATCCGGGCCGTTCCCATCTAGTCCCTCGTCTGCCGCGTCACGCGGTCGTGATGGCCGGGACGGAGCCGATCGGCCCCCTCCGGCGTAAACTTCGCGGACCCTAGCTTGGTGATGCACGGAGCAAAAGGATGTTGCGCCCGCTTCTGACCGCCCTCTGCCTGACGGCGCCCACGCTTGCCGCCGCCGGTGAGCGCTTTACCCACACCTACGAGATGCGCGTCGGCGGACTGCGTCTGGCCAGCGCCGCTGTGGCCGGCGTGGCCGAGGGCAATCGCTATGCGGTGAACGCCAACCTCGCCGCCTCCGGCATCGTCGACGTCTTTACCGACGGCTCGTTCGAGGCGGAGGTGCGCGGCACCTGGGACGGCAACGGCACCTTCACGCCCGAGCGCTTCTCCCAGACCGGGAACTGGCGGGGCGAGGAGCGGCGGCTGGACCTCACCTACGCCGCGGGCACCCCTGTCTCCGCCGTCTATACGCCGGAGCGGGACCCGGACGACGACCCGATCCCGACCCTGTCCAAGCAGACCGGGACCATCGACTTCCTCACGGCAGTCATGACGCTGACCTATCCCGGCACGATGGAGGAGATCTGCTCCCGCGCGTTCGACGCCTTCACCTTCACCAAGCGCACGCGGATCGAGATGTCGCAAGGCCCCGGCGAAAGCTGCGTGGCGACGTACCGCAACATCGACCCCGAGACGATGCGCGCGAAGGATCCGGACACCTACACGGTCGAGCTGCGCCCGATGGAGGGGAACATCTACGAGGTCTCCCGCCTTGTCGGTCCCACCGATTTCGGCCGGGCGATCATCTCGCGCACGAACTGACGGCGGCGCGCGGGCTGCAGGTTCCGCCTGCCGGCGGGGATATTTGGACCAAGCTGGAAGGCAGGCTTGATGCGCATCCGGCCCACCGTTACGCAGGCGCGACCCCGGACGAGGAGCCTGCCTATGACCGACGACCGCCTCATCGTGGCACTCGACGTGCCCAACGCCCTCGCCGGGCTGGAGCTGGTGGAGCGGATCGGCCCGTCGGTCGGCTTCTACAAGATCGGTCTGGGCATGCTGACGGGCGGCGGGCTGGCGCTGGCCAACGAGCTGACGGAGAAGGGGCACCGCGTCTTCCTCGACATGAAGCTCTTCGACATCGGCGCGACGGTGGAGGCGGCGGTGCGGGGCCTCGCACAATTCGATCTCGACTTCCTTACGGTGCATGGCGACCCGCACGTGGTGCGCGCGGCGGCGGAGGGCGCGGCGGACAGCGGGCTCAAGATCCTGGCCGTGACGATCCTCACCAGCCTCGGCCGCGACGACCTCGACGCGAGCCTGATCCGCGACGGCGCGGTCCCCGATCTGGTGGCCGAGCGGGCCGGTCGCGCGCTGGAGGCGGGGGCCGACGGCGTCATCGCCTCCCCGCAGGAGGCCGCGATGATCCGCGCACTGCCGCAGGCCGTCGGCAAGCTGATCGTCACCCCCGGGGTGCGGCCCGCGGGCGCGGCACTCGGCGATCAGAAGCGGGTGGCGACCCCGGCACAGGCGATCACGGACGGCGCCGATCACATCGTCGTCGGCCGCCCGGTCCATGCCGCCGCCGATCCGCGCGCGGCGGCCGAGGCGATTCTGGCGGAGCTACCCACCTGGCATTGAGATCCGGTTAGCGTTCGCTTCGAAAAACCGCTTGGTGCACGCATGTTGCGGCACATCTACAGTTCGGTGCACGGGTGTCATACGCTTGGTGCACGCATTGTGTACGGGTTGTGCATCGTCCTATGGCCGCTTTCTGCCGCGATTGTCTGGAGCCGACGACCGATTCGGGCCGCTGCCCGAATTGCGGTTCTCCGCGTGTGCAGCGCCACGATGAACTCTTCGATCTCGGCATCGCGCACATGGATTGCGATGCGTTCTACGCCAGCGTCGAGAAGCGGGACCATCCGCATCTGCGTGACCAGCCGGTCATCGTCGGTGGCGGGAAAAGGGGCGTCGTGACAACGGCTTGCTATATCGCTCGGATCCGCGGCGTGCGCTCGGCCATGCCGATGTTCAAGGCGCTGAAGCTCTGTCCGGAGGCGACCGTCGTCCCGCCCCGGATGGACGTCTATGCCGAGGTCTCCCGCGCCATTCGCCGGTTGATGGAGGAGCTGACCCCCGCGATCCAGCCCATCAGCCTCGACGAAGCGTTTCTCGACCTCACCGGCACTGGCCGCCTGCACGGCGCGCCGCCCGCTATCCTGTTGGCAAGACTTGCAAAACGGATCGAGGAGGAGCTGGGCGTCACCATCTCCATCGGGCTGAGCCACAACAAGTTCCTGGCTAAGATCGCCTCAGACCTCGACAAGCCACGCGGCTTCTCCGTCATCGGGCGGGCGGAGACGGAGGACTTCCTCGACGGGCAGCCGGTCAGCATCATCTGGGGCGTCGGCCGCGCGATGCAGGACCGGCTGGCGCGTGACGGGATCCGGACGATCACCGATATCCGCCGCTACTCCGAAGAGGATTTGTTCAGGAAGTACGGGGGTATGGGCGCCCATGTCTGGCGCCTCGCCTACGGGATCGACAGCCGCCGTGTGTCGAATCGCGACCCGGTGAAGTCGATCTCCAACGAGCGGACGTTCAACGAGGATATCGGCGCGCTCGACGAGCTCGACGGGCATCTGTGGCGGCTGGCGCTCAAGGTCTCCGACCGGGCGAAGGCGAAGGATCTGGTCGGTGCCACGGTGAACCTCAAACTGAAACGCAAGGATTTCCGGCTCCTCAGCCGTCAGACGCGGCTGACGGAGCCGACGCAGCTCGCGGACGAGATCTACAACGCCGCGCGGCCCTTGCTAGACAGGGAACTCGACAAGGGACCGTTCCGCCTGCTGGGCGTGGGCCTCTCGCATTTGTCGGACTGGCAGGGCGCGGATGCGGCGCCCGATCTGCTCGATCCGGGTGCGCCGAAGCGTCGAGCGGCGGAGCGGGCAAGCGACTCGATCCGCGCGCGGTTCGGGCCCGATGCAATCCTCAAGGGTCGTGCGTTGCGCTAGGCGGTTTTTCGCGTTGCAACATTGACGCATGGCAGCCATGCATCAGGTGGGCGGCTGAGCGTCTGCCAAACGGTATAAGAGGCCTGCAAAACAAGGGTAAAAGGCTTTTTGATCCTTGGTTTAGCTGACGGAGCGTCATCCGTGCTTGCCTTATGTGCGATGCAGCATATACTCAATCCCACGATGCTTTTGCATTGTCGCCCTTCATGGGCGTTTCCTCCCTAGACTTGGGCCGTGTCATTTGACACGGCCTTTTTTTCGTCCTGGGCCCATCGCGCTCCATATGGTGTGCGGCCATGGGATCCACCGCCTTTCTCCGCAAGATGTTGCAGGACGTGCGCGCCAGCTACTGGTTTCGCCCGATCGTCCTCCTGGTGCTCGCGGTGCTGCTTGCCCAGTTCACGCAGGCCGCGGATCGGGCGGGGTGGGGTGCCGTGTTGCCGCAACGATTGCTCGACACGCAGCCCGCGGGTGCCCGTGCGGTGCTCGGCGTCATCGCGCAATCAACCATCGGGGTCGCGGGCGTCATGTTCTCGATGACAATGGTCGCGGTGAGTTTCGCGAGCTCCAATTACGGCCCGCGGCTCATTGGCAACTTCATGCGGGACGGGCGGAATCAGACCAGCCTCGGCATCCTGATCGCGACCTTCGCCTACACGCTCCTGATCCTGCGTGCGGTGCAGGATGCGGGATCGGGCGATGGCGCGGTCGAGATGTTCGTGCCGCATCTTTCGGTAGTGGTGGCGATCGGCCTCGCCTTTGTCTCGACCGTCACGGTCATCCTCTTCGTCCATCACGTGCCGGAGACGATCAACATCGCCAACATCACCGCCGGTCTCGGCACCCGCCTGTGCGCCGCGGTTGAGCAGACGGCGGGCACCCCGGATGCGCGGGAGCGGGATGCGCCCTGGCCCGACGGGGCGGAGGTGCAGGCCGTGAGCGCCGGCGCCTCGGGCTATCTCCAGACTCTCGATACGGTGGCGCTCGACCGGATCGCGCAGGATCGCGGCTTCTGGATCGAGGTCACGGCCATGCCCGGCGACTTCGTCGATCGGCAGGCCGAGGTGCTTCGGGTCTTCGCAGGCCCCGTGCTGACCGATGAGATCACGCAGGACCTGCGCGGCACGTTCGCTCTCGGCAGCGCACGGACGGAGCATCAGAACCTGCTCTTCGTCGTCGATCAGCTCGGTGAGATCGTGGGCCGTGCCCTGTCGCCCGGCATCAACGATCCCTTTACCGCGATCAACTGCCTCAACTGGCTGCATGCGGCCCTGCGCGCGGCGGCAGAGCTGCCGCCCGGCGAGCGGCTCAGTTCCTCGGGACGGCTGCGGGTGCGATCCGTGGGCTTCGCTGACATCCTCGCCCGCGGTCACGGACAGATCCGGCCCTATGTCGCCGCCGATCTCAACGTGACGCAGGCGGCGGTGGAGCTGCTGCTGACGCTGGCCGCCCGTCTCGCGCAGGGACCACGGCGGGCGCTGGTAGAGCGGGAGGTGCGCGACCTCCTCGCCATGTCGCGGGGCCTTTTGAAGGATCCGGTCTCGCAGGCGGCGTTGGAGGCCTTGGAGTCCCGCGTCGATGCGGAGCTTGGCGGATAGCTACTCCGCCGCGACCCGGTTGGCCGAAGGGAGCAGGGTCACCAGCTCCGCGATCACGTTGCCGAGTCGGTCGGCCAACTCTCCGAAATCGGGTCGCTTCACGATCGTCTTCTCGTTCATGTAAAGCGAGCGGTCGATCTCGATCTGCAGCGCGTGCCGCCCCTGCACGGGCCGCCCATAGCTCTGTGTGATGTAGCCACCGGCGAAGGGCGTGTTGCGTGCGACCTTGAACCCCGCGCGGGAGAACGCGTCGACCGCGGCATCGGTGATCCAGGTGGCACAAGAGGTCCCGAACCGGTCGCCCAGCACGACATCCGGCCGCTCCCTATTGGTCTGACTGCGCAGCGCCTCCCGCGGCATGGAGTGGCAGTCGATCAGCAGCGAAGTGCCGTGGCGGATGCGCGCCGCCTCCAGCAGGCGGTAGAGCGCGGTGTGATAGGGGTGGTAGACGCTGTCGAGCCGGGCTTGGGCCGCGCGCAGGGTCATGCGGCCGGAGCGGATCACCCGCCCCTCCGCCACCACCCGCGGGATGACGCCAAGCCCCGCGGCCACCCGCGGATTGACGCCGGGCCGGGGGGCCACGGTCACGACCGCCGGGTCGAGCTCCGTCGCCGCCCGGTTCAGGTCCACATAGGCCCGCGGATAGCGCGCCGCGATCAGGGGCGCACCATGGGTTGGTGCCGCCGCGAACAGCTCATCGACGAAGGCATCCTCGGAGGAGCGGAGCGTATGCGGATCGAGCTGGCTGTCCCGCAGGAACGTCGCGGGATAGAAGTCGCCGGAATGAGGAGATGAAAATACCACTGCACCCGGCGTTCCGGTCGCGGCCGACAGGGTGAATGGCTCCATCCGCTCCCTCCCTAAACGAGTGAGGACTACCATAGTGGCTCGGGCGCGTGCGTCCATGCCATGTGGCGGAATCTCGCGCGCTTGTGGCCCCGTGTCAGAAGTCGTGTCAGGTGCCCCGCGGCTTGGCCCGGCGGGTGGGGGCGGCGACGGCCGGGTCCTCCGGCCACGGATGCTTCGGATAGCGGCCGCGCATGTCCTTGCGCACATCCGCGTAGGACGAGGCCCAGAAGCCCGGCAGGTCGGAGGTCGTCTGCACCGGCCGCCCGGCGGGGGAGAGCAGGTCGATCCGTAGCGGCGTGCGCCCGACCCGCGGATGCTCGGTGAGGCCGAAGAGCTCCTGCAGCCGGATCGCTATCCCGGGCTGGGCCGGGTCGGACCAGTCCACCGGCACTTTCGAGCCGGTGGGCGCGGTGAAGTGCGACGGCGCCTCGGCGTCGAGCCGCTGGCGCTGCGGCCAGTCGAGCAGGGCGAAGAGCGCGTCGTGCGGATCGAAGCGGGCGAGATCCTCCGCACTGCGCTGCCCGTTGAGATGGGGGACGAGCCAGTCCTCCAGCGTGTCGAGCAGGGCGGTGTCATTGACGGGCGGCAGAGGCGATCCGACCAGCGCAATGCGGGCGCGCAGCCGCTTGGCGGCCGACGTCCAGTTCAACACGTCGAGGCCGAGGTCGCGGATGCCCTCGGCCAGCGCGGCGCCGATCGCCTCCGGTGGCGCATCTTTCCAGTGGCGTTCGTCGAGGATGAGGGCGCCGAGCATCTCCCGCAGGCGCGGCTCGATGCGGCGGTTGCGCTTCGACCAGTCGCAGGTTGCGACCTCCGCGATCCGGTTGCCGTGCAGCTCCCGGATATCGGCCATGGTGACGGGGGCGGCGAGGCGGATGGTGGCCTCGGTCGGGTGGCCGTCAGTATCGGCGACGACCAGCATAGTCTCGCCCGCCAGCGCATCGTCCGGCGGCAGCTTCGCGCCCTTGCCGCCGGAGAGATGATAGCGCGGATCCTTGCCCGACCTCCGCCGTGCGATCCGGTCGGGATAGGCGAGCGACAGGAGCGCGCCGGGGGAGAGGGCGGGGCGGTCCGGGGCGAGCCGCCGGAGCCGCTTCGCGATCTCCCGCGCCTCGGCCAACTGCAGATCGCGCGGCAGCGCCCGTACATAAGGAGTGATGTCGGCCCCCGGCAGGATCGGTCGCCGCGCCTCCAGAAGAGCGGCGAGGTCGGCGGCGGCGCGGCCTCCGGTTAGCAGCATGTGGCCGAGCCTTGGATGGGTCGGCAGCGCCGCGACCGCCTTCCCGTGCGCCGTGATGCCGGTGGCGTCGAGGCAACCCAGCTCGGTCAGCAGCGCCCGCGCCTCGGCCAGTGTCTTTTCCGGCGGTTGGGTCAGGAAAGGCAAGTCCGCCGCCTCCGCCCCCCAGGCCGCGAGTTCGAGAGCCAGCGGCGCGAGGTCCGCCTCCGCGATCTCGGGCAGGGGATAGGGGGCGAAGCCACCCTCCTCCCCCTTCGTCCACATCCGGTAGCAGAGCCCCGGCGCGGTGCGGCCCGCGCGGCCCCGACGCTGCTCGGCCTCCGCCTTCGTGACGCGCTCTGTGACGAGGCGCGACATGCCGGAGCCGGGATCGAACCGCGCGCGCCGGGCGAGGCCAGCGTCGATGACGATCCGCACGCCCTCGATGGTCAGCGAGGTTTCGGCGATGGAGGTCGCGAGCACGATCTTACGCCCGTCGCGCGCTGGCGCGATGGCTGCGCGCTGTGCCTTCAGCTGCATCGCGCCGTAGAGCGCGCGGACGGCGATATCCTTGGGCAGGCCGGTCAGGCGCTCGGCCACCGCACGGATCTCGCCCGCGCCCGGAAGGAAGACGAGGATCGAGCCGTCCTCGTTCAGTGCCTCGCGGACCTGCGCCGCCACCGCGTCGGCAAGCTGACGGCCATGGCGCGCGGGCAGGGGGCGCTCGGCCCAGCGGGTCTCGACCGGGAAGGCGCGACCCTTGGAGGTGATGACCGGCGCGCCGCCCATCAGGTCGGCCACGGGTTGGGCGTCGAGCGTCGCGGACATGACGAGCAGGTGGAGGTCATCGCGCAGCGCGCCTGCAACCTCCAGCGACAGGGCGAGGCCGAGATCGGCCTGAAGCGAGCGCTCGTGGAACTCGTCGAAGATGATGCAGCCGATGCCGGGCAGCTCCGGGTCGGATTGCAGCATGCGGGTGAGGATGCCCTCGGTGACGACTTCGATCCGGTTGCCCCTCATGCTCTCGCCCCGCATCCGGTAGCCGATGGTCCGGCCCGGCTCCTCGCCGAGGCTCTCGGCAAGGCGGGCGGCGGCGGCGCGGGCCGCAACGCGACGGGGTTCCAGCATGACGATCTTGCCCGGGATCGCCTCGAGCAGGGCGAGCGGCACGCGGGTGGTCTTGCCTGCGCCGGGTGCTGCTTGCAGCACCGCGCGGCGTTGCGCGGTCAGGGCCGAAACGAGCTCCGGCAGGATCGGATCGATGGGCAGCGACATGAGCGAAAGGGATGGGGCAGGGCGCGGTCGTTGTCGAGGGGGGCGGTGGCAAGCGCCTCTCGGTAGTGGTCCCGGCTCATGTTAAGGTTCATTGTGATGGGCTAGGGGGGCCGCGTCCGAGCCTGGGTTGGGCGCTGGTCGACCTCGCTTCGCTTCGCCTCCTTCGCAGGGTGCGCGCGAGGTAGATGCTACATCAGACGGAGCAAAGTCGCCCTCCCCTGGTGAGGGTCGGGCGCTGCACGGCGGTCCCGCCGGGCGGGACGGTACTTCTCTTCGATACCGCCCCGGACGTGATCCGGGGCCGTTCGCTGCGAAGTGCTCTATTTGCGATCGGTACCGGCGCTTCGGCCGGGACGGTATTTACGGGTTCCAATGGTTGAGCCCGGCCCCGTCGGTTTCCGCTAGCGAAAGCACGAGCCAACGCTCCAACCGTTGCCCATCCGCCCTTGCCGCCCTCACGACTGCTCACCATTTAATCAGACGGGACGCGGCCCGCCATTGGGCGCGTCCTTCTGAAAGGCCATATGGGGTGTGCCTCCTTGAGGGCATCGCGAAGATGGCGCTTATGAATGGGAGTATGCGATGAACTTCGAGAAGTTCACCGAGCGGTCGCGCGGCTTCGTCCAGGCGGCCCAGACGATTGCCCTCAGGGAAGGGCACCAGCGGTTTCTGCCCGATCACCTTCTGAAGGCCCTGCTCGACGACGATCAGGGGCTTGCGTCGAACCTCATCGGCCGGGCCGGTGGCGATGTCGCCGCGATCCGCTCCGCCGTGGAGACCAATATGAGCAAGGTGCCCAGCGTCTCCGGCGACGGTAGCCAGATGTATATGGACGGTCAGACCGCGAAGGTTTTCGCCGAGGCCGAGAAGATCGCCCAGAAGGCGGGCGATAGCTTCGTGCCGGTGGAGCGGCTGCTGACCGCGCTCGCCATCGTCAAATCCGATGCTGAGAAGGCGCTGAAATCCGGCGGCGTGACGGCGCAGGGTCTCAATGAGGCGATCAACGATATCCGCAAGGGCCGCACCGCCGACAGCGCGAGCGCCGAGGAGGGCTACGACGCGCTCAAGAAATACGCGCGTGACCTGACGGCTGCGGCCCGCGAGGGCAAGATCGACCCGATTATCGGCCGGGATGAAGAGATCCGCCGCGCGATTCAGGTCCTGTCCCGCCGCACCAAGAACAACCCCGTCTTGATCGGTGAGCCCGGCGTCGGCAAGACGGCCATCGCCGAGGGTCTGGCCCTGCGCATCGTCAACGGCGACGTGCCCGACAGCCTCGAAGACAAGACGCTGATGGCGCTCGACATGGGCGCGCTGATCGCCGGTGCAAAATATCGCGGTGAGTTCGAGGAGCGGCTGAAGGCTGTGCTGACAGAGGTGACGGAGGCCGCGGGCGGCATCATCCTCTTCATCGACGAGATGCACACGCTGGTCGGCGGCGGCAAGGCGGACGGCGCGATGGATGCCGCCAACCTGCTGAAGCCCGCGCTCGCCCGCGGCGAGCTGCACTGCGTCGGCGCCACCACCCTCGACGAATATCGCAAGCATGTTGAGAAGGACGCGGCGCTGGCCCGCCGCTTCCAGCCCGTCATGGTGACCGAGCCGACCGTGGAGGACACGATCTCCATCCTGCGCGGCATCAAGGAGAAGTACGAGGTCCACCACGGTATCCGCATCACGGACCGGGCGCTGGTGGCCGCGGCGACGCTGTCGAACCGCTACATCACCGACCGCTTCCTGCCGGACAAGGCCATCGACCTGATGGACGAGGCGGCGAGCCGCCTGCGGATGGAGGCGGATTCGAAGCCCGAGGAGCTCGACGCCCTCGACCGCGACATCATGCAGAAGCAGATCGAGGCCGAGGCGCTGAAGAAGGAGGACGACGCGGCCTCCCGCGATCGGCTCGCCACGCTGGAGAAGGATCTGGCGGAGCTTCAGGACCGCTCGGCGGAACTGACCGCCCGCTGGCAGTCGGAGCGCGACAAGCTGCAGGGCGCGCGCGAGCTGAAGGAACAG